>CAIMIV010000018.1 GCA_903841185.1 uncultured bacterium
CGTTGCGTCAAGAACTGATCACGCGAAGCGGGATTTGATCCGACTCTTTCGACTCTTGCCTGCCGATAGGCAGGCTTGACTCTTTAGAAAACTATTTATCTGAACAAATTTAATTTTTTTTCACAAAAATTAATGGCAACATATGATAATCTTCCAGTGTATAAAGTGAGTTACGACTTGCTTTTAGAATTGTTTCACGTAGTGAACAATTTTTCGCGCGATTATCGCTTCACAATCGGCGAGCAAATCAAGAAAGAAGTTCTAGAAATGATAATGTGCGTCTATCGAGCTAATAAAAATTTTGCAGGCCGGAAAGATCGGATCAGTGAAGCGCGCGAAAAAGTAGAAACAATCCGAGTGTTGCTGCGCCTGACGCAAGATTTGAAACAAGTGAATTTCAAAAAATTCATCAGCCTCAATGAAAAAATTGAATCGGTTTCCAAACAGCTGGTGTTATGGGAGAATGTCAGTCATAATTGATGTGGGCCAGAGCCGTCTTTTGTCAAGGTGAAAGCGGGTGTGCCCCTTTTCAGTTCAATAACCCTCTTGCTCAGTATTTTCCGAGCGAGGAATGTAGTCCCGAGAGTGGGACACTTTACGCGATTTTCGGAGTTTGTGTAAAATTTTTTCTTTTACACAGATTCCTAATTGCGCGAGGAAGATAGTGGTTATTTTTCCGCTGCCGGCAACCGCAACAACAATGGCACGCTCACCAATCAGGGTTCCAACGGCAACTATTGGTCGAGTAGTCCCAACTCCACCAACGCCTACAATCTCAACTTCAATTCGACAAGTGTGAATCCTGCTAACAACAATAACCGCGCCAACGGGTTCTCGGTTCGTTGCGTCAAGCACTGAAAACTTCCAGGGGTCAAATTTCCAAATCGGTATTTGGCCCCTGTCTAGTAAAAAAATATAATGGAATCATCCAAGCTTATCGCAGATCTTTTTCGAGCCTATTATGATTCTCGAAAAAATAAAAGGAACACCATCAACGCCCTCAAATTTGAAATAGAATACGAAAAAAATCTATTCCAGCTTTGCCGGGATATTGAAAACAGAGAATATGAAATCAGTCCAAGCGTTTGTTTCATTGTCAATTCTCCCTTGAAGCGTGAAATTTTTGCTGCTGATTTCCGCGACCGCATCGTGCATCATTTGATTTTCAACTACATCAACCCGCTTTTTGAAAAGCATTTTATTAAAGATAGCTATAGTTGCCGAATTGGCAAAGGCACGTCCTATGGCATCAAGCGAGTGGATCATTTCCTGCGCTCGTGCAGTGAAAATTATCAAAAAGATTGTTGGATTTTGAAGTTGGACATCCAAGGCTATTTTATGGCGATGGATCGAAATATTTTGTACGCGAAAATTAAAAATAGGTTGGAATTTGTGAAAACGAGAAATGTAGAAACACCCCATGATGATGTAGAGACGCCCCGGCGGGGCGTCTCTACAGTGGGTTTCGATATTGATCTAATCTTATATTTAATTCACACTGTCATTTTTAATGATCCGACCAAAAACTGCCATATCAAAGGAAAACGCGAAGATTGGGTGGGACTGCCGAAATCCAAAAGTTTGTTTTTTGCCAAGGAAAATAAGGGTTTCCCCATCGGCAATCTGACCAGCCAACTTTTCGGCAACATTTATCTGGATGAGTTCGACCACCTTATGAAAGAAAAACTCAACATCAAACACTATGGCAGATATGTGGATGATATGGTTTTTATTCATCCAGACAAAGAATTTTTGAAAACGGTTACGGCAATCGTAGAGACGTATTGCAATACGTCTCTACATTTAACAATTCATCCCAAGAAAATCTATTTGCAACATTTCAAAAAGGGCGTGCAATTTCTGGGAACTTTCATTAAGCCGTGGCGCATTTATGCCGGTAAACGGACAAAAGGCAATTTTTATGCTAAAATACAAGAGTGGAATGAGGTGATTGCAAAGAGGAATTTGAACAAGAAAGAAATTCAGGAATTTGTTTCCTGCATGAATTCCTATTTGGGAATTATGCAACATTATGACACCTACAAGTTGCGCAAGAAAATGCTGGACGAGAATTTAGCAGAAAAATTCTGGGGATATGTTGGCAGTGGTGAGGGGTATGGAAAATTGGTGTATTTGGGGAGTTATTGACAAGTATAAAATTATTCTGATATAATGAAATCAGATACTTATAAAATTTTATAAACTTTTGTTTTGATAAAAAATATGAAATATTTGGATTTTGTTAACATCTTTAAGGATTTTAGTTCCATTACGACACAGGACATAAAGAATGCTTTTGAGGGGGTTAATTATGCGCAGTTGACTGATTGGAGAAAAAAAAGGCTTTTGATGCATGCAAAAAGAGGAATTTTTGTCTTGCCAAATGCCACTTTTGATTCACATATCTTGGCTAATGAGTTGAATTATTCATATATATCCCTTGAATACGCCTTGTCATACTATCAAATAATCCCTGACATCGCGCAAACTATCACTTCAATTTCAAAAAATCGTAATGAAAAAATTCAGAATGAGTTTGGCAGTTTTGTGTATCAAAAAATCACTAAAGACCTTTTTGTGGGCTATAGCTTGGTAGCGAGTGAAAAAGAAAATCGTAATTTTCGTCTGGCTTCACCGGAAAAAGCTTTGTTCGATTTGGTCTATCTGCGGCAAGATTTGCAAAACAAGAATGATTTTGATTCTCTGCGCCTAAATTTGCCGCGGGGTTTTCGGATAGCGGAAATAAAAAAATTCGCCAAATTGGTTCGAGCAAATAGAATAAAAAAGAGACTAAATAGTTTAATTGAATATTTGCATGCTAGCTCTAAATGAAATCCTAAAACATTATTCAGCATCAGAAACAAGACTGACTCGGCATATGCTGAAGGAATATTTGCAGTATAGGATATTGGATATTGTATTCGCGTCAAAATATGGCAATCACCTTATTTTTATGGGTGGGACTTGTATTCGAATTGTTCATGGCAATGATCGTTTTTCTGAGGATATCGATTTGGACAATTTTGACCTAAGTCCGGAAGATTTTGGTGATTTGATGAAGATTGTAAAACTAGAACTTGAGCGAGAAGGAGTGAAGATTGAAATTAGAAATACTTTTCAAGCTGTTTATCATTGCTATATTAAATTCCCGCGGATTCTATTTGATAATAAATTGTCGCCGCTAAAAGATGAGAAAATTTTAATTCAAATCGACAGCTTTCGTTTGAAAAAGAAGCCGGAGACGGTGTTGAAAGTGATTAGCAAGTTTGATGTATTTGCGGAAATAAAAGTTTATCCGATTGAAATAGCATTGGCGCAGAAAATATGTGCCCTGATTGAAAGGCGGCGCTTTAAGGGGCGAGATATTTATGACATGGTGTATCTCTATGCGCGCACACAGCCGGATTGGAAATATCTAAAAAAGCATTTGAAAATTGACAATCAAAAAGATTTAAAAGAAAAATTACTAAGTTTATTCAGCAAAAAAGATCTTTTAAATTTGGCTAAGGATGTTGAGCCATTTTTGATTAATACTAAAAAAGTAATTCAGGTAGAAAAGTTTAATGAATGGATTGAGACCAATTTATGATTTTGGATTTCCACATTATGTGGTATAATTTATTACATAGAAATACTTCCGCAATGAAATTGAAAATAAATAAATATATAATCTAAATCTGCTTAATTAAAAAACAAATGATCAAAAAAATAGAAATAAATAAAAAATTCAAAAACATCATCTTTGTTCTGTTGACGTTGGCACTTTTTGGTTTGGCCGGCGGGGCTAGCGCGGCGAACTATTCCGGCACCCGAACTTCGGATGTTTTTGACTCGCAATTGACTAGTCCTTTTTTTGGCACTGTCGCTTGGCTGCCACTGACGCAACCCGCCAACACGACACTCACTATCAAAATCAAGTCTTGCACCGCTGCCAATTGCTCGGACAAAACTTCTTGGACCGGTTGCGAAACCAACATCGTCAATAATACAGATTTATCCGGCAAAGGTTGTGTAGTTGACGGGCAAAGATATTTTCAATATCAGGCTATTTTTTCGGCACCAGATACACAATTAGAACAGCCGTCTTTGGACAGTCTCGTAATCGGATTTCAATATCCGAACATCTTCCAAAAACTAGTTTCCTCACCATTCAACACCACCAATGTCAACAGTAGTGTGCAGAAGATCACCTGGAACGCGAGCAATGACGCCAACAGCGCTGTCGGTTTCCAGATTAGAACATCGGCTGACAATGCGACATGGGGAGCTTGGTGCGGACCTGATCCTGACGGAGTCGGAGTGCTGACCGGATGCGCATTAAGCCCCGGAGAAAGTAATTCTTTTTATACGGATAAAACAGGCGCAACCGCGATTAATTCGGCGCAGACCGGAACAAGCGGCAATCAGTGGATTCAATACGCCACCTTTTTGAAATCTCCCGACAGCGGCGTGACCACTCCGACTCTTTCGGACGTGACAATGCAATATTCATATAACACTCCGCCAGTTATTTCCACTCCAACTGTGACTCAGCTCAGCTCGACTGCGGATATTGGAAAAGTGAAGGTGGATTATCAAATCAACGAAAAAAGGGACGATACGGCGATGGAGCAGACTGCGGCCTATGTTAATCTTTTCTATCAATTAAATGGCGTGACTTTGAGCGCCACAACTGGTGCATTGGGAAATTCTGATACCAACACCCTGGCCGGCGTGGTGACGCTGAATAATGCGGGCAGTTTGCCGATTCCGACGGCGGGCGATGCGCTCATTGGGACGGAACTGGTGAGTTATACAGCGAGTGGCAACAATCTGACCATCACGGCGCGCTACAAGAATTTTTCTACAAACTATCCGACACTTGGCGCAGTGCATGCGCAAAATGACCCAGTATATTTTCTGGCCACGAGTGTGACAGGACACGCTAATATGGCAATAACCGGCTTGACGGAAAATCCAAATGATAATGCCAAAACGATTCTGTGGGATGCAAAAAGTGAACCCAATGTTACACTGACAGGCAACGTCCTTTCTAATGTCAGTCTCAAAGTAGCGGCCAATGATGGCACAGCTTTCAATCAAGTTGGAGCCAATTTAAAAACGTTGGACAGTTTGGATCTGCAAGCGCCGACGATTTCACGGGTGTATGCTTCGGTGGACTCCACGACCAATAGTCCAATTGGGGCAACGACATATTATAAAAATGGCAGCACGGTTTATTTGAAAGCGGAATTTGGTCCGGGGAGTGATACGCTAGTAAAAACCGGAACAATAATCTTCAATTTATCTGGCGGACTCACCTGTCCAGATGCTAATGTGTCAATTGTTGGTAATGTTTTGAAGTGTGCCTATTCTGTCGGATCGGGCGTGAATGCAGCTGATCTTGATGTGACTTCCATTAGAGTTGTTACGGGAGCGCTGACGGATGGTTTTGGCAATGTGATTGCCAGTGCTGGGACTGATGTGGCCTTGCCAACTGCGAATGAAGGAAATCGGCTAAGTGAAATGACAGGACTAAATCTTTTGCAGAATCCGGGATTTGAAAGTGATTTCACAAATTGGACGGATGCCATCGGAACGACAACTGGAACGAGTGTTGATACGAGCATTGTGCATCGTGACGCAAAAAGTTTCAAACTTTCCGCCACAGGCGCAACTTTTGGAAGGGCGCAGATGATAATGGTTACTCCTGGTGCACAATATATAACGCGAGGATATTTAAAAACAAATTTAACTACTGGGAGAATACAATGTGATGTTACTGGCACTGGGATTGATTCTACAGGCATTATTAGTGGAATTGGTTCGGGGAATAATGACAATCAATGGCATTACTATTCTGAAACAGTCACGATTCCAGCCGGAACTACATCCATATATCTCCGATGTTTTGCAAATGGTCCTCCGAACGGTATTGCATATGTTGATGATCTATCTTTTGGCCTGGCAGCGAATGTGGATGTGGTGGTGGATACGACTGCGCCGAGCGTCACGAATGTTGCGCCTTCCAGTGGCAGTCCGCTGAATATTGCGAATAAAAATATTAACTATACGCTGGTTGATCAGCAAGATCTGGCTAGTGGCACAATTACATTTACACCTGCTTCAGGGACAACTGTGTCCTGTTCTCTTAATACCGCTTCGCTGACAGCGATTTCTAGTGGAACACTCCACACAATTGATGCGACAAGTCTTGCATCGGCCTGCACCAACGCTCCGGCAGCTTTTGTTAATGGTACGACATACACCATGAAAATTGCTCTTACAGACAAGGCTGGTAACACTAATGCATTAGACCCGATTGCAGTGACGGGAAACACGGGAGTGGTCTTTGACCAAACTGCGCCGACTGCGCCTGGAAAACCTGCGATTGCTTCCAATCCAAACAACACCGGAAATCAAACGATAAATTGGACTGCTTCAACTGACACTGGTGGCAATTTGAAAGAATATCATGTACAAATAAAAACTGGCGCCGGAAGTTTTGCTGATATTGCGACAGTGACCGCACCAACCGTGACCTATGCGGACAATGGTCGCATGGAAGGAACATATGCCTATAGAGTCATCGCCTATGACACAGCTGGAAACACGACTAACTCTGTCGATTCTGATGTGCTGGTGGTTGACACGCACGCCCCGACCGTACCGGGAACTCCGACTATTTCTGCTAATCCGAACAATACTGGAAATCAAACCATTACTTGGACTGCTTCAACGGACACGGGAGGCAGCAATCTCAAAGAATACAAAGTACAAAGAAAAGTGACTGCAGATGCGGACACTACTTTTGCGGATATTGGAACAGTTGCTGCGCCAACCGTGACCTATGCTGATAATGCTGCGCTTGCCCAAGGATCCTATACCTATCGCATCGTGGCTTGGGATAACGCCGCTAATAGCGCTACTGGTGCGAATTCGGTGGCTGTGATTGTGGATAAAACTTTGCCAACGGTGAGTTTGTTGCAGGTGAATAATTTGGTGAAGAACGGCAGCTTTGAGGCGACGGATTTTTTCGCAGATTGGTTTGGTTGGGTTAATCCAGCCACAGCCGTAGCAATCGGAGCATCTGATGCAACACCATCAGTTATTGGAAACACTTCTTTAAAGATGGATATTACAACTGGAGGAAGTGAATCAGATATTCAATTGATGCAACAAACATTTTCAATTATGAATGGCACGGATTATACTATTTCCTTCTACGCCAAAGCGACAGCGGCCAGAACGATAGTAACAAAATTGGTAAAAAAATCTTCTCAATCTACGAATTATGGTTTATCCCAAAATATTCCTTTGACGACCGAGTGGCAACGATTTACCTATAAGTTTACTGCTAATGTAACCGCAACGGATGCCGCTTTATTTTTCTATGTAGGAGGCAGCGATGAAGATATGTGGCTAGACGGCGTCCAACTGGAAAGAGCCTCCACTGCCAGTGCATTTCACGCCAACACTAACACACTGGCCAATTCCGTGTATGCCAATGCGACTGACGCGGGCGGCAGCAATTTGTATCAAACACAAATCGGCACTACGGCCAGCACTTGCGCCAGCGCGGCGTGGGGAATCTGGGCAAATTATGATGCCAATGCGGCTTTGCCAGTCACTCTAGCTATCGGCGATGGGACAAAAACAGTCTGCGCCCAGTTCAAAGACAACGCCGGCAATGTTTCCGCCGCTTCCAGCACCACAATCAATTTGGATCAGACTGTGCCGACGGCGACCAGTACGGTGATTAATAGCGGTGATGCATATACTGCTAACACGGTCGTGAATATGGCAAATGACGCCACGGACGCTGGTTCCGGACTGGGGACGATGAGTTTTTCAGAAGATGATTCTAATTGGTCAACTCCGGAAACCTATGCCACTTCAAAAATTTGGACTCTGCCCACCGGCGACGGAGCAAAAACTATTTTCGCTCGCTTTTTCGACAAGGCCGGCAATGTTTCGCCGACCTACTCTGATACGATAAATCTGGACACAGCTCCACCAACCACAACTGCCATCACCGACGATGGACAGCTTACTAAGGACGCTACTCAACTGCATGCCTCATGGACTTCGTCTGATGCCTCGGGAATTGCAGACAATCAATATGCCATTGGCACTTCAGCTACGGATCCCGGCACGGGCTATTTGGTCAATTGGACATCCACAGCCACAACGACAAATGTGACCAAGACCGGACTGGCATTGGTGGACGACACTACATATTATTTCTATGTCAAATCAAAGGATGGCGCAGGCAATTGGTCAACAGTTGGCGTGAGTGACGGCATCCGAGTGGACACCACTTTGCCCGCTCTGTCCTTTGCTGATCCGGTTGCTGCCGGACCGACGCAATCAGACAGCATCAATATCAGCGTCGTGGAGTCTAATCAAGGCGAATCCAAATATGGTTTTAGTGTGGATAATATTTGCGACGCCACCGACACCTATGACCAACCATATGTGCCCGGAGAAGCCTTTCAAATTACAACAGAAGATTTCGACGATAAATATCTGTGTGCCAGACACGTTGATCAAGCAGGAAACATCGGTTATGCGGTCAGTGCTAGGGTGTTGAATATCGATATTACGCCGCCAACTCTATCTCATTTCTATTCTACTTCGCCGAATTCCACCGTGGATTCTCCGACGGGAGCGGGCATGATAAACATCACCGCTGTCTACTCGGAACCGGTTTCGGGCAACTTGCAAGTGAAGGTGGGTCCGATGGCTGCGAATGTCCTAGCTAATCTCAGTTCCGGAAGCCTCGGCACGGAAATCGCGGGAACTTTCACGATTGGCGAACCAAAAACAGGCTATGATTCCACGCCGGACTACATCAAGGTAGACGAAATTGTTTCCTCTGCAATTGCTGACCAAGCTGGAAACACTTTGACTCAAACTAACGCCACAGTGGCGTCGGGGGAGAATCTGGAAAGCAACGGTAGCACGATTGTCATTGACACCACTCCGCCAATTCTGCAAAGTTTCACTGTTGAGAAACTAGGGGTAACGCAATCTAGCGGGACATATAATAATGATATTTTAAACAATACTTTCACCTTGGTAGCTAACTACAACAAGACTATTAAAGCTGGGGGCAGTATCACCGTAAGGCTAAATAGCGGTCACACTGATCGCGATGTGACACTGACAAATATTGCTCCCGGTAACAAGCTAATAGGAACATATGCTGTAACTGATGAAAACATTGCAGATTTGAAAGTGGTAGCCGTAATCAATCAAGCTGTGCAGGATGGTAAAGGCACACCGCTTACTATAGCGGCAAATGTTTTGAATGGAGATTATGCCACTGCTGCTGGAGATTCAGTGATCAATCTTGCCAATTTCCAACTCGACACCACTGCGCCAACTCTTGGTGCTACCCCAGTAGATGTCACCGTAACAAAAACCAGCACGCAAACTGTGACTATCAATCTCTCAGCCAGCGACAACTTTGATCTCTCTGATGGCTTTGTCCAATTCTCTCTAAATGCCGGAGCTACTTGGTGTCCAGAAGTAGCGTACGCTACCTCAGTTAATTTTGACATCACGTCCAATGCTTGCGGCGGAAATACCAACCCAGGAATCAAAACTGTCACGGCTAAATTCATCGATGCCGCCGGCAATGATAGTGCCACTGCGGCCGACACCGTGGAATTTGACAGTCAAAAACCAATTCTATCTTCTTTTAGCACTTCCACTGCTACTGGTATTTACGGACCGGGACAAACCATAATCATCATTGCTACCTACAATGAACCGCTTTCTGCGGGAACTATGAGTGTGAATCTGAATAACGGAGTTACTCGTCCGCTAACTTTAGATAGTATTGGTGGAACGACACTCAGTGGCACATACCTGATTGGCGATACGGGTTCTGGTCAAGACAAGAATAATCTGGCTGTTGACGGCATCGCTTCCGAATCAGTTTCTGACACTTCTGTACCAGTCAACACCCGCACTGATTCCGCGGTACCTAGTACTAACCTTACCGGCATCACGATTGACACCACTGCTCCGGAACAAGGAACTATCACTTTTGACCGCTCCAAAGATAACAATCAAATTACTATCAGTGCTACAGATGCTCATGATGCAGGAATGCTAAAAGAAGTAGTGGTAACTAACGCAGCGACTGACGCGTGTGCTTTCACTAATACTTGGGAAAGCTACGCCGATCATCTCACTACAACTATCACCGAAAATTCCAGTTCTGCCCGCAAAGCTTGTGTGAAATTCAAGGATCTCGTCGGCAACGAATCAATTATCGCGAGCGCTATCACGCCGGAAACTCCAGAGAATATTAAATACACCGATATCACCAACCTCGCCATCAATCCACCTTTCAAAGGAGTCTTCATTCTCTGGCCAAAACCAACTAACACCGGTAGCGGAGATTTTGCTAGCTACAACTTGAAAACTTGTTCCACCGCCAAAGACAATGACGACTGCACCCCAACCACCGAACTTGATACGATTACCAATGTGGATACTAACTATTATCTACATAAAGATTTAAGTGAGGCTAATAAATATTGTTACAAACTCAGTTTCAAAGATAGTGCAAACAACTATTCTAAATATTCGGAACGTACTTGTATAGTGCCAAACCAAAGCACGGTAGCGACCAATACTGATGTTGCAATTCAAGATGTTTCCATTGGAGCCATTACAAATTCAACCGCCCAAGTATCTTTCAAAACTGTCGATGCTCACAACGCCAATGCGGCGCTGGCTACCACTGTCAAAGTCGGAGTATATTCTGCTGCAAGCCTAGACCCCACTACACAAGTCGGTTCAGACTTCACTGAAGATACACTTTACGCAGTTAATCACTTAGTAAAATTCACCGGTCTCACTTCCAGCTCTACCTATTATTTAAAAATCATCGCGACGGACACTTCCGTGCCACAAAACCCTACCCGCACTGAAACTCTCAGCTACGATGTTTCCATTCATCCGGAACTAGCTTTCAGTACGACTGGAGCTCTCAAAACTATCACCCTTGTGAATGACAAAGTGACTACCGATTCCAAAGCAGTGATCGAATTTAAAACTGATCAGGATGCTAAGTGTTTTATTAATTATTGGACAATAGCCGGCACAGTTATTAATGATAAAGGTACTACTGGACCGGAAGGGGAATACAAAAAAAATCATACCGTCACCATCATTGATCTATTATTTCCAGATACTAGCTACAACTACACCATCACTTGTTCTGATGCCGGTGGAGCGACGGCTTTCCTGGACCATGATTTTAAAACTTCCAACAAGACCCTTAGTCAGGGAGATGTGAATGCCACAGTTGTTACCGGAGATACCACAGCGCCGGAAATTTCTGGGGTGGCGATCTCAGAGATGAAAGGGGAAAGTGC
This sequence comes from uncultured bacterium, assembly GCA_903841185.1. Lineage (GTDB taxonomy): Bacteria > Patescibacteriota > Minisyncoccia > Moranbacterales > UBA2206 > UBA8518. The sequence continues at coordinate 11,376 of CAIMIV010000018.1, forward strand.
TAACATTACATGGAATACGAATGAGAAGGCGAATGGTTTAGTGGCCTACGAGATTGAGGGGGCTACTTATACCAAGAATGCTGGAGATAATTTGGTAAATAGCAATAAAGATAATTATGCAACAAATCATCTCGTAACTCTAACCGATCTTATCCCTGCTGCTAAATATTCTTATTATATTATATCACTCGACGCCTCCGGCAACATTTCCCAATCTTCCCAATCCGCTTTCACCACCAGCGAACCATCCTCACTTTCTTCAGTCAAAGTCATTTCCAAAGCGCTCAACCAAGCTACCTTCTCTTGGCAGACCGGCTCTGCTACCACCTCTATCGTGGATTATGGTCTGACTACTGCTTACGGCGAAACCAAGAAAAGCCAGGCTAGCACCAAAGTGCATGAACTAACTATCGCTGATCTCAAAGCTGGCTCCACCTATCACTTCCGTGTCAAAGGAGCAGACGCTCAAGGCAATCTCTTTGCTTCCAACGACAGCACTTTCGAACCAAAATCTCCACCCAAGATTGCTGACTTCAAAGTGGACGAAATCACCGAACATGGCGCTAAGCTCACTTTCATCACTAATGTTCCCACCGACACCCTAGTAGCTTTCACCGATGCCGCCAAAGAAGAAAACTCCGGTGTGCAAGGCAAATCTGAATTTGCCACCAAACACGAAATTGTGCTCAAAAATCTCACCTCCGGCGTCACCTTCGGTCTCAATTTGAAAGTCCGCGATGAGGATGGCAACGAAACTGAAGAAACTTTCCCTAGTTTCCAAACCAGTAAAGATGAAAACGCTCCTAAGATTGATCAAATCAAAACTAGCTCGGCTCTCTCTCAAACGGACAAAGTTCAATCCATTATCTCTTGGCTGACAGACGAAGGAGCCACCAGTACTTTAGCTTATCGAGAAGGCAGGGATGGGAAGGACACCACAGTGAACGCCAGTGACAAACTAGCTACCAATCACATCTCCGTCATCACCAGTTTCAAACCCGGCACCGTCTACTATTTCCGCGTCAAAGCTAAAGACGAAGCCGGCAACGAATCCACTTCCACCGAATATGCTATTTTGACACCAAGGCGAAAAGAAAACATTATCCAGATTATCCTAGCCAACTTCCAAGATATTTTCAAGTGGGCGCAG
>CAIMIV010000019.1 GCA_903841185.1 uncultured bacterium
GGGATTTTTCAGCAATATTCGAAAAAGTAGCGCAGTAAAAAGACAGAAAAAATTGGCCATTGACAGTTTAGTGATTAAGTGCTAGACTATGCAGTCAACTAGATATATGAAATAAGCCGTAAATAAGCCATGAATATCGCACTAACTTTCTATTTTAAATAAGCATTAAAAGTTAGTTTGCGGGGAAAATAAGATGAAAATCGCTTTTATCGGACAAAAAGGAATACCCATGCGCTCGGGTGGAGTAGAGAGAAGAGTAGAGGAGCTAGCAGTGCGGCTTGCCAAGAAGCATGAGGTTTTTGTTTATGCGCGCAACAATTATACGGACAAAAAGTTACTGACATATAAAGGCGTTAGGTTGATTCACTTGCCCAGTATCAATACGAAAAATATGGATGCCATTAGCCATACTTTTTTGGCGACCTTACATGCGCTTTTTCAAGATTATGACGTTATCAACTATCAGGCTCCGGGACCGTCGACGCTTTCTTGGATAATCAAGATCTTCAAACGGAAAACAGCCGTGGTGGGAACTTTCAATTCGCAAGATTGTTTGCACAAAAAGTGGGGTTGGTTTGCGCGGAAGTATTTACAATTTGGTGAATATGCCGTTTCAAAATTTCCGCATAAAACCATCGTGATCAGTCCTATCTTGCAAGAATATATGCGGGAAGAGTTTGCCGCGGAAGGGGAATTGATTTTGAATGGAGCAGGTGTAACCTACACAGCAGCCGATGATTTGCTTTCGGAGTGGAATTTGCAAAAGAAAAAATATTTTCTCTATGTGGGCAGATTGGTGCGACACAAAGGGGTGCATTATTTAATTGAAGCTTTTAATCGATTATCTAGTGAGAATAAAATTCCGGCGGATATGAAGCTAGTGATTGTTGGAGACAGTTCTCACACCGATGAGTATGTGACAGAACTGAAGAGCATGGTCCGCGAGATGGAGGATGTAGTCTTCACCGGAACGCAATCAGGAGAAAAACTGGTGCAACTTTTTTCGCACGCTTATTTGTTTGTGCAACCGTCCGAGGCTGAGGGGCTTTCTATGGCGCTGCTAGACGCGATGGGTTGTGGTTTGGCTCCTCTAGTGAGTAATATCAAGGAGAATTTAGAACCGACGGAAAATTGTGGCTTTATTTTTCAAAATAAAAATGTGGCTGATTTGACAGAGAAGTTGCAATATCTGACGGAAAATCCCCAAATAGTTAGGGAGATGGGGAGGCGAGCCAAGAGTAATATGGATGAAAAGTATAATTGGGATAATAGTGCCGAGAAAACTGAGTCTGTATATCAAGAGGCGATAAATTTGAAACTTAACTTAATATAAAATTCCCTACCCAAACAGGGTGGTATATCATTATGAAAAAAATTTTAGCCGACAAATTATTTTGGATCTTCCTGGTGCTCATTGCCGGCTTTGTTTTTGTTATGGTAATAAACAGCAGTAAGACCTATCAAGCGAAATCTCGAATCTTGTTTTTACCTAGAAATGAAACGGCCGTCAGAAATGTGGATCAGATTGTGGAAAATGCCAAACAAATTCCACGCTCCCTGTCTTTCTATAACAAGATTGTGGAACTCAATAGCGATATTGAAGACGGAGCGTTGGAATTGCCGGATGCCAAGCGAAAAGAATTTTGGAATGCTAAAATAGAAACCCAGCAAGTGAAAAAGAGCGGCGTCTTGGAAGTGACTATTTTTGATGCCAGCCAATTACAGGCGGAAATCATTGCTACGCAAACAGTCACCGGCATTTTGACGGTGATGGGCAATTACTATGAGGTGAAAAATAATTTGGATATGCGCGTGATTGACGGCCCGATTATGCAAGAGACGGCGCGAGTGAACTATTTCCAGGCGGCAGCAATCAGTTTGGCAAGCGGAATTTTGGCGGGCTTCTTGATTACCCTGCTCATTAATTTCATGGTAGATATCTTTAGTCGAAGGCAGGACACGCCGGACGTGACTGAAAAAATTGAGATCGTAGCTAGACCATCCCTTTTTCCTAAATTTTCTTTTCCCGAAATGGGCATAAAAAAACCGCTAGAGGAGGAAGAAAAGGCAAATGTCTTTAATTTTAAAGTAGAAGATGAGGCTGCTCTGGTACAACCGATGCAACCCAAAAAATTTAGTTTTTTTGGCACCCGAGAAAAAAAATCTTCCGCTCCCAGCAATCTGCCGGTAGATGAAGAATTTAATTTCAAATTAGCCGAAGAGGTACAGGCTCCGATAGAAAATGATTTGAAGGACGAAGTAAAATCTGCTACTATCACAGAAGAAGAGAGTGAATTTGTTTTGGATATGGGAGGGGCGAAAAAAGATGTTTTGCCGAGTATGTCAGAAGTGGCCGTGGCGGAGGATTCCAAACGAGAGGCCACTCCGGAAGAGGTGAAAATGAGATTGAACAAACTGCTCAGCGGTGGTAATTAATAAAACTTTTAGTATTAGATAGAATTTATGCGCTTATCACTTTTCCTGAGGGTTTCCAACGCTTCGTCCTTACAGCGTTTCAGACACTGGGTGTCTAATGCGATATGAAGGTGAGAGACACCCAGTGTCTAGCACGATAAAGCTTTTAAACATCTCAGATTAGAAATAAAATGAAAAAATATAGCATCAAATTTTGGATTATTTTTTGGACATCAGCAACGGTTTTGTTGGTGTCTTTTTACTTTTTTTTACAACCCGGCAAAGAGGCATCCAAAAACGGAACACTATCGATAGGGGAAAAATATACGGTGATTTCCGGCGTAGTAGAATATCTTTTGGGTGGAGAAAATGAAAAGACTTTTTTGATTCTGTTTCAAAATAATATGGAAATCCGTCCGGGAGGAGGTTTTATCGGATCCTTTGGCATTCTGAAAATAAAAAATGGCACGATAAGTGATTTGCAAATTCACGATACCGGCAATTTTGACGGGCGCATCCCGGATACGATTCCGACCCCCTATCCTATGGAGGAAACTTTGCGGGTAAAATATTTGAAGTTGCGGGATTCTAATTTTTCACCGGATTTTCCCACTAACGCCAAAGCAGCGGAAAATTTTTATTACCTGGGACAAGGGGAAGAAAAATTTGATGGCGTGGTGGCCATCACTACCAATGTGCTGACCTCTTTTTTGAAAGTGACCGGACCGGTGACGCTGGAGGGTTATCCGGGAACATACGCCGATGAAAATGCAGTGCTGGCTCTGGAATATCAAGTGGAAAAAGCTTTTGACGAGCAGGGAATTGCGCGCGGAGAGAGAAAATCAGTGATGAATATTTTAGCCAAAGAAATTATGAATAGGGTGAAGAATCTGGGTTGGCAAGAAAAATTGCAACTTTTTGATGTGGTGCTGGATGATTTACAGAAAAAGGATATTCAACTAGCTTTCAAAGATGAGAAAATGCAGAAGATTATTGCGGATTCTTTTTGGGACGGAAAAATGGATGGCCATTGGCAGCAGGATTATCTGATGGCGGTGGATGCCAATTTAGGAGCTTGGAAGAGTGACTATTCTGTGAAACGGGAAATGGAATATACCCTTGATTTGTCCGGAGAAAAACCGCTGGCTAAATTGAAAATCACCTACAATCACACTGCGGCGCAAAGAGATTATATGACCAAGGACTATCTTTCGTATCTGCGTGTGTATGTGCCGGAGGGGGCATGGTTACTTAATGCTAAGGATTTTTCCAATCCTCAATTTGGGAAGGATGTTTTGGCGGATGGCAGTAGTAGAAATTATTTTGGCGCCATCATTAAAGTGCCTATGAATAGCACTCGAACAGTAGAGTTTTCCTATAACTTGCCAAAAAACATCGCAGAGAATTATGCGCTCAAAATTCAAAAACAAGCCGGTATCAATGATGAGCCGGTAGCGGTGACAATCATCGATACGAAAGGACAAAAAAAGAGCGAGCAGTTCGTGCTTAACTCGGATTTTATCTGGGACAAATAAAAATATGTGTGGAATAAGCGGTAAAATATATTTTTATGCCGGAGAAGTTTCTGCTGTTGCTATGGAGGCAATGAACAGGAAACTCATTCACCGTGGTCCGGATGACGACGGTGTTTATATTTCAGCGGACAAAAAAGTCGGATTGGGTCATCGACGCTTGGCTGTGTTGGATCTTTCCGCGCTGGGGCATCAACCGATGAGTTATCAGGAGCGCTATCAAATCGTTTTTAATGGAGAGATTTATAATTTTCAAGAGCAGCGCGAAATGCTGGAAGCGGATGGCTATGTTTTTCAATCCAGAACTGATACGGAGGTGCTGCTTGCGTTGTATGCTAAATTTGGGAAAGAGTGTGTGGCGCATTTGCGGGGCATGTTTGCTTTTGCGATTTATGATGAGAAAGAACGGACACTTTTTTGCGCGCGTGATCGGGTAGGGAAAAAACCTTTCAAATATTATGTAGATGATACGGTCTTTATGTTTGCCTCGGAATTGAAAGCGATTTTGACGCAAGTGGAATATGCCAAATCCGTGGATCCTGTTGCTATTCATCATTTTTTGACGTTGGGGTATTGTCCGGCGCCATTGACGGGCTTTGCGAAAATCCAAAAGCTTGAGCCGGCGCATTATCTTTTCATTGATCTGAAAACAAAAACAGTAGAAAAGAAACGGTATTGGAAATTGGATTATTCCCAGAAAAGCCAGCTCAGCGAAGCGCAATGGAAAAAGAAAGCCTTAGCTAAATTACGAGAGGCGGTGCAGTCGCGCATGCTTGCTGACGTGCCGCTGGGGGTGCTACTTTCCGGAGGCCTGGATTCCAGCGGTATCGTGGCTCTTTTGAGCGAGCAAGGAAAAGGGAATGTGAAAACTTTTTCGGTGGGTTTTGCAGAAAAAGAATTTAACGAACTGGCGTCAGCGAAAATAGTGGCGCGCAAGTTTGCCACCCAACATACGGAAAAAATTGTGCAACCGGATATTATCAAGCTGTTTCCTCAATTGGCCTATCAAGTGGAAGAGCCTTTTGCTGACCCAAGTCTTTTGCCGACGTATTATATCAACAAGATTGCCAAAGAACAGGTGACAGTGGTCATCAACGGTGACGGTGGGGACGAAAATTTTGCGGGTTATCGCCGCTATAGCGTGCATAAATTAGGACTTATTTTGGAAAAATGGAAACTACTAAATCAATGGATTATTTTGCCACTGGCCAAGATGTTGGCGGATAATTTGCACAGTGCTTTGGTGCAGCGCGCCTATCTATTCGCTAAAGGCCTGCAAGAAAATTATGCCTATCGTTACGCGGATTATACCTGTCGTCTGGATGCGGAGCTGAAACAGGAATTGTATCAGGAAGCTTTTCGCAAACAGGTTACTGAATTTGATTCAAATCAGATAGTGGCTGAAAAATTCAAAGAGGCAGGCACTAAGGATAGATTGGATCAAGCTTTGTATGCTGATTTTTCCACCTATTTGCCGGATGATTTGCTGGTGAAAGCGGATATTGCGAGCATGACGGCTTCGGTGGAAGGTCGCTCGCCCTTTTTGGATCATGAATTTTTGGAACTGACTGCGCAGATGCCTTTTTCTTTGAAAATGAAAGGATTATTTTCGCGCAAATATTTGTTGCGAAAAATGTTTGCAGATATTTTGCCCGGCGAGATTGTGCAGCAAAAGAAAAAAGGGTTTGAAATTCCCCTGGCTAAATGGCTTCGCGAAGATTTGCGGGAATATGTGTCTGACATTCTGCTATCTGAGAAAGCTCTGGGGCGGGGAATGTTCAAAAAAGAAATTATTGAACGCCTGCTGGCAGATCATATGAATCTTCGCCATGATTATTCCCGGCAAATCTGGACACTGCTGTGCCTGGAGATGTGGTTTTTGCAAGTCTATGAAGGCGCCGGAGAGCTGGATGCTTAGTGCGATTTACCGGAATAGAGCTATTTTGGATAAATTAAAAGCAGCGGTCTTCCCGCTGCTTTTTGCCTTCGGGGCGATTTTGTATTATGATAGAGAGGTAATAGGATAAATATAAAAAATATATGATAGAGGGTGTAAAAATAAAACCAGTCAAGCGGTATGCCGATGACCGAGGGTTTTTTTGTGAGGTGCTCAAAGATGGCGAAGAGACTTTTTGCGAGGTGAAACAAACCAGCTATACGGAAACCTATCCGGGCGTGGTAAAAGCTTTTCATTGGCACAAAAAACAATTTGATGTGTGGTTTCCCATCAAAGGCAATATGCAGATAGTTTTGCATGATATGCGGGAGGATTCTCCGACGTTTGGTGAGACACAGGTAATTTATGCCGGAGAGAATAATCCGACCTTGGTACTAATCCCTCCTTTTGTGGCGCATGGCTATCGTGTTTTGGGGCAGGTGCCGGCCACTTTGGTCTATCATACCAGTGAGGCCTATGATCCAAAAAATCCTGATGAAGAAAGAATCGACTGGAATGATTCAAAAATTGGTTTTGATTGGGAAACGAAGAATAAATAAACATCTAACATATAACACAAACCATATAACATGTAGCACCTTTTTTGCTACATGCTACATGCTACATGCTACATGAAATTATTAGTTACAGGCGGCGCGGGGTTTATTGGATCCAATTTTATCCACTATATTTTGAAGAAATATCCGGACTATGAAGTGGTTAATTTGGACGTCCTGACATATGCGGGCAACTTGGAAAATCTTAAAGACCTGGAAAACAATTCGCGCTATCGTTTTGTCAAAGGAGATATTGCGGATTATGCCTTAGTGAATAAATTAGCGGGTGAGGTGGACACCATCGTCCATTTCGCTGCTGAATCGCACGTAGATCGTTCCATCTTGGATTCCAAGGCTTTTATTGAAACCAATATTGTGGGGACGCACGCCTTGCTGGAAGCGGCCAGAGGCAATGGCAATAAGCGTTTTCATCACATTTCGACCGACGAAGTCTTTGGTTCGTTGGAAACTGGCGACCCGGCTTTCAACGAAAAAACTCCCTATGATCCCCGCAGTCCCTATAGCGCTTCCAAGGCCTCTTCTGATCACTTGGTGCGCTCCTATTTCCACACCTTCGGCTTGCCCATCACCATTTCTAATTGTTCTAATAATTACGGCCCCTATCATTTTCCGGAAAAAATCATACCGCTTTTTATCACTAATTTGATTGAGGGGAAGAAAGTGCCTTTATATGGAAATGGGATGAATGTACGCGACTGGCTCCACGTAGAAGATCATTGCCGCGCCATTGATATGATTATTCATAACGGCGTGATTGGCGATACCTATTGCATCGGAGGGAATGCGGAAAAAACCAATAAAGAAATTACGTATAAAATTTTGGAGCTGATGGGCAAGGGCGAAGAATCGATTGAGTTTGTGGCTGACCGTAAAGGACATGACCAGCGCTACGCCATTGATTTTTCCAAGATCAAGCAAGAGTTGGGCTGGGAACCGACAATTGCCTTTGAAGACGGCTTGCAACAAACGATGCAGTGGTACCAAGACAATCCGGAATGGTGGACAAATATCAAAAATGGCAGTTACCAGGAATATTATAAAAAACAATATGGGGAATAGGGTATAATTTTTAAAATTTTTAATTTTATAATTTTTGAAACGTTAATGATTATAAAAATTTTTAGACTATGCTAGATAAAAATACGAAAAAAGTGCTCATCATTGGGGCTAAGGGTATGTTGGGACAGGAGTTGGTCAAGATCTTCAAAAAAGACCCGGCTTATGCGGTGTCCGCTTGGGATCGGGAAGACATTGATATTACTTTGGAAAAAGAAGTGGTGGCCAAAATCGTCGCTCTGAAGCCGGCCATCATTATTAATGCCACCGGCTATAATGCCGTGGATAAATGCGAAGAAGACGCGGAGGAGTTTGCTATGGCTAAAAAACTCAACGGCAAAGCCCCAGGCTATTTGGCCAAGGTGGCGAAAAAATTGCAAGCCGTGTTTGTGAACTATTCTTCGGATTATGTTTTTGACGGTAATCCAGAAATTCCAGAACCGGGGGGATGCACGCATTCGTGTGCTTCCTGTTCTTTGCATGAAGATTTTCAACCGCAACTTGGCTTCGACGAAGAGGCGGAAACTAATCCGATTTCTAATTATGGAAAATCCAAGGAAATGGGAGAGCAGGCAGTGGCGAGGCACGGTGAAAAATATTATATCATCCGTCCGTCCAAAATTTTTGGCACTCCGGCGACGTCGACAGCGGCCAAAAGAAGTTTTTTTGATGTGATGTTAGAAGTGGGTAAAAAAAATAAGGAGGTTCACCCAGTTAAATCCAGCTCTGCTGGTCGGCCTAAAGCCGAATTTAACGGGGTGAAAGCCGTAGATGAAGAGACTAGTTGCTTCACCTATGCTCCGGATCTGGCGCAAAAAACCAAGGAAATCATTGAAGCGGAAAAGCCGGCCGGAATTTATCATGTTGTTAACGGTGACCCTTGCACTTGGTACGAAGGGGTTTTGGAATTATATAAGCAGGCGAAATTGAAAACGAAAGTCATTCCCGTAGACAGCTCAGAATTTCCCCGTCCGGCCAAGCGCCCCTACTATTCCGTACTGCTCAACACTAAGCTCAATCCTTTGCGCAGCTATAAAGAGGCCTTAACGGAATATTTGAAAACAATTAAATAAACAAATTAATTGAAAAAAATATATGTATAACATGGAAGGATTGCCTCCGGTATTACCTCCGGAAAAAATAATCGAAGCCAACAATCTAAGGGAAAGAAACAGAAATGACAAAAGTATAATACGAGACTTAGATTATATTTTGGGTCAAATGGATGCACAGGATGCGACAGCTATCGCTAAGAGAAGAGTTGATTTCTCCGAAAAAATGGATAGTCAAATATTTGAACTTAGGAAAATAGGATTTGAAAAAGCGGTTACTGTAAATACTCGTTACAAGTTTGCCGAAGATATTCTGGCGCATCTCTCTTTTAAACCTAATTTTTTAGGAAAACTCCATGAGTCTAATCAAGAAAGAGAGCAAAAAGCTGAAAAACATGGTGATGAATATGCTTTTGATGTCGATGCTTTCCAACAAAAATTTATTCAAGAAAACAACGGCATTTTAAGTGAAAGAGATACCGCTATTGAAAATCAAAAAAGAATAGTGGAAACATTACAGCGGTTATTGGAAAATGATGATGAATTTGGAGAGGAATATATTAAGTTGTTAGACCAGGCCAGCGAAGAGTTGAGTAATCAGGAATCAGCGCGCGATAGCATCATTTTAGATAAGGCCATGGATGTTCTTACGGGTCTTCCTTTTTCAGATAATTTAATTGCAGAAATAGAAAAATTTAGAAAAGAAATGGAGCTTGCTACTGCAGAAAAGAATTCTTTGCAAGCAGAGGTAATTGATTGGGAAATAGCACCTGCTGATGACAAGCCTTACTTGTCGGGTGGGCCTAATAGAGTTATGGACGGTCAATCTGGTGAAATGATGAATTATGAAAGATTGGAATATATTGAAAGCTTAAAGCCTAACAAGATTTATACTTCAACTGAATCAACTGCAAGCAGGGAATATCGGGCATATGAATTTGATAACTGCGTTGCAATCGCATCTCCTTTCGCATTGCACGCGATTTATGTGATGGGTATAAATAATTGGAAAGATATTGCTAAAAAGGGAAAAAAAGATTTGAGATTTAGTGGGGCAGTGCAACTTAAAAATGTTGCTGGTTGGGAGGATAGATTAAGGAAATTTGTTGATAGGGAAATAGTGCTGGATAATGTAGCTGAAGAAGGCGCAGAATTAGATAGGGAGGAACAGTTGATACTTTTAGTTAGGAAAAAGATTTTTACAGCGCATCCAGAAATAGAAACTTTCATCAAAGAAGGAGACTTTGAGGAGGCTAAGAAGCTTTTAAAAAAGATAAAACGTACTGATTTAGTTGAAATGCATCTCCCTGATGTATATTCTAATTTCGGTCTTTTTAGAGATATGATGATGACTTGTTTCCCGGATATTGATTTGAGTCCAGAAGATTTTAAGCATTCTAAGAAGCGTAAATTTAAATGGATATCCAGGGAAGAAACTATAAGCAATGTTAGGGAGACTATTTTTGAGCAGTTTCCAGAAATTAAAGAGGCATTAGAATCAAATGACGAAGAAAACGTTAAGTTATATTTATCGATACTTTCAGATGATGATTTTATTGACATGGGATTGCGAGCCGTTGTGAAGGGCAAGGCTATTTTATCAACTGTAAGAATGGCTTTAGTGGAGAGTTTTCCAGAAATTACAAATTTAAGTGAATTTTTGGGAAAGAGTAATCCAAAGAAAAGATACGGCAATAAAGATGAGAAAAAAAAGGCATGGGGAGAGAGAATAAGAACGGAGATATTGAAGGATATCCCTGAACTTAAAGAATTAATCAACGATGAAAAAAATGAGCAGGCCAAAATGTTGATTATAGCAACAATAAAAAAAGAGGGTGCTGCTAATTTTATTAAACGCATCGCATATGGATTTTATGGGGCTAGCCTGGGTGGAAGCATAAAGATATTTATTGAGCTTGCTTTTCCAGAGCTAAATTGGTCAGATGTAAATTTAGGCAAAAAAAATATGCAAATAAAAGATGAGAGGGAAAAAATTTGAGTTACTAGAAACGTGTAATGTCAATCCTTCAAAGCTTGCCTTATTGGATTAAAATTGCTATAAGGTATATAGGTATAAAAAGAACTGTAAGGGTTCTTTTATGCTTTCTTTGACAACTTAAGGTTTTTTTAAATAAAAAAACTATCAAATAATCACAGCCGGCGGAGGCGGCGATGCAAAGTGGGTATCTGGCGTTTACTGGGCTAAAACAATCAAAAAAACTAGGAAGAAATGGAGGAAAAGATGACACAGACAAGAAAACTGGATGCCTACTCGAAAGCAGGTGTTAATATTGATGCAGGAATGCTATTTGTCGAAATGATCAAGGATCGGTTCGCAAAAGCTTGGCCTGGCACAGAGAGAAATATTGGCGGGTTTGCGGGAACGGTGCCTGTCCCTAAGGGAGTGCGATCTATGGTGGCTTCGACCGATGGGGTCGGGACAAAGCTCATTCTGGCGGCAGTAATGAATATGTTTGATGGTGTCGGAAGAGATGCTGTTGCTATGTCGGCAGTTGACAGTTATGTTGCTGGCATAAAACCAAGTTATCTTCTGGATTATTTCGCGACTGGATTACTGGATCCGGAAAAACACATCGCTATCATTGATAGTCTTATTGCGGGGTGTAAGGATGCTTGCTGTCAGATTATTGGCGGTGAGTCAGCTGAAATGCCAGGTTTTTTCAAGCGTGACTGGTACGTTGATTTGGTGACTTTTGCTGTTGGGTTTGATGAGAATCCCATAAGGTACGCCCCTTTAAAAGTTGGTCAAAAAGTTTATGGACTTCCTTCTTATGGTGCGGCATCGAATGGCTTTTCACTTCTCAGAAAAGTCCATGGTCTTAACACGAGTCCATCAAAGATGAGGCGAAAATTAGAGAGCGAATCACTGATGGGGTACCCTTTAGCTGAAGCTTTGCTTAAGCCCACGCCCATCTGGATCAAGGCGTTGGAAGAAGAGCGTGCCAAAGGGGTAAAATTTTCAGGACACATTCATGTGACTGGCGGTGGATTGGAAGACAATCCTCCGCGGATTTTACCATCTGGCTTGAAAATGGTTATTGACAGGAGCTCCTGGGAGCGTCCAGGTATATTCTATTTTACCCAAGAGAAGGGCAAGATTTCCCAACGTGATATGGACAGGACGTTCAATAATGGCCTTATGATGTTATCTGTTGTGAGTGACGACGGGGTGCCATTTGATTGTCCCCATGCCTTTGAGATCGGTGTCATTGAAAAAAGGAAGGGCAATGAAGCTCAATCAGAGCTTGTTGGCAAGTATTCAGACTAAATCAATACAGATTGAATTATTTTGAAGCATATGGAGTCATCGGTAGCGCAACGCTGCTGATGACTCTTTTTTTATCCACATTTGATTTTATCCGTGCTTAGGTGATATAATAAACAGGTAAAAATAAGGTTTTATAAAATATGAAAATTTTGAAAAAACAGGACCCAAAAATCTACAAAGCGATTGCCGGAGAGCTCAAAAGACAACAGGAAGGGATGGAGATGATTGCCAGTGAGAACTATGTTTCCGAAGCGGTGTTGGAAGCCATCGGCTCGATTTTGACCAATAAATATTCCGAAGGCTATCCCGGCAAGAGATATTACGGCGGGCAGGAATATATTGACGTAGTGGAAAGCTTGGCCATTTCTCGTGCTAAAGAGCTTTTCGGGGCGGAGCACGTGAATGTGCAACCGCATTCCGGGGCGCCGGCTAATATGATTGCCTATAGCGCCGTACTGCAACCGGGGGACAAGATTCTGGGCATGGATCTTTCACATGGCGGGCATCTGACGCACGGTCATCCCGTGACGCTTTCCGCCAACATCTACAAGTTCGTGGGTTATAAGACGGAAAAGAACGGGAAAATAGATTACAAAAAATTGGAGGCGTTGGCTATCCAAGAAAAACCGAAAATGATTTTGGCCGGATTTTCTGCCTATACCCGACAACTGGATTATAAAAAATTTGCCGCCATTGCCAAGAAAGTGGGCGCCATTTCTATGATTGACATCGCCCACATCGCAGGCCTCATTGCCGGCAAGGCCATCCCTAGTCCGGTGCCCTATTTTGACATTGTCACTACCACCACTCACAAAACTTTGCGCGGACCGCGCGGAGGGATGGTGATGTGCAAAGAAAAATATGCCAAGGCCATTGATAAAGCGACTTTTCCCGGTTTTCAGGGCGGGCCGCACGAGCAGGTGATTGCCGGCAAAGCCGTGGCTTTTGGCGAGGCTTTGAAGCCGGCGTTTGCCAAATACGCGCGGCAGATTATCCTGAATGCCAAGGTTTTGGAATTGGAACTGAAAAACTACGGGTTCAAAATCATGTTCGGTGGCACGGATAACCATATGGTGCTGGTGGATGTTTTCGGCAGCAAAGGCGTGACTGGCAAAGAAGCGGACGCGGCTTTGGACAAGATTGGCATCACGGTGAATAAGAATGTCATCCCGGATGATCCGCGCTCGCCGATGGACCCGAGCGGAGTGCGCATCGGAGTGGCGGCGGTCACCACGCGTGGCATGAAAGAAAAGGAAATTAAGAAAATTGCCCAATGGATAGCTCTGGCCATCGAAAATCACACCGACGAAAAGATCTTGAAAGTTATTCATACGGATGTCATGACGCTTTGTAAGAAATTTCCCTTGTATAAAAATTTAAATTGGTAAAATCTAAAATAAAACGATCGAATTTATATATTTGTACATTCGTATAAATTCGTAATTCGTAGAGAATAACATGAAAGGTATTATTTTATCCGGCGGCACGGCCACACGACTCTTTCCGCTGACTGCCACCACTAGCAAACAACTGCTTCCGATTTATGATCGGCAGATGATTTTTTATCCGCTCAATATGTTAATCAAAGCCGGAGTGAAAAACATTTTGATGATTGTGGCGCCCGAGCACAGCGGGCAATATTTGAATTTATTGGGCTCCATCTTTAAAAAATTCGGCATCAACATTTATTTCGAAGTCCAGAAAGTGCCACGGGGATTGGCGGACGCCTTTATTCTAGGAGAGTCATTTATCGGCAAGAGTGATGTAACAATGCTCCTAGGGGACAACATTTTTGAAGATGATATCTCCAAAGCCATCCGAAATTTCAAATCAGGCGGGATGATTTTTGCCAAAGAAGTATCGGATCCGGAAAGATTCGGTATTGTGGAGTTTGATGCGAAGGGCAAAGCGCTTTCCATTGAAGAAAAGCCTGTCAAACCGAAAAGTAATTTTTGCGTGACCGGTGCCTACATCTATGACAATCGAGTCATTGAAATAGCCAAGAATATGCAGCCGTCTGAGCGGGGAGAGATTGAAATCACAGATATCAACAACGCTTTTCTGCAGATGGACGAGCTGGCGGTCAAAAAAATCGAGGGCGAGTGGCTGGACGCCGGAACGTTTGACTCTTTGCTGGAAGCCGGCAACATCGTGAAGAACAAAGAACTCTACAAAAATTTTGATCCCATCATCGATGCTGCGATTGCGGAATTTAACGCCGAACTGAAAATTTTAGCGAAGAAAAGATTAAGCTAAAAAAGATTTATAGGTAATGCCCCAGCACCAATTCCAATAATGATTTGAAGTTAATTTAGAGTTTATTGTGCGTAGGCGCCTGCGGCTTAACCAGGATGATGCATAAATATTAATTATAGAATTGGTGCGGGGTGTTCATATTTGTAACTTCTCGCTACCGCTCAAGACAAATATGACAAAGATTAAAAAAGCCGTTATTGCCGTTGCCGGTTCTGGTACAAGACTTTTGCCAGCCACCAAGGCAATGCCCAAGGAAATGTTGCCGATTGTGGACAAGCCCATTATCCAGTTGGTGGTAGAAGAGTTGGTTGAGGCAGGTATTGAGGATATTATTTTCGTAACGCGCTGGGACAAAAAACCCTTGGAGGATCATTTTGACCACAGTGTTGCATTGGAAGATGATCTGAGAAAAAATGGCAAGACTGAGGCGGCTGATAGGATTTCCAAGATTGCTGAAATGGCCAATTTTGTGCACGTGCGACAAAAGGGTCCCTATGGCAATGGAACACCGGTTTTGTCCGCAGCCAGTTTGGTGGATGATGAACCCTTTATCTTTTGTTTCGGAGATGACCTGGTGAAATCAAAAACCTCTTTCACCAAACAGATGGTGGAAGATTATGAAAAAACCGGCAATTTGATTATGGGCGTGCAAGAAGTGAAGCAGGCGGACGTGGTCAGATATGGCATAGTTAAATTGAAAGAAGGCACTAATCAGATGGAGGATATTATTGAAAAACCTTCTATCGAAGAAGCGCCTTCTCGCTTGGCTGGTTTTGGAAGATATATTTTGAATCAAGAAATCATTGATATCTTGAGAAGCACCAGTCTTGGCAAGGGGAATGAACTTTGGATAACTGATGCTATCAAAGAATATATCCGAAGAGGCGGAGTCTTTTTAGCCAAAGAGATCAAGGATGGACAATGGCTAACCACCGGCGATCCTGCCAATTATTTGAAGAGTATTTTGGCCTATGCTTCGGACAGAGAAGATTTGAAAGAGACGCTAGCTGAATTTATTCAATCTCAGAAATAGGATGAAAATTGCCATTCAAGTCGCTGATTTGGATCATGCTCGCATTGACGGAACGCGAGTGTATATTGCTAATCTATTGAAACACTTTGGACGGCTGGACAAGCAGACGGATTTTTTGTTGTTGCACAGAAAGGAATTTAATTCCGAGTTGGCGCCGCCTAGCTTTCCGAATTTCCAGGTGCGCAAAACTCCTTTTCCTTGGTTGTGGACGCAAACCCGCTTTGCCTATGAGTTATGGAAATCTCGGGCAAATGTGGTGTGGATGCCGATGGCGGCTTTACCGTTGTGGCGTCGAAAAAAAATGCAGACGGTGATAACCATCCATGACCTGGCCTTCAAGCATTTCCCGGCAACTTTTCCGGCACGCGATTTGCGCAAGCTGAATTTTTTTGCGGACTATTCGATTCGGCGGGCGGACAAAATCATTGCTATTTCCGAGGCGACTAAAAAAGATATCCTCAAATTTTATCCGGAGGTCAACGCGGAAAAAATCCGGGTGATCTATCATGGTTTCAGCGCAGAGATTTTTGGTGAAAAGCGGGACGTGGCCAGAGAGGTGGAACTGAAAAAGCAGTGGGGAATTCAGGGGAATTATATTTTATATTCCGGCGCCCTGCAGCCTCGCAAGAACATCGAAAGATTGATTGAGGCTTTTGACTTATTAAAAAGCCGGAAGCAAAAGGAGCTAAGCTCCCAAGCTTGGGAGCTTAGCTCCTTTTGCGCTCTCAAATTGGTTTTGGCTGGTGAAAAGGCTTGGTTATGGGAATCTATTGCAAAAAAGGCTAAAAATAGCGCATATTCTGCGGACATTATAATGCCTGGTAGGGTCAAATTTTGCGATATAGGCCACTTGTTCCGGGGGGCCAGTGTCTTTGTCTATCCTTCGCTCTATGAAGGCTTTGGCATCACAATTCTAGAGGCTTTTGCTGCGGGGGTGCCACTGCTCACCGCTTCTAATTCTTCTTTGCCGGAAGTGGCGGGGGACGGCGCTTTATATTTTGACGCCCAAGACACCCGGCAATTGAGTGCGCAGCTGGAAAAAATCCTGACTTCCTCGCAGCTGCAGGCGGAACTGATCGCCAAAGGCCAAGCGCGTTTGCCGGCTTTTTCCTGGGAAAAATGTGCACAAGAAACGCTGAGCTATTTGACAGAATAGCTTTTTTGGCGTATAATAGATAATCGTGGTTCTTTGGCCAAAAAAATAACCGATGTTTCATTTCAACTCAACAGGAAGGAGATTTTATTATGAAAGATGCTTCGCAGGAAACTCCAAAAAAAAATAATCAGGGCAAAGTTGCTATAATTTTTTGTGCAATATCTGTTTTGTCGGCAGTAGGTGGTATATGGGCTACTTATTACTTTCTCTCAAATATGAGACTATTGCAAAATGCGTATAATGTCGCGCACGCGAAAGAACTTTTTGAGGGAGATCTTCGACTGAAAAAATGCTTAGGCGAGAATCGATATTTTGAGCTCACAGCTAAGCCGTGCAAAGCAGTTGATGGCAAGGAGGCATTATGCTTTGCCACGACGGGCGACTTTCAACGCTATCGGATCTTTCAAGGATTGTGCTTGAAATAATGAACATTCGCCCCGCCCAAAATCCCGTTATTTGCAGAATTGCGAATAGCGGGATTTTTTTATTTGATGCACAGCTATTTGATAAAATGGATTTTTTAGTGTATGGTGGTAAATAAGTGAAGTTCTTTGGCTAATGCTAGTTTGGTATTTTCATTTTAACGCAAGGGAGGATGTACTATTATGAAAAGCGGAACAAATGAGTATCTAAAGATTGCTAGTGAAAAGTATAAGAAAGAAGAGACTGAAGAGACGCGTGCCATATTTGCTCTTGTGTGCGTCTGCTTATTTATAGTAGGCTTGGTATGGCTAGCTCAGGACTTGAGGGGTAGCGCTCCTAAAGTTAAAGTATTTCAGAGTGTGGATAGTAGTATCCAGCTCAAAAAATGATTACACGCTAGTCCAAGATCCCCCTATTTGCGAACTCGCAAGTGGTGGGATTTTTTTATTTGTGGTATAATATAAATAGAGAAATTAAATAAAAATAAAAATAAAAAATATAAACACTATGAAAAAAGCACAAAAGGGTAATGCCGTCGTGGTGGCTATCGTTGTGATAGTCGCGATGGCTATTGCCAGCGGGGTCACATATCTGGCAGCGACAAGAGTGAAATTGCCGGTGCAAAAAGCAGAACCAGTTGCGCAAACTCAGCCGGTAGCGCCAGCTCCTGTGGCGCAAGCGCCAGTACAGCCAACAGATGAGACTGTTTTAATGCAAAAATATCAAAATGAAAAATTTGGATATTCCGTGAATTATCCAAATGGTTGGTTTTCATATGCTTCAGATTCAGCTGATGTATTTTTACAGCCAGCCAAGGAAGAGGCGGGTGGCATTCCTGGGCCGCATGCAGGCGCTCTTGAGATAAAAGTAACAACTACAATTGCCAATGCATCGTTGATTAAAATAGTGAAAGACAAATATAATAAAGCTGGAATAACTTTTTCTCAAGAAGCATCTTTAATTGGCGGAGAAAATGGATTGAGGGTGATGTCAACTTGTGAAGGTATGGGTTGCGGAGTACCAGAATGGTTTGTATTAAAAAATAGTTATCTATATGACTTTAATTCCAATCTTGGATATTCGGTAGATTTTGATAGGATAGTTACTAGTTTCAAATTCATCAAGTAAATTTCAAATTATCGCATAAACCCCGTCATTCATGCGTGACGGGGTTTTACTTTTCTCTTTTTCTGTAATATTATTTAACTATGGTAAAAAACAAGAAAAAACGGGTAATTGTGGGGATGTCTTCCGGGGTGGATTCATCGGTGGCAGCTGCTTTGCTGCAACAACAAGGCTATGATGTCGTGGGCGTTTTTATGCATTTTTGGAAAGAGCCGGCGGCAGAAAGCTTGGCGGAGAATAAATGTTGTTCGCTGGAATCTTTGGAGGATGCCCGGAAAGTGTGTCAGATCTTGGGCATTCCGCTCTACACCGCCAACGCCGAGCAGGAATTCAAGCGGGAAGTAGTGGATTATTTTTTGGAGGAATATCGGCAAGGACGCACACCCAATCCGTGCGTGGCTTGCAACGAGTTTATCAAATTCAAAGTGCTGCTGAAAAAAATGCTGGAAATGGATGGTGATTTTGTGGCGTCTGGTCATTATTCGGTAAATAAAAAAGAAGCGGATGGGAAATTCCATTTGTATCAAGGAAAAGACAAAGAAAAAGATCAATCCTATTTTTTATATAATTTCACTCAAAAGCAATTGGCTAAAATTCTTTTTCCGGTGGGCGAATATGAAAAGCCGGCTATCAGAAAAATCGCCCAAGAATTAGGCTTGCCTGTTTTTGACAAGGATGATTCACAAGGCTTGTGCTTTACGCCGGAAAAATATCCCGAGAATTTTTTGCGCCGCAATTTGCCATTGCAAAAAGGGAAAATCATCAATACAGCGGGAAAAGTTTTGGGCATGCATGAAGGTCTGCCGCTCTATACGATTGGTCAGCGAAGAGGGATAAATATTGGTGGCGATGGCCCGTATTATGTAGTCAGAAAGGATTTGGAAAATAATATTTTAGTAGTGACCAATGATAAGGCAGACGCGGCTCTATTTTATGATATAATGGAAGTGGAGAGAGCGAATTGGCTTGTGGCTCAGCCGACATTGCCTTGCCAGGTGTGGGTGAAAACAAGATACCGACATCCGATGGTTTCTGCTATAATAAAAGAAGAAAAAAAAGGAATATTTGCAGTGGAGTTTGCTTCGCCGCAACAAGCCATTTCTCCCGGACAATCAGCCGTTTTCTACACCAAGGAAGGCGAAATGCTCGGCGGCGGTCGGATTAAATAAATATTTAAACTTTAAAATATATGTATTCAAATTTAGCTAATGCTAATCGGGGCAATATGGATGATGTGGAACGTCATAAGCGCATCGCCGACATTCAAAGGGAAATGATGATGGTGGAGGCTGATCTCAAAAAGTTTATTAATGAGAAGACGATGCTGGAAGCGGAAAAGCGAAAAATAAAAAAAGACATCGATAGTTTGCGCATGAATATGCAAGAAAAAGAAAGAAACATTCGGGTTTCCGATCAAAATATCAATATCAAGCACGCGGAAATAATGCGGCTCAAGAAATTATTAAATGTTTTGTAATTAATTTATTAATCTTTAAACCTATGCCCATTTATAAATTTGAAGAAACAGTGGAAAAAATTGCCACCGCCAGAGAAGTAAAACTTTATGATACTCATAAGAGGTTGTTACGGCAGATTAAAAAAGATTTGGAGAGCAGAGAGATTACCGCAGAGGACGTGCCTGACAGATTGAAAGATAATGACGATTTTAAATTTAAATTTAATTTTTCTAGTGATGATTTCAAAGCGATTGTAAGCGCTATAAAATAATTAATAGTTAGAATTATTATGGCAGCTGAAGATTTACGGCCAGCCTTCTCCGCCAGCTGGCGGATACGGCATGGTAAGTTATGAAATTAAGTGACTATGAATAAGTAAGTTTAAATTATGCAAACAATAGGGGCGGAAGAGTTACAAGAAAAATATCAACAAGCTTGGAAAAAATTTCAAGCTAAGATGGATTCTTTAAGAAAAAGGCAATCCGTAATTTTGACGCGTTTGAATGAAAAATTAGATAAACAGCACATTGAAGCCATAAGAAAAAAATTAGGATAGTATGTATCGCGAACCGTCAATAAATGAAGCCACAAAAAAACAAGAAGCGCATGAAAAACATGAGGCGCCAGTTAGTGTCGAGTCACCCGAACAAATCCGCCAGCAAATGATGGGCGCAGCCACGCAAGAGACTGCTCGTTTCACGGAAGAATGCGCTACGAGTCTTGGACAAATTGAAGCTCGAGCAGAAAAAGATGGCTTAGTAGTTGATGCAGAGGACAAAAAAGCTTTGCAAGAATTGGGCGTGGAGGCTGATAGTGCTAGAGAAGAGCTAAAGACATCCTTAGCAGAAAAGATTATCAAAAAGTTAAAAACAGCAGCAACGATTGGTATGGCAGCGATGGCTTTTTCTGGAGCTGGAAAATTTGAAGAAAAGCAGACGTTGGGAGATTTAGGTGATGTAAAGGCCACTGAATGGGTAAATCCTGACGCCATTGAGTCGCCAAAAAGTGAGGTTAATAAAAATACAAAATATGAGAAATCCATTGAAGATATCCCCGTATTCGAACAGCAAAAAGCCAGAAAAAATCTATTAGAAAGTCTCGAGCTTAATTCAGGAGCGGATACTGAAAAAATATTGATCCAAATAAGAGATCATATTAGCAGCCAAGAATATCTTAATAAGTTGCAAATTGAATTTGGTGGAGACATTGAAAAAGCAAAAAAATCTCAGCAGCGCAGAATTATATATACGGATTTTGTTAAGATTTCTTTTTCTGATAAGAATGACCTAACTAGTGAGGCCATAGATACATCACAGTACAACAAGTGGATTCCTAAGTGGTTGGCCCTTGAAATAGAATGTTTCAAGTTGGGCATTAATGGCGCTGCTGGGCACTATGAGCCAAAGGATCATATAATTGGGCTTCCTAATGACAGGGATAATTATATTGTTGGAAGACATGAAATTCTTCATGCCAGCACACGTGGTGTTTATGATATGCCAGAAAGCACAAAGTCAATACTTAAAGATTCATATCAAAAAAGCGAAACAAGAAAAGACACTTATTTAAATAATGCAACGGAAATATTAGTAAGGAAGCAAGCTTTGGATTTTGAGATGGATAAATTGGGAATTAAAAAATATGGTGAAAGGTTTACTAAAGAACATTATGAAAAGATGATGGAGCATTATGAAAAAGGTGATTTCCCGTATGATATTAATGATTTTATAGAAACTACAAAACCAGAATATTTCGAGAAAATTTTCAATGAAATCGCTGATGCCGATAATCCGCAGGAACAACAGGAACAAGTCGTATAAAATTTAAAATGAGATAATTTTTTAAAATAAGAATTATGAAAGCACAAGAATTACGGGAAAAATATTTAAAGTTTTTTGAGTCTAAGGGTCACACCATCATTCCTTCGGCGTCTTTGGTGCCGCGAGAGACTGATACTTCGACGCTTTTTACGACGGCTGGAATGCATCCCTTGGTGCCATATCTGTTGGGCGAAGAGCATCCGGGGGGCAAGCGGGTCGCTAGCGTGCAGAAATGCGTCCGTACGGGGGACATTGATGATGTGGGCGATAATCGCCACAATACATTTTTTGAAATGATGGGCAACTGGAGTTTTGGCGACTATTTCAAAAAAGAAGCAATTGTTTGGAGCTTTGAATTTTTGACGGGCAAGGAATGGTTAGGCTTGGATCCGAAACGTTTGTATGTCACAACTTTCAAAGGGGAGAATGGAATTCCACGCGACGAAACAGCGATTGAAGTTTGGAAAAGTGTTTTTGAGAAAGCGGGCATGGATGTGGCGGTGGCCGGCGAGGATGAAATTATCAAAGACGACATTAGAATTATTCCTTTAGGTACGGAGGATAATTTTTGGATCGCCGGAGCAACCGGACCGTGCGGCGGTGACACGGAAATGTTTTATGATATGCGTCCGGAAGAAGGCAATCTGGAAGGCAAATTTGGCGAACTAGTAGACAGTTTCAGGATTATGGAGATTTGGAACAATGTCTTCATGGAGTTTAATAAAACGGCCGATGATCAATATGAAAAACTAGCTAAACCCAATGTCGACACCGGCATGGGTGTTGAACGCACGCTGACAGTGCTTGCCGGCGAATATACGGTTTTTGAAACGGAACTGTTCCAACCGCTTTTCGAAAAAATAGCTGAAGTTTCCGGTAGCGGTTATCAGGACAGTGATGAAACAAAAAAAGCTTTCCGCATTGTGGCCGATCACATCAAAGCTGGTGTCTTTATGTTGGCTGACGGGGTGACGCCACTGAACGTCGGCCGCGGTTATGTCTTGCGCCGGATTATCCGTCGAGCCGTGCGTTATGGAAAATTACTGGGCATCGAAAAAAACTTTACCCAAGTTATTGCGGTGGTGGTGATTGAAATGTATCAAGATTTTTATCCAGAGTTGGAAAAAAATAAAACTGTTATTTTTTCCGAATTGGAAAAAGAAGAAAATAAATTTCGACAAACTTTGGAGAAAGGCTTGAAGGAATTTAATAAACTTTCTGCCATAACTGCTGCGGAAGCTTTCAACTTATATCAATCCTATGGTTTTCCGCTAGAGATGACAGAAGAGTTGTCTAAGGAAAAAGGTTTCGCGGTGGATAAGGAAGAATTTGCAGCTGAATTTAAAAAACACCAAAATCTTTCCCGCACGGCCTCAGCTGGTGCTTTCAAAGGTGGCTTGCAGGCCGCGGGCGAAATGGAAACCAAATATCACACTGCCACGCATTTGCTGTTGGCGGCGTTGCGTGAAATTCTGGGCGAAGAAACCTATCAAAAAGGCTCAAATATCACGGCCGAGAGATTACGTTTTGATTTCAATTACCCAAAAAAATTAAGCCCAGAGCAATTGAAACAAGTGGAAGATTTGGTGAATCAGAAAATTCAAGAAGGTTTGACGGTGGAACTGAAAGAAATGTCTAAAGACGAAGCGTTGAAACTGGCAAAAGTTTCTTTTGATCCGGCCAAATATGGTGACATCGTGAAAGTCTATTCCATCGGCGATTTCAGCATAGAACTGTGTGGCGGTCCGCACGTGCAAAACCTAATCGAACTGGGTCATTTCAAAATCAAAAAAGAAGAGGCTTCATCCGCCGGCGTGCGCCGAATTAAAGCGGTACTTGAAAAATAATTTTCAAATTAGTCCTAAAACCTAGCCATAAAAAAAGAGGCGCGGATCGGTTGCGATCGTTGCCTCTTTTTGTAATAAATTCTATTACAGGCTGCTGGCGGCAAAAGATTTTGCCGGTATTAGTTCAGGGGCATAACATTGAGACTATGAGAGTCCTAGGATCAAGGAAGAGAAGTGCAATAGTGCGTCAGACTTATGCCGATGTCCAGGCATAGCCCGATGCCCAGGATGACGACTTGCTCAATCCAGAATGATTCTGTGCTGGGAAATATATCATCGGCACATGCTTGGTATAGATTCCGTGAGCGGATTTCTTCATAATTCCAGCACTCATATTCACCCACGATAGACCCGTCTAAATCTTCTCCCACAAGCTCTTTGACATAGAGCATCTTACGCACAGAGCCGCCTGGAATATTCCAGAGCAGTTTTTCCCAAAAACACTGAAAGGGCATTAGGAAAAGATTTCGTCCGCAATCATCATTATTGAAAAAATACTTCATGCCAAAATACACATACCAAAGAGCAAAAGTGTAAAAAAAAGATATGGTCATGATGCCCCCTCCTTGTAGTTAAATGATTTTTTGGCATTATTGCCGGATGGATTGCGAAGTTGTTTTTAAAGATCATGCACCAGTATAATGGCACGGATAGGTCGTTTTGTCCAGCTATCGTCGACAGCGGAAAATTGTGGTAGTATAAAGATGATAAAGACTTGAGGCAAAGATAATTGTCCAAAAGCCTATCTAATAAGTGGACACAAGGAGTGCTAATTTTTTCATATAAAATTATGACCAGAGAAATGCCACAATTTGAGGTTGTCAATCAGGAAAGACCGCCCATGGATGTCGCTAGGCAAGAAAAAGTGCCCGTGACTGCTGCTCAGCAAGAAACGTCGCTAGATGGAGCAGCGGGTTTGATTAATTTTGTGGATGAAAACTATTTCCAGAATTTTTTAAATAAACTAGATGCCATCGAAGAAGAAAATAAAAATAAACCGGTGGAAGAGAGAGTAAATATTACTAAGGTGGGAGATTTTTTGGGAGTTGATATAGCTAAAATGCGGATATATATTGATGAAAAAATTCCGGACTTGATACAGAAGATTAATGCGATGGTTAATGATGAGCAGGTTGCTGTTGTTAAGAATAATAGTATGCAAGATGTTTTAGGGAATTCTATTCTCACGATTTTTAACAGGATTTTATGGGTACTGGAGAATTTTCACAGTGTTGACCCGGTCGCGAAAGAAAAGATTTTCAATCCACAATCAAGGACTAGAAAAGTTATTGATCTGTATTCCAAGAACGAGGGCCAGGCTGGTGTAGCATCCTATTATGTTGACAACCTCTGTGCTGATAGCGAAAAGCTGAAACTTGAAATCAGCACTAATGAAGGTTTTCTGAAAAATTATCAGGAATATTTTCATGATATCGTTATGGATGGACAAACAACAACTTATTATCCCCGTGGCGGCAAGAAACTGCCTTATTTCAAATTTTTCAATGAATTGGAATTGGGCCATATTAACACGGGGAATGTGGAAGATGCGCTGAGCGGATTGGATGATAGGATTATAGATGTGGAAAAAATTCGAAAATCCGCCTTAGTAAGAAATGTTCATTAGTAGATGTCATTTTTTTAATTTAGTAGAATAAAAAATATGAAAAAGTTGGCTATTTTAGGGAGTACGGGGAATGTGGGAACGCAGGTTTTGGACGTGGTGGACCAATATCCGGATAAATTCAAAATTATTGCGCTCACCGGGAACGGCAATATGGAACTATTAAAAGCCCAGATAGTCAAATATCAGCCCATGTTTGTGGGCGTGGCGGACGCGGAAAAGGCGGAAGAGCTGAAGGGACAGGTGAGCGTGCCTATTTTTTTTGGCGCGGAAGCGAATGCGCAAATCGCCGCGTTGGAGGAATATGACACGTTGGTCAATTGCGTGGTGAGTTTGGCCGGGATTGAAGCTACTTTGGTAGCCATAGAAAAAAAGAAAAATGTGGCCTTGGCCAATAAGGAAACATTGGTTTCTGCCGGAGAAATTGTCATGCGGCGGGCCAAAGAAAACGGCGTGACCATCATGCCGATTGATTCTGAGCATAGCGCTCTCTTTCAATGTCTCAATGGTGAGGACATAAAAACAGTGCAACAATTGGTCATTACTTGTTCTGGCGGAGCTTTGCGGGATAAGACGAAAGCTGAAATTGAAACGGCGACAGTGGCGGAGGCGTTGGGACACAAGACCTGGGCGATGGGTCAGAAAATCACCATTGATTCGGCCACTTTGATGAACAAAGGCTTTGAAGTGATTGAAGCGATGTGGCTTTATGATATGCCGATTGAAAAAATAAAAGTAGTGATTCATCCGGAAAGCATCATTCATTCCATGGTGGAATATACGGATGCCAGCATCATCGCTCAGTTGTCTGAGCCGGATATGCGTTTGCCGATTCAATATGCCCTGTCCTATCCGGAGCGGTGGGAGGCACCCATCAAGCGCTTTGATTTTAAGAAAAATCTAAGTTTTGCCGAACCGGATTTGGAAAGATTCCCTTGTTTGGGATTGGCTTTTTGGGCAGCCAAAGAACTGGGGACTTTGCCGGCGGTGATGAACGCCACTAACGACTTTATGGTGGGAAAGTTTCTGAGCGGAGAATGCCGCTTGATGGATATCTATGCAACTATCAAAGCAGTGATGGAAGCGCACGAGAATATCAAGCATCCGGACTTGGCCGATATCAAAAAAGCCATTGCGTGGGCGCAAGGAGAGGCGGCAGTAATTTTTAATAGTTAAGCCGATATGAATATTGCCATAGTTCTCGCCTCCGGCGTGGGTCAGCGGATGAGAGCGGGGAAAAATAAGACATTGATAACCTTGGGCGGAAAGCCCTTGATTTGCCATGCCCTGGAAAATTTTCAAAAAGCCCAGTTGATAGACAAAATTATTTTGGTAGTCAAGGCGGGTGAGGAAAAAATCTTTACGAGGATTCTAGCTAAACATCCGGCCAAAAAAGTGACCGCCATTATTGTTGGCGGCAGGGAACGGCAGGATAGCGCTTATAACGGAGTGCGCTTTGTGCAAGAAAACTTCAAAAACTTAAAAGATGCCGTGGTGCTTTTTCACAACGGCGCCAA
This sequence comes from uncultured bacterium, assembly GCA_903841185.1. Taxonomy (GTDB): domain Bacteria; phylum Patescibacteriota; class Minisyncoccia; order Moranbacterales; family UBA2206; genus UBA8518. The sequence continues at coordinate 26,117 of CAIMIV010000019.1, forward strand.
TCCTTTTGTCACACAAATTGAAATCCAGGCGGTCATCGAAGCCGCGCAGAAAAATGGCGCTGCCGTGGTGGCGCACAAAACCAAGGACACTATCCGGCAAGTGGACAAAAAAATGTTTTCTTTGGGCGTGGTGGAACGCAGCAACCTGTGGAACATGCAAACTCCGCAAGTCATCCGATTCCCGCTGGCACTCAAAGCCTTCTCCCAAGCGAGCCAGGATAATTTTTTAGGAACAGATGACGTGTCTTTGGTGGAGCGCTTGGGGAAGAAAGTCCAAATCATCGAGGCGTCCGAAAACAATTTCAAAGTGACCACGCCAATTGATCTGGAGTTGGCCAAGATTATTTGGAGAAAGCTTAATTAAAAAATTTAAAATTATTTATGACTTACACATTTGTCACTTTTTTTGAGGATTTCCAAGGCTGAGTCCTTACAGCGTTTAAGACACTGGGTGTCCAATGAGATATGAAGGTGAGAGACACCCAGTGTCTAATAAGAAATTCATTTAAAATTTGAAATTAAAAATTTAAAATTATATCAAAAATATGTTTCGAGTAGGTTTAGGACAAGATTCGCACCGCTTTTCCGAAGAGGGAAATAAAAAATTAATTTTAGGAGGCATTGAGGTGGCTGGGGAAAGGGGAATGACAGCCAACTCGGATGGGGACGTGATTTTGCACGCTCTTTGCGCGGCGATTGAACAGGCTTTGGGAAGAGGGAGTTTTTCCGTGTATGCCGACGCGATGTGCGCGCAGGGCATCACGGACAGTGCAGAATATTTGAAAATAGCCAAAACTCATCTCGAAGAAGCGGGCTATCGCATTAACAATCTGGGCATTTCGATTGAAGCTCTGCGGCCAAAAATTTTGCCAATTGAAAATGAAATAAAAAATAAATTAGTGGAATTATTAAAAATAGAAAAGAATCTCATTGGCATCAATGCCACTACCGGCGAAGGTTTGACGGCTTTTGGACAGGGAGAGGGTGTCCAGGCACTGGTAATTATTAGTCTTGCGAAAAATGAAAACAATTAAAACGATTTCTCCCGCGAAAATCAATCTCACTTTGGAAATTATTGAAAAGATGCCTGACGGTTTCCACACGTTGCGTTCCGTGATGCTCAAAACTGCTAATTTGTATGATGAAATGGACTTTATTTTTGATGAAAAGCAAGTGGGCATTCAGATAATTTGCACAGACCCAAACATTCCGACGGATGAAAAAAACATCTGTTGGAAAATTGCGGAGAAATTTTTCACAGTGTCGGGCAAAAAAGTTGGCCTGACAATCAAAATCAAAAAAAACATTCCGGCCTTGGCCGGTTTGGGCGGAGGGAGTTCCAATGGAGCAACCACTCTCTTGGCTCTCAATCAATATTTTGGCAAACCCCTCAAATTAGAGGCTTTGGTGGCCTTGGCTGCCACAGTAGGCAAAGACATTCCGGTCTTTCTGCTGCCGGAGCAAGCGGTACTGGTCAGTGGGGCAGGGGAAAAGTTAAAAGCAATTCCGTATTTTCCCAAACTAAGTTTGCTCCTGGTCAATCCCCAAGGAGAAATGGCTACCGGCTGGGCCTATGGCGAGCTGGACAGACGGATGTGGTTTATGGAAAACGCCGAGCGAAAAAATATTTCCTTGGCCATGCTCAAAAATATCACGGATATTGAAAAAATAGGGCAGCTGCTCTATAACGATTTTAGCATAGTGGCCGGAGGATTATTTCCGGCCGTCAGTGAGATCCAGAATTGTCTGCGGGCTTTCGGCGCTCTAGGAGTTTCCATCACCGGCAAAGGACCGACAGTAGTAGGTGTTTTCCGAACTGCCAAAGAAGCTTTGGTAATACAAGAATTGATACAAAAAAATTATCCCGACTTTTGGGTGGCAGTAACCTAGTAGTATAAAGATGATTAAATTAAAAAGAATTGTTTTGGTTTCGGTCGTGCTAGTGGTTCTGATTATATTGGGCTTGTTTTTGGGACGCAAAAAGTCAGCTTCCTATGGCGTAGCTGCCCCCATTATTAAGCAGGAATCGACGAATACTGTGATTAATACCGCGACGGTTTCTAAAAAATCAGAGGTGGCAGTGAAAATTCTTTTTGTGGGTGATCTGATGTTTGATCGCTATATCCGTCAAGTGGAGGAGAAACGCGGAAGTGATTTTGTTTTTGCCGGGGTGAAAAAAATCCTAGCCGAAAATGATTTGGTGGTGGGGAATTTGGAGGGGCCGATTACCGACAGTTCTTCGGTGAGTGTAGCGAGCGCCATGGGTGAAAGAAATAACTATATCTTTACTTTCGCGGCCGAGACGAGTGCCGATCTTCGGCAGAATAACATTCACCTGGTGAATTTGGGCAATAATCATATTTTGAATTTCGGAGAAGAGGGCTTGGCGCAGACCAAAGCCTACTTGCAAAGCAGTGGCATTGATTTTTTTGGTGACCCTCATGGTGACAAGCGTTTGGCGGTGTGGGAGAAGGGTGGTGTGAAAATGGTGCTTGTCAGTTATGATCAATTTGAAGGCGACGCGGTCAATAAAACTTTGCGCGATATTGAAACGGCCAAAGAAATGCAGGCGGATAAAATCATTCTCTATACGCACTGGGGCAAAGAATATGCAGGTGCACCAGAAGAAGGTATTCAATCATTAGCACATCAATTCATTGACGCAGGAGTAGATTTGATTATCGGCTCGCATCCGCATGTGACGCAAAGCAAAGAGGAATATCAGGGCAAGCTCATCTATTATTCCCTGGGCAATTTCATTTTTGATCAATATTTCAGCCCGGAAACGCAAAAAGGACTGGCGGTACAGATTGCTATAGATTCCGTAAGCAAGAAAATGACTGCGCAAGAGTTTCCGGTAAAATTAAATAGCAATGGTCAAACCGTGCAACCCTAAATTCTGTTATTGATAAATATTTTAAAAAATGTCAGAGTTATTGGAAAATAAAACGTTTCAAAATGAGAACTGGTCCGGTCAAAAGCGGGTGTCTTTGGAAGTAGCTAATTGCTCCTTTGTTAATTGCGATTTCACGCAAGCAAATTTTGTGGACACTCGGTTTATGGATTGCAAATTCACCAAGTGCAATTTTTCCAATACCAAGGTGACCGACTGCAGTTTTCGCAACGCCCGTTTCAAGGACTGCAAAATCACCGGGGTGATTTTTTCTGAAGTGAATAAATTTCTGTTGTCCTGGGAATTCGAGGAATGCGCCATCACGCTGTGCAATTTTAGCGGTTTGAATATTAAAAAGTCGCGCTTTGTGAATTGCTTGATTCACGAGACGGATTTTTTTGACGTAGATTTGCAGGAGGCGGATTTTTCCCATTCCGATTTGAAGGGGAGCAATTTTCAAAACGCAAATCTAACCAAGGCCAATTTCACCGGGGCCAAAAATTATTTCATCAACCCCCTGGTCAACCGGATTGCCAAAGCCCGATTTTCCTCGCCCGAAGTCCTGGCTTTGCTAGCTGCTTTTGATATTGTCTTGGAATAATAAAAAAAACCAGCTGGGAAATTGAAAAAAACTGTCCGAACAAATTGACAAGATCGCACTGGCGTGCTATGATGCACAGTGGCTAAAAATGGTTTTTTAACATTGGAAAATATTCCAAAAATGCATTTTCCCAACAACAAGAAGGAGAGACGCCGTGAACAAAATTGGAAAAACGGGTTTGATATTTTCATTATTTTTTGTTTTGGCCGGATTGATTTTTTTAGTCGGTCGCACTCCAACAGTTGAGCCAGAAGAAGGTCTAATGGTGCAGGTTTTCAACAAGGATGGTTCGAAGATGGACATTTCAAAAGGGGATTTTCATTGGCTGAAAGAGAAGCTCCCTGCTGACGTTGTGAATGTCACAGCTCGCTTGGAGGATTCGGTTTCTCCTGCTAAGGGCACAAGTATGCAAATCAAATTTGAGACTGAAACAAGGTCTCGGTGGGGAACTGTCCGGATGGAGGGCATTTTACCCATGACAATTCTGCGCACAATTGCAGAAGTAGTAAATGATGATGCTATTGAAGAATAGTCTCATCGCAAATCGCACCCCTATATCAGTGATAGGGGGTGCGATTTTTTTATTTTTTTTTGTATAAAAAAACTCGCCTCATATCGATGTATCGATATGGGCGAGCAAGTAAGTTGTGCTCTAGGATTTGGGGTTAGCCTCGCTAATCCTGAGGTGCGCGTTCACATGTTTCATGGTCGGGGCATTCAGCGCAGAGGTCTCCTAGACTTCCGGCAAACATAGTACCCATCATGGAGGAGAAAAATAATTGTTCCAGGCCAATAGCATGGATGCCGATAGACTCAGCTTTGCTTGGGAGTTGCACGATCTTGTATCCCTCCCGAATGCCAATACTGCCGCAATCCACTCCCAGGGTTGCGAGACGATATCGGATACTGGTCCAAAAAAGCTTTTCAAAGAGTTCGAGTTGCTCGTGATATATCAGGAGCATGGGACTTTTTTTGGACGGTTCTTCCATCACAGATTTTGCCAAAGCATTATATTCGGCAGAAACCTTACCTAATGCGGTCCGCACAGATTTTTCAAAAAGGGTCAGTTCTTCGATAACGACCTCTCCTTCTCCAACTGGCTTCCCATCAATTTCTGGCATAAACTCACCGGAAAGCATGATTTTATTCACGATTTCAAGGGGTGAACCGGCATATGGGTCTACTACGGGTGGTTGTTGTTTCTGCATTTTTGCTCCTTTTGGGATGGTGGTTTGTAACTAACACTGTTGATCAGTACTAGTCGATTGATTTGTTTGTACGTAAATATTTACTTTTTAAAGAATTAAGAAAGTTTAGCAGGGATTTGCTGTATTGTCAATAGCACTACGCCGAAGGCTAAGTAAGTTTATTTCAACAGTAATCGACTTAGAGGCTTTAGATCCTTTTCTTTTTTAACAACCTCTTCGTGATAGCTACCTTCTTTCCAGAAGACTTTATAGGCATTGGCGGATTTTTTCGAGGCAATGATCCTATATGCATCATCAATAATTTCAATGGCGCAACAATTATCCAGTGCGATAGCCACACCGGGAGTTTTTTGCATCATCATGCGAAGACTCTCCTTGCGATCCTTTTCTATGTCATAGTGCGGGCAATGCGAAGCATTTACCAACCCCAGTCCGGAAACTTTTATTAGTTTGGCAGAGTCATCGTTAAATTTTCTCGAATCTGAATTTGCCCACCTGAACCAGCAAACAGAACCGGCACTCAAGCCAGAAAGGACGACGCCTTTTTCATGAGCCTCCCTTAGGATAGTGTCCACTCCCAACTTCCTCCATATGCGCATCATTTTCAGGGTGTTGCCGCCACCGACATAAATAATATCCGACCCCAATATCTGATCCCGAATCTCTTTTTTGTTAGGTTTGTTTTTGATCAAATACAAGACATCCGTCTGGCAACCAAGCTTTTTGCTAAAGTGCTTTTTGACGGTATCATAATAACCTTCCGAATCAGCACTGGCTGTCGGAATAAAAAGCAACTTTGGATTTTTCTTCCCGGTTAATCGGATAAGTTCTTTATCTATTAGGGTGGTTTCGACGGGATATCCCGGTCGCCCGATTTCTCCGCCACCAATAGCTATGATTTTTTTCATGTAGTTTGTGATATTAATGCTTCTACAGTTTAACACAAAAATAAAATAATACACCAGAATAGTGTATTATTTTTTAATGTTGGAGGGGAGGGACTCGAACCCCCGGTGCAAGGACCAGAACCTTGTGCCTTACCACTTGGCGACTCTCCAAATATTCTAGAATTGTGCATGTGCCTTAATGCGACTCTCCAATATAAAATTCCTCATAAGAGGCCTGTATCTATCCTATAACAAATAATTAAAAAAATCAATATGTAGCGCCTGGATGGATATGCTAAAAAATGATAGAATAGAATGAGTTAAGAAGAGAAAGAATTCGGCGCAATGAAGCAAAAAATTGAAGAATAGCAAATAATTGAGCTTAAGAAAGAGATTTTTTTCAAATGCTTGCCAAAATAAAAATTGTATGGTATTATTACAGACCAAAAGTTTAAGAGAAATATTTTATGGAAAATCTAGTGTACCCAATGAGAATTAACCGTTATCTGGCTAAGCGGAGCTTTTGTAGCCGCCGGGAAGCGGACGTCCTCATTGAAAAAGGCATTGTTACCATCAACGGTAAAAAAGCCGTGGTGGGGAGCAAAGTAGACGAAACAGATGTGGTGGAAGTGGACACGACTGTGAAAGATGTCATCAAAAAATATGAATACTTTGCCTATTACAAACCCATGGGCGTGATTACGCATAGTCCGGCTCCGGGACAAAAAAGCATCCAACAACTGACCGATATCGCCGCTGACGTTTTCCCGGTTGGCCGGCTGGACATTGCTTCTCATGGACTCATCATCCTCACCAACGATGGTCGCATCACTGAAAAACTATTGCATCCCGAATATGACCATCAAAAGGAATATTATGTTACTGTGAATAAAATAGTCAATAATCAATTTCTGAAACACATGCGACGCGGCATTCAGCTGGAGGATTTTTTGACCAAGGAGTGTGAAGTGGAAAAGATGGATAATGACTATATGTTCCGCATCGTGCTGACGGAAGGAAAGAAACATCAAATCAGAAGAATGTGCACTGCGCTGGGATACGAAGTAGTGGATCTCAAACGGGTGCGCATCATGAATATCGTGATGAAAAAAATGCGAGAAGGGCAAAAGAGAAAAATCGCCGGAGAGGAATTAACTAGCTTTTTAAAGAAACTAAATCTATGCTAACTGATGAAGTAAAAATCACCATACACGCCGGACGCGGAGGAGACGGAGTCGTTGCTTTTAACAAAGCCATGATGAGTCTCGGGCCAACAGGCGGCACCGGAGGACGCGGAGGCAACGTCTTTTTCAAGACGGTTTCCAATATGTCTGCTTTGAACAAATATAAAAACAAGCCGGACCACCATGCGGGCAATGGCAAAAATGGCAAGTCGGACAATTCTGACGGTCATTCCGGAGGGGATATTATCTTGACTGTGCCGATTGGCTCCGTTTTGCATAATCTCAATACCGGGGAAGACATTGATATGCTGGAAGTGGATCAAACTATTTTGGCGGCCGAAGGTGGTTTTGGCGGGAGAGGAAATTTTTGTTTTCGTTCTCCCTCCAACACGTCACCGCAAGAATGTGAGGAGGGAAATCCGGGAGAGAAATTTGATTTTCTCATCGAGTTGCGTTTGATTGCCGACATTGGTTTGATTGGGTTGCCCAATATTGGAAAGTCCAGTCTTTTGAATGAGTTGACCAAAGCTGATGTGAAGGTGGCTAACTATGAATTCACCACGCTGGAACCGAATCTGGGGGCGATGGATGGCATCATACTCGCAGACATCCCGGGATTGATTGAAGGAGCGGCGAGCGGCCGAGGCTTGGGCATCAAATTTTTGAAGCATATTCGTCGAACTAAGGCTTTGGCGCATTTCATTTCCTTGGAATCGGAAGATCCCCAAAAAGATTATGAGATTATCCGCAAAGAACTGGGGGATTATGATCCGGAAATGCTAGCAAAAAAGGAAATCATCGTGTTCACCAAATCGGATTTGTTCACACCTAAGGAAATTGCCAAGAAAGTAACTGACTTTTCCAAAATTAACAAGGATATTGAAGTGATTTCGATTCATGATTGGGATAGCTTGCAAAACATCAAGGCAAAATTCCTAGCCCTCGCCGGAAAATAGGCCTAATAATAAAAAATTAATCTTGTAGACAATGAAAATAAATATCTATTATATAATAATTGCTGTGGTTGTGTGGTCGTTGCCTTGGAAAGGTTTTGCGCTTTGGAAGTCGGCGCGGCGCGGAGAGAGTCGTTGGTTTATTGCCCTACTCCTGCTTAATACGGCTGGAATCATGGAAATAATTTATCTCTTTTTCTTTTCTAATGATGCAGGTGCGCCAGCAAGAAAAGAGCGGATGTTGGATATCAATCCGTACTAAGAATTCTAAATAATAATTCTATCCGCCTATGTACTGGCTTTTTTTGGTAATATTCGTAGTGACTATTATGATTCCCGACGTTGTTCGTAATGGGGCATTTGGCCTGCCGGAAGAGCGGATCGAGGAATTTCTGATTTTTGTGATGGGCATGACAGGCTTTTTATTTTTTATCCTCAAGGAACATCAGCTGGAGGTGCAACGCAAAGAAAAACTGAGGGAGCAAAGGAGATTGCAGCAAACCTCCAAAGACTTGGTGGATTCTTATAGTTATATCGGGGAGGTGAATCGGAAAATGGATATGTTGATGCAAATCGGATCCAATCTATCGGAAAGCGCAGTGGATAAGAGAGAGATTTTTGATAATATTCTGGAGGCTGCCACGTTTCTCCTTAAGGGAACTGCTGCTTCCATTATTTTTTATAATGTAAAAACCGAAAAAATAGTTAAAGAAATTTGTTCGGATAAAAAATGTCAGCTGATTAAAAAAGGGAGGGATTTTCTTGCGATGGAAAAAAATATTTACATCAAGACGGCGGGCGAATTTATTATTTTTTCTTCTAAGCAAACTACCGGAGACATCCGCAGTTATCTGGTAGTGAAAGGGTTTGATGAATTTCAGGGGCAAGATAATAACAATCAAGAAATTATTAAATATCTCACCGCCCAAGCTTTATTTGTTTATTCCAATCTTCTGATGAATGTGAAGAAATAGTCCAATAACAAGCTTTTTATTTAACTACTTCAAACTTTTTGCTTTGCCAGGTGGCCAGGCCATCGGACAAAGTGTAGGCATTGAAAACGCCCATGTCAAAGAGTCGGACGGCGGCTTGAAAAGCAGCACCGGAGCCATCGGCGTCATAGAGAACGATTTTTCCACTGGCGGGAAGGGTCTCTCTTTTGCTTTCCAAGTCTTCTAAGAAAATATTAAGCGCCCCTTTGAGATGACCTTGGACGTAATCAGAGTTTTTCCGCACATCAATCAGCGTCACATTTTTTTCTTTCTCCAGCATTGCTTTGAGTTTTTCGGAGGTAATATAACTCACCTTGGATTGATCGCTGAAGCTGTTGGGGTTGCCCGCGGAAATAGTTTGATTATAACTATCTTTCCAAGCAGCGAAACCTCCCTCCAGATAAACGACATGGCTAAATCCCGCCTCCGAAAAAGTTTTCACCCCATAGGCAGTAGTGGCTAGGGAAGCTGTGGCGTCAATCAGCACATAGGTTTTGTTTTTTTCTAAAACGCTAATAGAATTTTTCAGGGTCGAGAGAGGAATGTTGGTGGAATCGGGTAGATGTTCCTGGGCGTAATCACCGGCTTCCCGCACATCAATGAGATTGAGGGATTCCTTGGCAGTTATTTTTTGCGCCAGTTGGCTGGGAGAAATTTTGGTAGCTTTTCCCAGGGTGCTGTTGATTTCATTTTGCAGTTGGCCGGCTGTGTCTGGTGGGCCTGGGGAAAAAGAAAAGCGCAAATAGGTAATTAAAAAAATAGCCAGAATAAGAAGGCTGCCGATAATCAAAGGGCGGGTGTTTTTATTGTGAGTTTTGTTCATATTTTTTTTATTTTAATATAATGCCGATAAAATTCTTGTAACCATTGAGAAATTGAGTTGCCGTTACGCTAGTCTTGCCCTCCAGTTGCAATTGGTGAATCACGATGGCGCCGGTGTCCGCCTTCACGCACAAGGCATTTTCCTGTAAAAAAGCTTCCCCATTTTGATAGAGTGAAAAATCTCCGGCCAAGTAACTTATCTCGTGTAATTTAATTCTTTTACTTTGTCCTTGGTTTTCCCAAATAGTGTAGATGCCCGGCCAACCGGCTAAGGCGCGAAATCTATTATAAATGGTTTTTCCATCCTCGCTCCAACGGATTTGACCATCCTCCCGGCGAATGAGTTTGCAATAGGAGGCTTGAGTGGCATCTTGTTTTTGCGGCACAATTTGGTTTTGCAAAAAGTCAGCCAGCGTTTCCAGAAGCAGGGCAGCGGAAAAATCAGCCAGTCGGCGACTGAGCTCGACATAAGTTTCCGCTGTGTCGATAGCTAGCTCTTTTTGACGCAAAATATCGCCCGTGTCCACGCCGGCATCCATCAGCATAACGGTGGAACCGGTGACAGTTTCGCCGTTCAGAAGGGCATTTTGAATCGGGGAGGGTCCGCGAAATTTTGGCAAAAGAGATGGGTGAATATTGATTGCTCCCAGAGGCGGAGTAGCTAGAAAAGCGGCGGGAAGAATTTTTCCGTAGGCAACCAAAATAACCAGGTCAATTTCAAATTGCTGGAGCAAGTCCATCGCTTCCGCATCAATTTTCTGCGGAGTGAAAACAGGGATATTTTCCTTTTCGCAAAAAATTTTCACCGGAGTTTTCTCCAAGATTTTTTTGCGACCCACGGCCTTGTCATCTTGCGAAAAGGCCAAAACAATAGGGTAATTATTTTTCACCAGCGCCTCCAAGATAACCACGGAAAAAGCGGGGGTGCCCATAAAAGCGATGCGTAAATTTTCTTTCTTTTTTTGCATAATAACTAATCTAGACCAGGCTTTTTATTTTTTTACTTTTATTGACTCTTTCAATGAAAACGATTCCATCCAGATGATCGATTTCGTGTTGCAAAGCTCGCGCCAGCAGTCCTTTGGTTTTGAGGGTCACTTCCATTCCCAGTTCATTGAGTGCCTTGACGCGCACTTGCTCCGGTCTTTGAATGGCAATAAATTTTTCCGGAAAAGACAGGCAACCTTCAATATCCGTTTCTTTCTTGCGAGAAGAATAGGTGACGCGAGGATTGACTAGAATGTAAGTGATTTCTTCCACGCGGATAACGCACAAGCGCAAAGATTGTCCTATTTGAGGAGCCGCTAGACCGACACCGTTATTCTGCTCCATGGTTTCCAGCATGTCCTTGATTAGTTTTTGCAAGATCGGTTTTTTCACATCTAAAACAGGCTGCGTCACTTGGCGCAGAATGGGATTGGGATAGGTTATGATAGGTAGTTTAGCCATAATTTTAGATGACGCTTATCGGATCAACATCAATCAGCCAGCCGGCTGGCAATGTCGTGAGAATGTCGCGTATAGCAGGGGATAAGGTTTTATTTTTTAATTTCAAAACGATTTGTTTGCGATAGCGACCACGCACATTCGGGATATAGCAGTCTTGCGGTTCAGTTACGCTGAGTTCAGAATTCTCTTGATCGGCTTCTAATTTCAGATAGAGTTGCTGGGTGTATGTTGCTACTTTGACCGAATCATAATCTTGAAACACAAGTTTGATGAGTTTGCCAAACGGTGGCAGGTGTAGGGCTTCTCTTTCCGCCATTTCTTTGGCAAAGAAAGCTTTGAAATCTCTGGCGACAATAGAGCTAAAAATTTCCTGAGTCGGGCGGTAGGTCTGAATCAGAACCATGCCCCGCCATTTCGCGTGCGGTCGATTGGATCTGCCCGCCACCTGCACGATGTTCTGGAAAGCCCGCACATTAGTGGAAAAATCAGGCAAAGAAAGCATATTGTCTGCATCAATGATACCAATTAAAGCCACATTTGGCAAATCCCAGCCCTTGGTCAACATTTGTGTGCCCACCAGGATATCAATCTTGCGTTCGGAAAAATCTCGATAGATTTTTTCCTGCGCCAGGGGCTGCTGCATGGTCTGATTGTCCACCCGGGCAATTTTGGCGTACGGAAAAAAACCGGCCACTTCTCTCTCGATTTTTTGGGTGCCCAAACCGACATTTTTAAATTCGATGCCTCCACACTTGGAGCATTTGGCGGTGATGGAAGTTTGGAATTGGCACTGGGTGCATTTATAGACGCCGCTGTTGTCATAGATCAAAGCTCGTTCGCAGGTCGGACAGCGCAGAACATTTTTGCATCCGGTGCACAGCGAAAAAGTGCTCATCCCTTGGCGGTTAATAAACAAAATAATTTGCAATTTATTTTTCAGGGCATAGGCAATTTCACTCTGCAATTTTTTGGACAGGGGGGAGCTATTGATAATTTTCCCAAAAGGCCCGCCGGTTTTCCAGCGTTCTTTGCGCATGTCCACCAGTTCGATTTGCGGTCCGACATAATCTTTCTTCGGGGCGCCGGGAATTTCCAGGTGCGGAATTTCCACCAGGTGCGCTTCTCCGATGATCGTTTTGTGATAGGCTTCCAGACTGGGTGTGGCGGAACCAAAAATAAGCTGGCAATGATGCAAGGTGGCCAATTCTTCCGCCACTCGACGGGCATCATAGCGGGGAGTCATTTCCCATTGTTTGTGCGACATGTCCTGCTCCTCGTCCACCACGATCAATCCCAAATCTTTGAATGGCGCAAACACGGCCATGCGAGTGCCGATGATAATTTTGATTTCGCCGGAGCGAATTTTCTGCCATTGGGCATAGTAGGCGCCCTTGGCCAACTTGCTAGTGAACACGGCTATTTCGTGCTCAGCAAAATGTTTTCCGTAGCGTTCCACGGCCTGGGGGGTAAGGGTGAGTTCGGGTAGCAAAATGAGAGCTTGTTTTTTACCACACAGTTTTTTGATGGCCTCAATATACACTTCAGTTTTGCCTGCGCCGGCTGGACCATACAAAAGGAATTTTAAATTTTTAATTTTTAATTTTGAAATGATTGTAGTGACCGCTTGATTCTGTTTTTCAGTGAGGATTATCGGAGAAGCCTCAATCGCTGATTTATTTACAATCGGTTCTTTGGTTTTTTTCACGCGTGCTTTCACCCGCTTGGGAATGAAAGATTTGAGCACGATGCCTAGGGGAGAAAAATAGTATTGGGCAATGAAATCGGCCAATGCTAATTGCTTGGTGTCGAGAAAGGATTCCTCTAAGATGGCGCTCACCGGGCGCAGTTCAATGTTGCCCAAGCGGGCAAAGTCCGGCTTGTGCGACAGCACCACGCCCTCCACGCTGCGTTTGAAAAGCGGCACGGATACCAAGGTTCCAGGGGCAATGGGGGTGTCGGACAAATAGGAAAAAGACTGATTCCGGGAAAGAGGAATTCTGGTCAGAGGCGCCACTTCGATGATGTTTTTGGTTACTTTTTCAGTCATATCCTAAGCATACCACATATCCGCCCCAAACCAGTAGCGATATAACTGTTACACAGTAGCGACATAGCTTGACAAAACGCCATTCCGGTGCTATACTAGCGCTAGAATAAAGATTATTTTACAGCCCACGACAGCTTTGGGAGAAAATTTTCCCCAAGCTATAGCCGGCAAGTTCCTTGCAAATTCTACAGGAGGGCATCAACATGAATGGTATAATTTGTACACCGCCGATTATCGATGGCTGTAGTGGACGTCCTGCCGCCCACATGAATTTCATAGTCTGCTCATATCATCCTGATACCGAGGTAGTGGGATGTCGTCAGGGCGACAAAACATTTCATTGCGCTGATGGATGCCCCTTTCCTTGTGATAGGAAGCTTATAAATTGTGACACTTCCTCTCATGAGCCAGGATGTTCTCAGTGCAATAGTGCAGATAAGCACTGGGGCAAGACATATTGTTAATATAAACAAGTTCCAGGGAACTTTCCAACATCCCTGCCGTCTCGGAAAAATGAGGCGGTTTTTTTATTAATCAAAAAAACAACCTGCCAACAAAAATAAGCCTTCTATAGCTAGGTTGGATCCATCCAACTCACGGTATAGAACCGTTTTTCACTATGAGAAGACTTATTTCTATATACTAATACCACGCTAGGGGAGATATTATTTCAACAACGTAGAAATTTTCAATTCACAATTTACAATAAATTTTCAATAACTTAATTTTCAAAATTCCCGCCTGTAATGTATTTTTGAATTTTGCCCAGATGTTTGTTTGCGAAGAAGGGCAAAAAAGAGTAGGCTAGAAGTAGTTCTTTATTTAAACTTAGCTTTGGCAGAAAAACAAGTCATTAAAAATGCAGGTGAATATCAGACGTAAAGGAGAAAATGATGGGAGATTGGGTTGTGAAATGTTCAGAATGTTTTTCGATCCACGGGTGCTCTGAAGGAGGCGTGGAAAGGGCTTGTGAAGGGTGCAAAGAAAGATGGTCTCATTGCAGACCCAATGAAAAAAATCTGCCTGAAGGTAAGCGTATCTGCAAGGATTGCTTGACCGCTAAAAGCTCAATCGTTGGAGATAATGCCTTTGCGCGTCGACCAACAAGCCGGCCGGTCACACGGAGATATTAATTTTCAATGGATGCAAAAAAATCTCCAATGTAATCATCAAAATAACCTCTACAGGACCGAAACCTCGGTCCTTTTTTCTTGGGCTGATAGTACATTTACTTACTATTTAACACTTGCTATTTTAGGATGATTTGTTACAATAAATAACCTGCTTTATCCGAGATCAAATGCCTGGAATGAAAGAATGCTGCCAATAATGGCGAAAAAACCAGAAGGGGGTGTGCGCTATGACTGATAATTGCGAAGGAACGGGTATTAAGGGGTTCTTTAAAAATGAATTGGATGAATTTATTAAAGCATTGGGGGAAATATTTTATATTGTCAAAGTGCTAATTATTACTGGTCTGACGCTTTATGGCATATATACGATGCTGCCTATGGATATGCAAACAGCATTAATCGGGATTTCTCAAAAAATAATACAGAACAGCCATTATTATTATGTGATGGCATATGTATTTATGTTGAAATTTTTGATCTCGGTGTTTTTATGGATAATCTTTTCAGGGATTTTTTTATCAATCGCTGGAGATCCGCTGCGTAATCTGCGTGATTCCAATAAGGCGCTTTATCGTATATGCGTATTATTGATTGTTATGCCTCTTGGATGCGTCGCTTATGTTATCGTGCATGAAAGCAAATCTGTTGATGCATTGGTGTCGACGATAATGCACATCTTGCCATAGGAAACAGCTAAAATTATCCGATGTTGCAAAAAAAGGAGATTTGGTTATAAACCGGAACTCCTTTTCTTTTTTTGATATTTAGCTAGCTTGAATAATACGGGAAATGGTGGGATAATGGATATATATTAAAGATTGAAAGCCTGCCAGCCGACAGGCGGGGAATAAACTTATGAACATCGAAAAAGAAATTGGGATTATACAAGAGCGCAACAGGCGAGTGGAATCTGACAAGTGTTGGGAGGTCAGTTGGACGCGGAAACTTTTCATCGCGGCGGTAACCTATGGCATCGCCCTGTGGTGGATGACCAGCATCGGCGAAACTTCCGCCTATCTGAAAGCCGTAGTACCAACCGGCGGCTATCTGCTTTCCACGCTGTCTCTCCCGTTTATCAAAAGATGGTGGATTAGCAAATTTTTGGAGAAATAGCATTAAAAAAATAGTTTCTAAATAAAATAATCCTAACAAAATGCAAGAAATTGAATTAGAAAAAACTTATTTGGCAAAATTTATTCCAGAAGGCGCTCTGGAATGTGAAAGTCGGGAAATCCTGGATCTGTATATTCCGGCAACAGTTCCACATCCCGTTTTGAGACTCAGAAAGAAAGGGGAGAAATTCGAAATCACCAAAAAACAGCCAGTTTCTGAAAATGATTCATCCGAGCAGACCGAAGACACGATTGTTCTTTCGGCAGAAGAATTCAACGCACTTACCAAAGTTAACTCAAAAAAAGTTCACAAAATCAGATATCTTTTTAACTACGGAGAAAATCTCGCTGAAATTGATGTTTTTCAGGATGAACTCGCAGGCTTGGTTGTTGTAGATTTTGAATTCAAGACGGTTGCGGAGAAAGATTCTTTTCCAATGCCGGACTTCTGCTTGGCAGACGTAACGCAGGAAAAGTTTACTGCCGGTGGAATGTTGTGTGGCAAGAACTATGCCGATATCGAGCTATCCTTGCAAAAATATGGGTATAATAAAATCCTAAACTAGACTGATACTTCTGCATTCTGCCCCAGAAGCATATCGCTACGGGGTAAACCCTGATAGCATAATGCAACAGGGTAAACAGAAAGCCAGAATTTGTTAATTGCAATAATTACTTACATAATGCAAATCAAAAAAACAATCTATATTTTATTGACCATGCTCTTGGGATTGTTGCTGGCGGAGATTGGACATTGGCTGATTGAAATCTGGTGGGTGAAGCAGCTTATTCTATCCGGCTTCATACCTAGGGAATATGTTTTTCTCAGCACGCATTGTTTTCTCCCGCCCTATTTGCAATTGGGTCTTTTGGCGCTCGGCTTGATCGGTGGCTACTTCCTTGGTCAAACTTGGTGGCGGATTGTCTATGTTGAACACCGACATTGGAAAAGACGGAAATAACTGAGTTATCCACAGGGCGGGAAGTGGACAACGATCTGTTATAGTGGTACAATATCACTATAATCAACTAGCCAAAAAAATATGAGGAAACCACAAAAAAACAAAGGAGTAGTAATTTATCAGGCAAAATCTGGCGCCATTGAATTGAAGGGTGATTTTACGCATGAGACTATTTGGGCGACATTGGATCAAATCACTGATGTTTTTGGCCGTGACAAGTCGGTTGTTTCGCGCCATTTAAAAAATATTTTTAAGGAGGGCGAGTTATTGAGAAATTCAGTTGTTGCAAAAAATGCAACAACTGCCAGCGATGGCAAGATATATCAGGTAGAATATTATAGTCTGGATGCTATTATTTCGGTAGGCTATCGGGTTAATTCAAAAACTGCTACGGAGTTCCGCAAATGGGCGACAGGTATTTTAAAAGAGCATATTACGCAGGGCTATACTATCAATCGCAAACAGATCGTCAAGAATTATGATGTTTTTATGCAAACGGTTGCCAGTATCCAAAATCTTCTGCCAGAGCATGTCATGCTTGATCCAAAAATGGTGCTAGAGCTTATCAAGGAATTTGCGAGCACTTGGGTAGCATTGGATGCGTATGACAAGGACACACTTAGCGCGATTGGGACTACGAAGAAATTAGTCAAATTATCAGGTGCGGAATTGGTTCAGGCGATAGGCGATCTTCGCGACGAGCTAATGAAAAAAGGCGAAGCATCTGACCTTTTCGCGCGAGAAAAAAGAGCTGGAAGCATCGAGGGCATTGTTGGAAATGTGATGCAATCTTTCGGCGGAAAGAATCTTTACGTGACGGCCGAAGAGAAGGCGGCACACTTGTTATATTTCATGGTCAAAAACCATCCCTTTGATGATGGCAACAAACGCTCGGGTGCTTTTGCTTTCGTGTGGTTTTTGCGAAAGATGAAAATAAAAGGCGTAAGAAATATAAATCCCAGTGCTCTTACCGCGCTTACTCTTTTAATTGCGGAAAGCCAGCCAAACAAAAAAAGTCAGATGACCGCGTTGGTCACAACGTTATTGTCAGCTAAAAAATAGTCTAGCTGCAAAAAAAAATAGCCACCTACAAAAACACCGTGCAAGCGGTGTTTTTGTTTTAGGGGCGTAGTTATGCCATTTTTCTTCCATTGATTTCCTATTCATTCCGTGCTAATATGTAAAGTCGCATTAGGCGATAGGTTTTTCAATCAATGAGGGTTATTGGATCCTTAAAAACAGAATAAAATTTGAAGCGAGGTGAGATTATGAGAGAGTCAATCAGTTATCTTTTAGGTGTGCTGGGAAGTCTGAGTATTGCAACTTGGGTGATGACCATCCTTTTGGCGCTCACAATAGGCTTGGCGATGTATGCCCGTTATCTGCGTAAAAAATTTAATGACATTTGGGAGCAAAAACGGTGCTCATTTATATACACCTGCAAGAATAGAGGAGTTAGTATCGCCAATCTATTGATAAAGCTCGTTATGCTTTCTGCCGATAAAAATTTGGCACTGGCATTGGGAAAAATTCAGCAGAGAGTGGATGATCTGACTAACGGCTTACTTGATGAATTTCCTCAAATCATCGAAAGAGTGAAGGCCAACGGTAAAATACAAATAACAGACGATGAGTATAAAGAATTATTCAATGATGTAACAATGGCCGTTAATGTAGTGATTGAATCTAAAAAGGTTGGGGATCTATATGATTTTTATGATCTTGCCGTGGATATTGATAACTCAGATAAAAAATTAAGAAAAGCTGTTGATTTTCTGGAAGGTCGCCTCGCTGAGCTCAAACCCAAGGAACAAAGCAAGTGCGTTGGTTAAATGTGGTTAGAAGGTTTTCTGATAAGAATTATCAGAAAACCTTCTTTTATTTTTGAAAACATAAAGTCAGCAACGGTCCAAGTGTCCTCAGGGAGGTTTAGGTGGCAAGATCTTATTCTTGTACAGGGCGACAAAAAGCGGAAAGATGGTATAATAGGGATATTAAAAAAATCGTAATCTCCATGGAAGACAAAGAAGCTATTGAAATCTTAATGCAGCTGATCGACAAGGGCTCTCTGGCTGACAAGGAACGGGAGGCGGTTTTGACGGCGGTCGGCATTCTCAGTTGGTCAGCGCTGGGGCAATCTCGGATAAAGAGCATCGCCAAGGCGCAAAAGGCCAAGAAAGAGTGGCGTCCGAGTGAAAATAAGCTTTTAAAATAATTCAAACACATCTAGAAATGGAGAAATAAGGTTTAAATCATGATATAATGTTAATATAATTTTTTTATATCAAGGGCATGGGAAATAATAGGAAAAATATAGCTGTGATTGGTACTGGTTTTTTGGGGAGAGTGATTGCGGATCAGGCAACGAGTCTTTGTGGTGGCGTGGTTTCAACTTATAACCAAAATAAATTTTTTGATAGTTCGATAAAATTTGATTTTTTCAAGGATAACATTGCTGAGATATTGGGTGGAAAAAAGATTGACGTTGTGATCATAGCGGCCAAAATAGAATTTATGGAAGATAAGGAAATTTTAGAGGGAGCTATGCGAAAGTTTTTGGAATATTGCGAAGGAAAGCGCCTGGTTTATCTATCAAGCGATGGAATCTTTGACGGTGAAAAGGGGGGATGTATGCAGAAAGTGATATTCCGACCCCCAGGACTATTTATGGAAATAATTTGGCCCTGTGTGAAAAGCTGATTAAAGAAAATTCAGAAAATTATTGCATAATCAGGCCAAGCTATCTTTATGGATATTCATTAGGGATTATTGATGAGAGACTTGCGGAATATTCAAAAGCCTTGGCGCAAGGAGCTGGGTTGGAAAGATTCTGCGATATGTACAAAGGACCGTTGGATGTTAACCAAGTCGCTGAGATTGTTCTCAAATTATCCTTGTCTGATTATATCGGTCTTGTTCATGTTGCCGGACCGAGAAAAAGTGTGTATGATTTCACAAAGGAAGCGGTAGATGCTCTGGGTATATCAACTGAAAAATTAGTCGGCACTTTGATGCCGAAGGATCAACCGACAAAATTTTTACGAGACACGTCGATGGCATATGCCCTAATGATAAAATTGACCGGAATTGAACCGCTAGGTGTCCGAGAAAGCATATTGAAATATAAACCATAAAAAGTTATCTGGTAAATTATGTTATTGAAATTGAAAAAAGTCGGTTATAATACATTTTCTTCGCTAAAAAAGCATAATTTCCGTTTGTATTTTATCGGGCAGATAATATCTGTGCCTGGCGGTTGGATGCAAAACATTGCGCTGTCATGGTTGGTTTTGCAACTCACAAATTCTGGAACCGCACTCGGAGTGGTTGCAGCATTGCAATATTTCCCAATACTATTGCTATCTCCATTTGCCGGCTCGATTATCGATAAGTTTTCAAAAAGAAAGATTTTATATATAACACAATCCGTTTCAGGTGTGTTGGCAATTATTTTAGGTTATTTGACAATCATCGGAGAAGTGCGGTTGTGGATGATATTTTTGATAGCTTTGTTAATTGGATTTGTTAATACGGTAGATATTCCGACGCGCCAAGTGTTTGTTTCTGAAATGGTCGGTGAAGATGAACTGAAAAATGCCATAACCCTAAATTCCATGTTAATGAATTTGTCCAGGATTGTCGGTCCGACTATTGCTGGGATTGTCATTGTGACAGCTGGAATAGGACCATGCTTCATTGTTAATGGCATTTCTTTTCTAGCCTTTATTTTTGTCGTTTTCATCATGCGTTCCAGTGAATTGCATAAAGCACGTAAATCAGAAGTAAAGGGAAGGCTTTTTGAGGGTTTTTATTATATTATTTCCAAGCCAACCATGAAAGTAGCTTTGCTGCTGATGATGATCATGGGTACGCTTTCCTATGAATTCTCGGTCAGTTTAGCTTTATTAGCTCAAAAAACTTTCCATGGTGATGCCAGAGATTTTGCCGGTATGCTGGCAATTATGGGCGTTGGCGCTATTTTTAGTGGCATGATTTCCGCCAGAAGCAAGAAGATCCGTTCTTCAATATTAGTTGGTTCAGCTTTTTTCTTTGGATTTTTTATTATAGGCGCATCTATTGCTCCCAATATTGCAATAAGCTTGACTATGTTGTTAATTGTAGGTTTTTTCTCCCTATCCTTTATGACTGCGGGAAGCGCAACGATGCAGCTGAATACCCCACCTGAATTACGCGGACGAGTCATGGTTTTTTGGACGATGGCCTTTTCCGGATCAACTGCTGTTGGTGGTCCTATTATTGGTTGGGTTGGACAGCATCTTGGCCCTCGATGGGGATTGGGCGTGGGTGGATTTGCCGCTGTTTTTGCCGCTGTTCTTGGGATGATGATCTTGGAAAGAAATGGGATAAAGTTTTTTGTGTCTGAGAAAAATGAAAAGGAATTAGCCGGCATTTCCGCATAAAATAATTCTGACAGCTTTGACTGCTCCGCGCATTTAGCAAAAATTGCGTTGCAAGGTTAGTTGCGGATAGTTGTAGTACCTGGTATTATGACCACCTCAATAATGCACCAACAATTAGTGCGGCACCTAATTGACTCCGGCATGCTCCGAAGCCGGCGGATTGTGGATGCCTTTCGCGCAGTGGATCGCGCTTATTTTGTGCCGCCCTACTTTGGGAGTGCGGAAACATATCTGGACCGTCCACTACCTATTGGCTATGGGCAAACCATCTCCCAACCGTCCACGGTAGCCTTTATGTTGGAACTGTTGCAACCGCAAGCGGGGGACAAGATTCTGGACGTCGGAACCGGTTCTGGCTGGACAAGTGCGCTCCTCGGTCACATTGTCGGGGAAAAAGGCTCTGTGCATGGGGTGGAGATTGCGCCGGAGCTGGTGGAGGTGGGTCGAAGAAACGTGGAGCGTTGCCTAAAGGCCAATGTGATGATTGCGCCAGCGACCTTTAATCATCTCGGCGATCCTCAATATGTACCCTATGATCGCATCCTGGCGTCCGCATCCGCCACAGAAATTCCCACGCAACTAGTGGCGCAACTCAAAGTCGGCGGGGTACTAGTATTGCCGGTGCAAAATAACGTAGTGTTTTTGCGCAAGCAAAAGAACAGTCAGCACGAAATCCACAGTTACCCCGGATTTGTTTTTGTGCCGTTGGTCACTTAAATTAAAAAATATTAGAAATTAGTTATTTTTAATGTTATAATATATGCATATAAATACTCAAGGTTTTTTATGCAACTTCTCAAAATCATCAAGCACAGCGATTTGTTTTCTGAATATCACTCGGAAAATGAGGCTGTCAAAATCAGAACGGCGGCGCGAGCGGTGGTTTTTGATCGCGACAACAACATCGCATTGCTGGCAGTGACCACTCACAACTTTCACAAACTTCCCGGTGGGGGAGTGGAGGAAGGAGAGAATCTTTCGCAAGCCTTGGCACGGGAAGTGCTGGAGGAAATCGGCTGCCAAATCGCAGTGACGGGAGAAGTGGGCAAAATCATTGAGCATCGTGACGAGTGGGACTTTCGACAAGAATCCTATTGCTATTTAGCTGAACTGGTAGGCGAAAAAGGAGAACCTAGCTTCACAGAAAAAGAACTCAAAGAGGGTTTCCAAATCCGATGGTTTCCACTGGATGAAGCCATTGCACTTCTCAAAAAGGACGAGCCGGACAACTATGAAGGAAAATTCATCAAAGCGCGGGACCTCGCTTTTCTAGAAGAGGTCAAAAACGCACTGGGAATCTGAAAGTATGATTCTACCACCTTTTTTAATTACCCAATATTAACATAATCTCACGGTCGTAAGTTAATGTTGGGAATGTGTAGTCTGATAAAAAATTAGATAGGGGAATGCATTTGTAATTAGAGATGACTAGTTGCTATTTGGAATTCCCCTAAGTATGTCATTTTCAAATAATATTGACATTTAAAATTAACATCTTCTCACGGTCGTAATACTATGTTAGGATTGGGATATGTATAAATTCGGACCGGTACAAAAGAAAATAATGATTACGCTTTTGGGCGGGGTTGCTTTGGGGATGTCCTCAAATCCGCGGCAATATTTCAAGACGTTGCGGAAAGTGCGTAAAGATTGGAATAATGTCGACCAATATAGTTTCAAGCGTTCCGTTTTGCGGCTTTCAAAAGAAAAACTGATTGAGGAGAAAATTCTTCCGGACGGATCATTCAAACTAGTGCTTACGAAAAAAGGCGGGGAGCAGGCAAAGAAATTAAACTTGCTAGGCAATTCCATTAAACTTAAGTTGCCGAAAAAGTGGGACGGAAGATGGCGGATAGTCATTTTTGATATTCCGGAAAAAGATCGGGTATTTCGAGATATTTTGCGTGGACATCTGCATAAGCTCAAATTTATTAAATTGCAAAATAGCGTCTTTGTTTCACCGCATCCTTTTGAAAATCTCATCTTAGAATTAGTCGGATTATATTCAGCCGAAAAATACGTGCGGGTAATTA
>CAIMIV010000020.1 GCA_903841185.1 uncultured bacterium
CAGCCAAGCCGCATAAGACTGCGTGAGATAGAGCGCAAGCCCTAACACCCCCAAACTCCTCAAATAAAATTTGCGATTTTCTTTGATTAAAAAAATTCCAATGAGAATGGCCGGGGCCAGATACATCGCCAAATAATTGGGCGAATTATAGAAAGCTTGCAAGCGGCCGTCAAAAGTCACCTGCCCTAAGAAAAAATACCCCAGCGCCACACAGGCCACCCCAAAAGCAGAATAATAGATAGCCCTTAAAATAGTTTTTTTATTCTCAAATAATTGCGCACACACCCAAGCAAAGAGCAGGGGCACGACAAACCAACTCTTCACAATGCCCCAGCCATTTTTGCCTGCCTCATTATACAGCGTTGACAGCACCAACCCCACCAAAATCATACCAACAGGCATTATATACATTTTATAGCCACCCAGCTCAATTTTTGAGCTCAGAGCATGCTTTACAAACAAGCCCATGGTCACCAAGGCTAATATTTCAAAGAGGTTTGTGGGCATTCCCAAGAAGGAAAACCGCACCAAATAGGCCGGCATAGCCAGCAGTGTGAGATAAGCGAAATTTTCTAAACTAACTAGCTTTTTCATGGTCTATTTTTAATTGGGAAAAACTGAGAATAATCAGAAACAAGGTCAGCACTACCGGAGAATAGATGGCGGTTTCTACTAGGGAATGACTGGCAAAAATAACCAAGCCCACCAAGGCAAAGAAAAATAGCCTTTCCCGCTTGGCCTTTTTCCAAAAACTCACCATGCTAACCACCAACAATCCAATCCACACCAACATATTCGGCAAACCGGTTTCTACCGCAATATCCAAATAGGTGTTATGGGCATAAATCGGGTCGCGATAAGTAGCTAGACTACTGACAGCCAGTGGATAATTACCGATGCCTACCCCCAATAGAGGATTCTCCGTAATCACTTCCGCAGCTTTTTGCCACATCACTAGCCGTCCTTGATTAGACCCCTCTTTCAAGTCCCAACTCGACAAAAACCGCTGCGAAATGGGTGAAGGCAAAAGCAATACCAAACAACCCAGCCCTAAAACAAAGCCCATGGCTATTTTATATTTTTTTGCTATCTTGTGCCAGAAAAAAAGCATCACAAAAACCATACCCGCGAACAATCCCACATACCCCCCGCGCGAAAAAGTGAGCATGTCCGCTAAAAAAATGAGACTAGCTGCTCCCGTATACAAGGTCTTGTGCTGTTTGTTATAAAAAATTAAGCCTCCGGCCAAAGGCAACACTAAACCAAGATAAAAAGAAAACATATGGGGATCCGGAAAAAGGGAAGTGGCGCGCAAATAAGTTTGTCCGGAAATATTTACCAGCCAACTGGGATTTTTCAACACCGCTTCCCCAAAACTGCTCCCTAAGAAAGGGATAATGACCGTTTTAGCCCAAAAAGCATAAACCACTTTTACGCCAAAAATAAATTGCGCCCCAAACTGCACTATTCCTATCAGGGCTACACCCGTACCGCTCCAAACCATGCCCCGCACGACTCCCCATAACCTTTCTTGACTGCTAATCAGTTGACTGGCCACAAAATAAATCGGGAAAATGGAAAACAAAAAAAGCAATTTTCGGATAGACCAATCAGTATTGGTAGCCACGCTAATCGACAAAAAATTCAAGCTCAAAAAAGCCAGCACTAAATAGGTTTGCCCATTGCCATTAAATGGTAGGTTTTTCTTTTTTAGTCCTTGCGCCAGCCATACGCCAAATAAAACCAGGATTAACACCCGCACAGAAGCCAGGTCCACGCCCGCCATGGGGTTAAGCGCCAGCTGAAAGGGTAGATATAAAACCAAGATTAATAAAAACGTATACATTATTGTCTTTTATTTTTTATCTGTGCCTCATTCTTTTTATTATGTAATAAAAAGAAGATTTAAAAAATTGCAGCTTCTGCTTAAGAAGATTTTCACGACTCTTTCCTCCGCTATGCAAAATAGCCGTCTCTGGACAATATAATATAGTATAGCCCAGGTCTCTTATTTTAGCGCATAAATCCAAGTCTTCTCCATACATAAAAAAATTTTCGTCAAAGCCTTCTATTTTTTCAAAAAGCTCCTTTTTTATTGTTAAAGCCGCTCCACTAACCCAGTCCGTCATAATCTCTTTCTGACTCTCCCAAAGTTTTCTGCTTTCCACTATCCAAAATTTATTTTTCACCCGCTGTCCCAAAGTGAGATCCTTTCCGGTGCACCAAGCTTGCGTCTGACCCTCGTCAGTTAGGAGTTTAGGTCCTATTATGCCGATTTTTTTAGCACTTTTCTCAAACTTATTCACAACATGCTGCGCGTAATCATTTAAAAACTGTGTGTCTGGATTCAAAAAGAGGAGCAGTCCTCCAAGGGCTTTTTTCGCCCCATAATTGCAAGCCCTTCCAAAGCCAATGTTTTTTTCACAATTAAAAATAGCTGCTTTAGGATATTTTTTTACGATCTCCGCTAAATTTGCCGCCTGATCATTATTCACGATAATAATTTCGAACTGTTCCGCCCGGCTTTCACGATAAATAGAAGCCAAGCATTTATCCAGATAATGCTCGCTTTTATAATTTACGATGATTATAGAAAGGTCCACCCTATTAGAGTTTGGCGTTTTTGAAGTCTGCATAGGCCTTGTTTACCGTTAGAGTAATTTCACTGGGGTTAAATCGCATATCCCATAAATTCTTGGCTTTTCGCATAGCCAAATAAGCTTTTAGCCAATATTTCTTCTGCCAAGGGGTGTGTTTTTTAAAAAAGATTAAGCCCGATAACACCAGCCAATAAATTTTGTTCTTGGGATTTTTCTCACTTTCCTCAAAATGATAGACCCAGCTGGAAGACACGACCACATTTCTAAAGCCGTTATTTTTTGCCCGCAAGCTAAAATCAGCATCCTCCCAATATAGGAAATAGTCCTCATCCAACAAACCAATCTCTCGAAAAACACTGGCTTTTACCAGCATACTGCAGCCCGTAATAAATTCGGATTCATAATAATCTTCGGCTGGGATATTTTGTTTATGCCGACTGCTCATTTTGTTCCATAAAATTTCCCCTCCCGAAAACCACACCTCTTTAGTTCTCCCATCCAAAATAACCGGGCTAATAATCCCTATTTTTTCCTCGCTTTCCGCCACCTCCACCA
This sequence comes from uncultured bacterium, assembly GCA_903841185.1. Classification (GTDB taxonomy): domain Bacteria; phylum Patescibacteriota; class Minisyncoccia; order Moranbacterales; family UBA2206; genus UBA8518. The sequence continues at coordinate 3,156 of CAIMIV010000020.1, forward strand.
ATTTAGCCAAAAAATCGTTTTCTACTTCCGTGTCATTATTTAGTAGTAGCACATAATCCGCCATTCGCTCCAAGGAGAAACGAACACCGATATTATTTCCTGCCGCATAGCCCAAATTTTCTGCATTCTTAATAAAATTCGCCCTGGAAAAACAACCTTTAGCGATCTCCAACGATCCGTCAGTAGAATTATTATCCACCACTACCACTTCAAAATTAGGATAATCTAGTTTAAATAGACTCGTTAGACACTTTTTGATAACCGCTTTGCCGTTATAGTTTAGAACGACAATAAAAACCTTGGGCTGGTTCAATATCATGTAGTTGAGTTAGTTTTTACGAATTAGACTGGTCAATTCTTCTGTTTTAACCGCCTTAAATAGCCAGAGAAAAATAAAGTATATTGCCGAACTGCCGAGAGCTAGCACAAAAAAATTGAGAGCTCGGAAAGAATATAGAAAGCTCGCCATTAAGAGTCCCGCTCCCATTATTTTTAAAAATCCTTCCGTTTGGGGAATATATTTTATTTCCACCATCACTACATAGCCCGTTAATAATACCACTAAAAGCTCTGTTGCAACAGAGATGTAGGAAGAAGCCATATAGGAATAACTGGGAATAAAAAACAAATTAGCCCCAATATTAAATATGGCCACCCCTCCCAAAATCCACATCAATTTTTTTTGCAAGTTTCCCACAATAAGAATGGTATTAAGAAGCTGGCCAAAAAAGATTAAAGCTAACGCAAAAACCAATATCTGCAATACTCGTCCGGATTCAAAAAAACCACTGCCGCCAATAAGCCGGATAATGTCATCTGCTAAAAAAGAAACTCCTACAATCAAAGGCACTATCAAAAGAAAGAAGACTTTCAGGGTTTTATTAGTCACCTCCAAAAAACGCTCTCTATTGGAAAAAATATTTTTTGCCATGATTGGCATCACCAGTCCCGCAATCATGGCCGGGAAAAAAGTAATATTCTCCAAAACCTTATATGCTACATTGTAAATACCCACGTCTGCGCTACTTTTCATTACGGACAGCAAGATGGTGTCCATCTTGAAATATATGAAAGCAATCACCGCCGCTATTCCCATAGGTAAAGATTCTTTTAAGAAACTCTTCCAATAAACAAAATCAAATTGCAGCTTGATAATGATATATTTTTTAAGAAAAAGGTAGATTACGCCAAAATTAACCATCATATTAGCCAGAAGAGCTAACATTATCCAATCGAAACCCAGTTTCAATTGAATGGCTCCAATCACAAAAATAACTTGGACTATTTTCCCCAACAATTCACTCACCGCCACTTTGTCCATGGCTAGATTTTTTTGAAAAACGCCGTTCAAAATCTGATAACTGGAAGAAAACATGAAAGACGCGGCCGCAATAATAATGCCCCGCTTAACCTCCGCCGGATAATCAAAAAAGTATACCACCAGTGGCGAAGCTAAAAAAACCACCGCACTGGAAACCAGTCGAATAGCGAAAATATTCCCCAAAATATGCGCTTCGTGGGCTCCATCTCGAGAAATTTCTCGCGTCGCAATAAAATACAAACCCAGATCAGCAATAGCTGTAAAAAAAGATAAAAACGCCAACACCGTGGCGTAATTTCCAAAACCCTCCTTACCTAAATATCTGGTGATAAAGCCGATAGATACCAAGGCTAAAATAGTAGAAAGCACTTTCGTGACAGTGCTCACCAAAACATTATAAGCTATTTTTCGAGCAACAACCATAATTGGAATTTTTAATTTCAAATTTTTAATTTTGTAAATAACTCTTAATCTTTAAATTTTTAAACCAAGCTTGTTCAACTGTCGGTTTAAACATTAAAAATTAAAGCATTATTTAAAAAATTATAAAATTAAAAACTATAAAAATTTTAACCTAAATCCGCTGGTTTTACCATAATCTTTCGCTCCTCACCATCACCAATGCTTTCCGTGACTACGGCCGTATTTTTAGAAAGTTCCATATGCACCAATCTTCGTTCATACGGAGACATCGGGCGAAGCGCGACCGTTCGCTGTTCTCGCACAACCTGATCCGCAATGTTTTTGGCCAAAAGTACAATGGAGGAGTTTTTCTCCTTCCGATAGGAATTCACGTCTAAAATAAAATTTGTCCGCTCTTCTGTCTTTCGTCTGACTAGAATTCTAGCAATGTGTTGCAGGGACTGCAAATTAACGCCGTATTGACCAATTAAAAAATTGGATTCCTCTGTTTTAATATTGCAAATAATATTTTCCTTATCCCGTTCCAATTCCTGCTCTTTTATAATTTCAATCTCGCAAGAAAAACCCATTTTTAAAAGCAAATCCGCTACCACTTCCCGGATTAAATCTTCCAACTTAACTTCTTCTGTTTCCATATATTTAAAGCTTAGCTATTAACTTATATATTCTATACAGTTTTAGACTTTTTTTCCATATATCGCTGCTGCACTATCATAAACCCCGTGGAAACTAACCAATATAAAGCCAGTCCGGCCGGAAACTTTATTCCAATAAAAAGAGTGAGCAGGGGTCCCAGAAAAAGCATTTGCTTGGTCATTATTTCGGAAAAATCAGCTTCCGCACCCTTATTCGCTTGCGGAGCTTTTTTATTCATCATCATTTTTGTTTGGATAAATTGCGCTCCAGCCGCTAAAACAACCAGGATGATGTGTGGCAAGCTCTCAATTCCGATATGAGATAAGTCAATAGCAGCCGCCAAGTCGACCGTGCCCACAAACAACTTATTAATTTGTCCAGGATTAGCAATAAAGGAATATAGATCGGCATTATTCACCACCAGTCCGGCAGTGGAAATGTTAAATAATACGCGATAAATAGCAATTAAAAAAACTAATTGTGCCACCATAGGCAAGCAACCGGAAAGGGGGTTGGTTTTACTTTCCTTATACAATTCCATCATCGCTCGACTTTGCTTTTCCTTATCATCCTTATGTTTCACCTGCAACTCCTTTATTTTTGGCTGCAATTCCTGCATCTTTTTCTGCGATTCAATCTGCTTTTTACTCAAAGGAATCAGTAAAAATTTCACCAGAATGGTGCTGATGATAATAGCTACTCCAAAATCCGGAATAATATTATAAACAAAGATAAGGAGATTATAAATAGGTTGATAAACAAGTGTATGAAACAAAAAAGACATTTTTTATTTTATTTAAGGGGTTTTTTATTTAATAGCATACCGCCTTTTTCCAGCGCCTCTAGTATATTTTTTTTGAAATTTATACTACCCGATCGTTCTTCCGCTCTTTTTCTGGCCATAATAACAATATCCCAGCCCTTATCTAGAGTTTTTAATTCAGCCTGAACAATATCACGGATCAATCGCTTTACTTGATTTCTTTCCACGGCCTTCTTGGAATACTTAAGACCCACTACCACGCCTACGCGAGTGTCAGGTGAGTCATTTTTTAAGCTCTTTATTGCTATATTATTCAAAGCAACAAAAGAGCCTAGCTTTTGCACCTTCTCGTGATCCTTTTTTTTAGTTAAACGATTTTTAAAAGGAAGCATTATTGATAAGTTCAGATGAATTAAGGTTGTTTAGGAGGTCGTCAGGTTTTTTCTCCCTACTCTTCTTCTTCTTCTTAGGACTGCCTGCCCAGTGGCGGTTTCATTTTTCTTGCGAAAGCCATTTCTTCTTTTTCTTCTCGTGCTGGATGGTTGATACGTTTGACTCATATTTATATATTATACCTATTAGCTTGTTATTTTGAATTAATTAGAAGTTTACCAATTATTTTAAGTAAAGTCAACTAAAATTGAATGTTCTCCAAAAATAAAAAGATATTCCCTATTTGCTTTTTCTTTCTTATCCATTATATACTATTTATAGACCTTTCTGGAATCATCCTTATTACCAACAGCTTATCCACACCCTTATCCCCCCTTTTTCCTTAGACAGCTATTTTTTAGCGTGATATAATTATTTTTATTAAACAATCCTTTCTTAACCAATATCTACTCATGACTAATGAAGAGCTTTGGAGAGCTGCTTTGGGAGAAATAGAACTTTCGATTTCGAAGGCTAATTTTATTACGTGGTTTAAAAATACTTCCGTTTTATCCAATGAGAATGGTAAGGTTGTTATTGGTGTACCCAATGGCTTCGCCAAGGAGTGGTTGGAAAATAAATATAATCTCTATATATTAAAGGCTTTGCGCAATATTCAGCAGGACGTTAAGGAGGTTTTTTGTTCTATCAAAACTAATGAAGACCATTCCTTTCAGGAAAATCGAGTAGATGCTATTCAACCACCTAAAAGAATTATCCTACCCAAACCTTTTATTAAAAAAACCCTTAGCATTAGCCAAGAAAATAATCTTAATCCTAAATACACCTTTGAAAATTTTATTGTAGGCTCAAGTAATGAACTCGCTCGAGCGGCTTGTTTTGCTGTTTCTCAAAATTTGGGCCGCATCTACAATCCTCTTTTTCTCTATGGTGGGGTAGGGCTCGGCAAAACACACCTCCTGCAATCCATTGGCAATGAAATCCTCCAAAAAAATCCTGATCGTAAAGTGAAATATATTACCTCAGAGCGTTTTACCAGTGAGCTTATTGATTCTATTCGCACACAAAAAATAAATGAATTCAAGGAGCATTATCAAAAAATAGACCTTCTTATTATCGACGATGTTCAATTTCTATCCGGTAAAGAAAAAACCCAGGAAGAATTTTTTCATATTTTCAATTACTTATACCAACTCAATAAGCAAATCGTACTTAGTAGTGACCGAGCGCCCAAAGCTATTCCCACCCTTGAAGAGCGTCTACGCTCACGCTTTGAAGGAGGGATGATTGCGGATGTTTCCAAGGCTGATTTTGAAACCAGAATGGCTATCCTGAGCAAAAAAGCGCATGACGAAAAATTCAATATTTCCCTAGAAACACTTAGCTTTATTGCAGAAAACATCACTAATAATATTAGGGAGCTCGAGGGAGCCCTTAATCGCGTAGTGGTTTCCTCTCAATTAAGTGGGAAGGAGCCTACCCTAGAATATGTTTCCACCATTCTATCGGAACTCATCACTAGCGGAAAAAAGAAGGGCATTACCCATAAACACATCATTACTGTCGTCTCCTCTTTTTATGACATTGACCCCAATGATTTAATTATTAAAAACAGAAAAAAAGAGGTTGTTAAGCCCAGACAGATCGCGATGTATCTTATGCGCAGTGAATTAGAATATTCTTTCCCGGGAATCGGAGAAAAATTAGGCGGAAGAGATCATACCACCACCATCCATGCTTGCAATAAAATAACCCGCGAATTAAAAACTAATGACAAATTAATCGAAGAAATTGCAATTATAAAAGAAAGGTTGTATCGCATTACCTAATAACCTGTGGATAAGTTGTTTTCTTCCACCGCATTTCCTATCTATAACCATCTATTATTTGACTGATTAAGTGTTTAAACTTAAACTGTATTAGAAAAATATAAATATACCTTCTTTTTATAGGGGCTCTATAAAATAAGTTATCCACAGGTATATCCCCAGAAAAAATGTTTTATCTAGGCCTATAAATAAACTTATCCCCATTTTTCTATCTCTTATATAATAACTATCTCTTTATATATATTTAAATAAACTATTATATAATACTAATATTATGAAACTAACATGTACTCAAGAAAAATTTAAAAAAGCTATTTCCAATTCAGAGCGAGTAGTTTCTAAACAAAACACCCTCCCTATTTTAAATAATATTTTATTTGAAACGGAAGGTGGTGGTTTGAAAATATCTGCGACTAATTTGGAAATTGGTATATCTAATCAAATAGGCGCTAAAATTGAAAAAGAAGGAAAAATTACTATCCCAGCTAAACTCATTAGTAATTTTATAAATAATCTACCCTCCGGAGAAAACATCCAAATAGAATTAGATGGTCAGAGTCTTAAGATAAAAAGTGGTCCTTCTAAGGCTATAATAAAAGGATTATTGGCGGATGAATTTCCTCTTCTGCCTAAAAAAAGCAGCGAGTATATTCTAACGCTATCTAGTGTTAAGTTGAAAAGTATTATCACGAAAGTGATTAGTTGTGTGGCTTTTAATGAAACGAGGCAAGAGTTGACCGGAATAAATCTTATTTTTAAGGAGAAGGAAATTTATTTTGCTTCAACGGATAGTTTTAGGTTGGTAGAAAATAAATTATTATTAGAGGAAAAAAATATTAAACCGGGGTATGAGGATTTTATTGCTAAAAAGGATAGTATAATTATACCAGCTAATACTTTTGCTGAATTGGCTCGTATTGTGAATGGTGAAATAGAAGAAGAGATTAATATTGCTATTGAAGATGGACAAATATTTTTTGAAATTGATGGAGTGCATATGGTTTCGCGCTTGATTAATGGAAAATATCCGGAATATAAACATATTATGCCTAAGGACTTTCAAACTCGCATAGTGGGGGATAAAAGCAATATTCAGGGCGCAGTAAAAATGGCGAGCGTTTTTTCTAAAACAAAAAACAGTGAGATCGTTTTTAAAATCGATTCTGAGACGAATAAATTTTTTATTGAAGCAAGGAGCGTAGAATGTGGTGAAAATTCAACAGAGCTGATTGTGGACATTGTGGGACCATCTCAAGAGATTGTTTTTAATGCAAAATATCTCCTGGATGGGATAAATATCATTAATACAAATAAGATAGCGATTTTAATGAATAATGCATCATCACCTGTGGCGATTAAGGAAGTGGATGAAAAAACCGGCGAGGTATTAGAGGAATATGTATATATTGTTATGCCAATAAAGGGATAAAAAATGAAACTGATTAAAAATTATCTTTCGAAGAAGAATGTTTTTCAAATAAAAAATCTGGATGATAAAACTATTTTTTATATTTTTAAGAAAGTGGTGCGTGAGGAGTTTGGTAATATTGGGGTGGCCAATTTGCGGCCGGAATATTATAAAGATAAAACCATTTTTGTAAAATCAGATAGCTCAGTTTGGTCCTCGGAATTATGGCTTAATCGAGATAAAGTGGTGCGTAAAATAAATGCCGAAATTGGCGGGAAGATTATTGATCGCATAAAAATATAGAAGCGACTTGGATAATATAAAAAAGCCTTTTAGGAAAAAGGCTTTTTTATTATGTTAGAGGTGGGATATTTAAGGAGTTGGTATTGGGGTAGGGACAGTTGTATTAATGATAATACTCGTACTTTTGGACCCACCATTTTTATCGGTTGTTGTGGCTTTAATTTCTATAGCAGCTGTTTTTTTAATAATATAATCATAACTTAACGAAGAGCTATTAACCGAAGAAACTTCACTGCCATCAACAGAAAGTGTTATTTTATCTATATCGAAAGCTGAAGAAGCGGAGATCTTTATAATAACGGGAGAGGTTGCTATTGCTTGTCCGTTGGACGGCGAATCAATACTGATATCCGGTGTTATATTTGAAAAATCACTGGCTTTGCAATCATCGGTTGGTGCGGCATCACCAGAAAAATCTTTGTTGTCTTTAACATATTTTTGCACCGCTTTTTCCCAACCTTTAAATTGAGGGTCATCCTCTGGATGCTTGGGGCTGTCTCCGCGCGGATCATCCTTATTAACATACCACAAAATAGAATGGGCGAAGATGAATTTTTTTGTGTCTCTTAGACTGTTTGGACAAGCATCAGTAGCTAGACAATAGGAATTTTTTTTGCCGGGAAGCTCACAAACCTCAATCTTATCCTCCGCCTTTAATGTTCCGTTAAGTACAGGCTTACCGGTATCTTCTGGTTCATATTTTGGAAATTGTTCCACAGAATAGTTTTTAAGAACACCATCCATAAATTTTCTCCAGATTGGCGCGGCGGTAAAAATTCCGTCGGCTCCTTGAATCATAGGGGAGTTATTATTATTACCAGCCCACACACCAGCCACAAGTGATGGGGTATACCCCATTGCCCAACCATCGCGCCATTCATTAGTAGTTCCAGTTTTCGCGGCTACCGGTCGGTCGGTAAAATTAAAAGGATTATTGGTGCCAAAAACCGGGGCGCGCAAAGAATTGGTGGACATAATTGAGTCGAGCATGGCCACATATTTCTCATCGATCACTCTTTGGCCCGGATCATTTTTGTATTCCTCTAGAACCTTTCCTGATGAATCCAATATTTTTAAAATAGCGACCTTGTCATGATGAATTCCGCCCGTGGCGAGTGATCCATAGGCATTAGTATGATCGAGGAGGGTCACTTCACCGCCACCAAGAACTAGGGATAGTCCATAGCTATCCGGTTTATTTAGGGTGGTTATGCCAAGTGCTTTGGCTGTTGTGATAGAATCAGGTACGCCAGCCAAATATTCTGTTTCAACGGCAGGCACATTAAGAGACATTGCCAGGGCATTTTTCATTTGAAGTAGACCATGATTTTTCCCGTCATAATTTTTTGGATTATAGGCTTTACCATCTTCGGTGGAAAAATTGGTGTCCACATCCCATAATTGAGTTTCCGGGGTGTAGCCTTTTTTGAAGGCTGTTAAATAAACATAGGGCTTGAAAGATGATCCTGGTTGACGATCGCGAATAGCTACATTGACCTGTCCATCAATAGTTTTGTCGAAATAATTTTTACTCCCCACCATCGCCAGAACCTGACCGGTCTTGGGATCCATTGCTACTAAGGCCGCATTTTCCGCGCGATATTTTTTAGTGTTGGAATCCGCGCCTTCTCGCACCACTTGTTCAGCCAGCTGCTGCTTATCCCAATCCAAGGTGGTATAAACTTTTAAACCGCCCTGTTCAAGGGATTGTTTGCCATAGGTTTTTTCCAGATACTCTTTGATATACATCACAAAGTGAGGGGCGGAGATATTTTCCGAAGAAGGTTTTATTTTAGCTAAAACGTCCACTTCTTTGGCGGCGGAAAATTGTTCAGCCGTGATGTAGCCGAATTTTTGCATCTGGGAGAGGGCATAGACTTGTCTGGCGCGCAGGGCATCTAGGTGACTCCCGTACGGAGAATAGTATGAAGGAGCTTGGGGAAGAGAAGCAAGGAGTGCGGCTTCGTCCAGAGTGAGTTCCGAGGCGTGTTTACCGAAGAAGGATTGGGACGCCGCCTCAATGCCATAAGCATTGGAGCCATAGGGAATTTCATTGAGGTACATCCCTAGAATTTCATTTTTGGAAAATTTAAATTCGATTTCGATAGCCAGAATCAATTCTTTGACTTTGCGCGCGAGAGAGCGTTCATCGGTGAGAATAGAATTTTTGACAAATTGCTGGGTAATAGTGGATCCCCCGCGGCCACTGCCGGGTTTAAGGATATTGGAAATAACAGCACTAATCAGGCCTTTCACATCAAACCCCGGGTGGGTATAGAAATTTTGATCTTCTAGGGAGATAGTAGCGTAGCGCAAGGTTTCCGGAATAGTGTTAAAGGTTATTTGGGTTCTTTTTTCCTCGCCGTGAATATCATACAGAATGTGATCCCCGGTGCGGTCATAGATTTTAGTGGATTCTGTCACCACCCGAGTATTGATTTTCCCCGGGCTGGGAAGGTCTTTGGCAAAATAAGCAAAAATAGCCAGCACGCAAAAGGCGCCCACGCCCAAAGCATATAGCATCAGCTTGCCTAGCATTTTCCAGCGGTTTTTAGTGGAGGCGTTTCGGAAGGCTCTAAAAAAGGGGAAAGAATATTTCATAAAAAGATAGTTATTTATTTAAACACATCTAATTGGTTTTAGGGTGAAGTTAATTCCTAGTCTACAGTAATTCAGCCGTTTTATCAAGCGTTGGGGATTAATCCATATTCCTTCTAAAATAAAAATACGTAGAAATTTTTTAGAGGAAGAAGGTATGATAACGAATAAACATCAAGGCAATCTAATTATAAGGCTATTTTGGAAATTTTTCCAATAAAAAATGAGCCGTGGGGCTCATTGGTATTTGAAGGCTAATTAAATTTAGGCCTGAGCCAGGCGTTCCAGCGAATCCAATATTTTTTCTACAAAGATATTGGCGTTTTCCATATCTTCCGAAGGAAAACCGATTTGATCATTTAATTCAAAAACATAAGGCTTGTTTTTAGCGAGGCCAAAATCGATAGAATAAAGCGGCCGATTAAATCGGCTATCTACAATGGACTGGATCTCAGAAATAACTTGACTAACGGCTTGTGGCAGGCGAGTCAGCGCCACTTCTTGAATAGAACCTCCTTGAGCGACATTGGCCAACAAGGATCCCTCCTTGGGCTTGCGCACGTGACACAAAACAACTTCCCCTTCAACGATGATTATGCGTAGATCATGGTGACCAGCGACTATTCCGGGAATGCCCTCTTTGGTATCGATAAATTGTTGCAAGGTGTATTCGGTTTGCGGGTGCAGTTGGATTAGGGAGATATTTTGGGGTGAATCAATGAAGATATCCTTACCACCAAAACCAGCCACCGGCTTGAGCACGGCCAGGTCAGTGGCCGCAAAATTTTTCAAAGCCGCCTGTAGTTCCTCTGCATTTTTGACTACGTAGCTTTTCGGCATAAAGTCAGACAACAAGGAATAGGTCAGGTTTTTGTTATAGCACAGTTGTTTGAAGGCGAGGCCGTTTAACACCTTGGGGCTGATTTGTGCGGAAGGAAACTTCAATCCGCCACTTCGGTCATAAACGGCATCTGCGGAAATGGTTTCGGCGCATTTTTCAAAAAAAGCACCGGTATATATCCAGGGATTTTGAAAGACTAAAGCCCCTAG
>CAIMIV010000021.1 GCA_903841185.1 uncultured bacterium
ACTACAAATTCAATAGATGGATTTTTTGGAAAAACAAAAATGCTCTTGCAAGTCCATCGAGGACTAACGCAAGAGCGTAGATACAAAGTAATTCAAGAGATATTTAGAGGATAAAATCCTTACAAAAGTTCCATTAAGCCAAAAAAAATAAACTACACACCCTTTTCATAGAAAGCCAGTTCAGATGATTCTGCCTGGCTTTCTACTTGATTAAACCTCTCAGATATAGTATCCTGAGATATAATTAAGTTTATTTCACGTGAATATTTATGCCTAAAACATATTTTATAAAAACTTTCGGCTGTCAAATGAATATCTCCGATTCTGAGCGAATTGCGGGCTTTTTGGAGGAACAGGGCTATAAGATGGCTTCCGACATATCAGAGGCCTTCTTGGTCATTTTCAACACGTGTGGCGTGCGGCAAATGGCGGAAGACCGAGTCTATGGCCAGATCCACAATCTCAGGAAAAAAGTAGCAGCGGAAAAAAGGCCCTTGCAAATTGTTTTAACCGGTTGTCTTGCCAACCGCAAAGATGTCCAGCGAAGACTGAAAAATAAAGTGGATCTTTTCTGTGAAATTAAAGATTTTCCAGAAGAAATTAAAAAAAATTTTACATCACAAGATTTGAAGACACTGGGTGTCCCTCACCCTCATTCCAACTTGGACACCCAGTGTCCAAGTGCTGTTAAATTGAAAATTCCGGAACAAAGCACTGACCATTTAACTAAAGAAAATATTGATTATTTATCTATCCATCCCCAATACACTAATACCTTCCAGGCCTTTGTTCCGATTATGACCGGTTGCAATAATTTCTGCTCCTATTGCGTGGTGCCCTATGCCCGCGGCCGCGAAACTTCCCGACCAGCGCAAGAAATCATGGAGGAGGTGAAGGACTTGGTGCAAAAGGGATACAAATCTATCACCCTGCTTGGTCAAAATGTGAACAGCTACTGCGACAGGGGTGAAACCCCTCTAGAGGGGTTTCACCCCTACAAGGCCGTAAGTTTTCCACAGTTACTGAAAAAAATTAATGCCATCCCTGGCAAATTCTGGATTCAGTTTGTCTCTTCGCATCCCAAAGACATGTCCGCAGAATTGATTGAAACGGTCGCCAAATCCAAAAAGGTATGTGAGTTAGTGCATCTCCCCATTCAATCTGGTTCCGACGAAATCCTGCAAAAAATGAATCGCCCCTATACTATTAAACATTATTTGAATTTAGTTAGAAAAATAAAAGCCGCTTTCAAAAAATATAAACCTAATACCCTCTTCGCCCTGACTTCCGATATTATTGTGGGTTTTCCGGGAGAAACCGAGGAGCAATTCATGCAATCGGCAGAAATTATGCGCAAAGCCAAATATGATTTAGTCTTCTTCGGCCAATATTCTCCCCGCCCCGGCACTGCCGCGTGGAAGATGAAGGATGATGTTTCCAAAGCCGAAAAAGAACGCCGTGAACAATTCCTCAATGAGATTCTGAAAAAAACCACTTTCGCCCATAATAAAAAATATAAAAACACTGTGCAAGAAGTGTTGATAGAAAAGATGGGGACTAAGTTCCCAATTGGGGACTTAGTCCCCCAACAAATTTATTTCGGCAAAACCCGCACTGGCAAAAATGTGAAAATAATTTCCTCCAAGAAAAATCTCGTGGGCCAATTCGCTAAAGTCAAAATCACCAAAGTGAATGTTTGGAATTTGGAAGGAACACTTTAAAATCTATTTTATTCTATTTGTTTTTCCTTGAAGCTTTTTCTTTTCTTTTCTTAATTTTTTTATATGCTTTTCCATTGGTAAATTTTCCGGCATAGTTCCACCAATGTCTTTTATAGCTTGCCGCACTTTGCCACCAACCACAAAATGAGTCCTTGTCGCATTTTGCTCTCCCCTGATTTTATCCTTGCTTATTTTATCATCAGTTTGCGTAATCCGAAACAAATTCGCCGCTAATTCTGTTGACCCAGCTCGATCCAAGAGTTCACCTTTTTTAATGTCTTTTTTATTTTCGATTTCCGTCAGAGACATTTCATACAAGCCTTTATATCCGGCATCATTAAATAAACCAAAGTTTGTCACACCAGCTTTTTTGGCGGTCTTGAAAAGTTCTTTATTATGCTTGGAAACTTCTCCGCGAGTCATCAGTCGCTTGTCAACATCGGAAAGTTGTTCAAATATTTCTTGTTTGCGCGTTTGAATGGCAAAATATGTCTGTGCCATCGCAATCTCCGGTTTTTTAGAATCACCATTTTGTGCAATCAGATAGCAAGCATAGCGATCTAATTCCCAATCCTTCAATTCCCGCACTGTATTGGAGCCAATCTCGACCATTTTCCTGACCTCACGAAAATGGTTTTCAACTCCTTGTTTTGATTTAAAACAAGCTGTCTTAGCTTTCTTAATGATGTTTTCAAAATTTTCCCAGCGATCATAACCAAGAGTCAACATCAACTCCCGTGCCTCCCAATATTCCACACCATTCTTATCAATCTTCTTGATGCTTTCAAAATCCTTGTTCAGCGAATTAATCACGATTTCTTTTGCCATATTTTTATTTTATTTGCTTATAGTGATACTTTATCACTATTTAAAAATCTTGTCAATATTTATTTGGAATTTGGAAGGTATACTTTTGTAAAATAAATAAAGGAGGCGGGACAATTGTCCAACCTCCTGTATATTTTTTGTAAAATCTGGTTTAATGCTTTAAACCAGACGCCAGCCCAATTTCATCAAATTCAAAATAGTCGTGATGTCCGTTAATAACGATCATGCCTTTTGACACACCAGTATCAACGTGATTGCCATTAGAACAGATCGAGGCAGTCCTTACATGAATATCAGAGAAAAGTAGAATATTGCGAACCTCCTTATACGTGGTAATTGCCCACGCCATAACAGAAACGCTAGGCACATATTCATCCTCAGAAAGCAATTCAAGTTGCTCACTCCACATCGTATTTGTTGAATTTTTTACATGATTTTTGCGAAGCAAAGACCATCCAATACTCACCCCACCCTCGCGGGAGAATCTTTCTTTTCTTTCCGTATACCATCCAGAAAGTGGCTTACAGAACGAGCAGCTCATACTGAGATCTCTGATTCCCAGAAGTGATTTTCTGCTTGGCGGTCCTGCCATAAGTACATATTCATTATCAACCAACCATAGAAGCGTATCCTTAGAAGGTAACGTCTTGATTAAATATGCAAGCACTTCTTTGCTATAAATGAGATTGCGGGCTTTTGCAATTTCACTCGGTGAAATAAAATCATCACCCAGAATTTGACGAGCATCATAATATTTTTTATGCATTCTATCTCCTTTTGCCAATAATGGCTTTTGATTTTTTATTGTAAAACAGCCTTCTTTAACTGATTTGCCACTGTATCATAGTTTTGACATTTTGTCAAACCATGCTATGCTATTTTTATGGACAACTCAATAAAAAACTTAGAAATAAGCCAAAATTTAGCTAAAATCGTGGTCATTCTTGGGCCAACTTCCGCGGGAAAATCAGCGATGGCGATTCAACTTGCCCAGCAATTTGATGGAGAAATTGTGTCCGTAGATTCACGGCAGATTTATCGTGGGATGGATGTAGGCACTGGTAAAGTCATCCGGGATGCAAACATCAAGCACCAAACATCAAACATCAAACAAAATCCAATCCGCCAACTGGCGGACAAAATCCAAAATCAAGAGGATATTTTTATGTCTGAAGGCGTTCCTCATTATATGATTGATATTATTGATCCTCAAGACACGTTTAGTGCTGCGCAGTTTAAAGAAATGGCGGAGGAAATTATTGCGGATATTTTGCGCCGCGGAAAACTGCCGATTCTGTGTGGGGGCACCGGTTTTTGGATCAAATCGATTGTGGACAATATCACCTATCCGGAAGTGCAACCGAATTGGCCACTACGCGAAGAACTAGGAAAAAAATCCGCAGAAGAACTCTTTGCCCAATTACAAAAACTTGACCCCAGACGCGCAAAAGATATTGATGCTAAAAATCCAGTACGCTTAATTAGAGCCATCGAAATTTGTGCAACGCTAGGAACAGTCCCACAACCGATACGAAACCACGAATCCGATGCGAATCTACGAATAAATTATCCTACTCGTAAATTCGTAGATTCGGATTCATTCGTAAATTCGAATCGGTCATATTTGCAAATTGGTGTGTCTGTGCCCAAGGAAGTTCTGCACGCTAAGATCAAAGCGCGCCTAGACGCGCGCTGGAGCGATGGGATGCTTCAAGAAACCGAAAAACTCCACCAGCAAGGCTTGAGTTGGGAAAAAATCCAAAGTTTCGGCCTGGGCTATTTTTGGATGCCGGAATATCTGCAAAAGAAAATAACGCTAGAAGAACTTTATGAAAAAGTATACCTGGCGGAAAAAGATTACGCCAAACGCCAGATAACTTGGTTTGCCAAAGATAAAAGAATTATCTGGTTGGAAACATATACTGACATAGAAAAAGCCGTGACCTCTTTTTTACAATAGACCTGTTGCGTAATAAAAAATCATCTTTTTTAGGATGATTTTTTTATCGGTGTTTTTTATCCAACCAGCTTTGCAAGATGATCTTGGCTGCTTCTTGATTGTCCCATTGCTTTATTTTCTTCATCCCTTTTTCCTTGAGATTACTTTGCGCCATCTTAGTAGAAAACATTTCTTCTTGATAGACAATATCTATTTCCAATTCTTTCTTTATTTTCTCTCCGATTTCTTCCGCCTCAAAAGATTTTTTTTGCTTGGCACCAGCCATACCCAATGTGCCCATAATAATTTTATCAATTTCTTCCAGTTCGATAATTTTTCCCAGCACCTCCATAAAATGCCTATCATTGTCCAGAGTGCTATAGGCAAAAGCAATGCGCACTTCGCTATCCGCTAGCGCCAAGCCAATCTTAGAGGCTCCATAGTCCAAAGCTAAATATTTTTCCAATTTTTTCATTTATATTCGTGTTAAAATTTCCACCCCGTCTAGCAGAATCACCACCGTGTCCTCAAAATGCGCGCTCAGCTTGCCGTCGCGCGTGGCATAAGTCCAACCATCCGGTGCCAATTTCATCTCATAGGTGCCCACATTAATCATCGGTTCCAAGGCCAAAGTCATCCCCGCTTTCAACTTCACGTCCTGCTCTTTGGATTTGTAGTTTGGAATGAATGGGTCTTCATGTAATTTTTTTCCCACGCCATGCCCGACCAAATCCCGCACCACCGAAAAACCAAACCCTTCGACATAGTCTTGCACCGCGCCAGAATATTTGGATAGCTGACCCTTGGCTCGCAATTTGCGGATACCCGCGTCCAAACATTCCCGCGTCACGTCCAATAGTTTTTGCGCCTCCGGAGAAATTTGACCCACCGCCCAAGTCCGCGCCATATCGGTAATCATTCCTTGATAACGCATACCGATATCAATTTTGAAAATATCGCCTTCTTGCAGAAGCCGGTCCTTGCTCGGAATGCCATGGACGATTTCGCTGTTTATCGAAGCGCAAATCGTGCCTGGAAAAGGCCGACCCGATTCCTTGCCATAGCCTTTGAAAACTGGCTCTCCTCCAGCTTTCATAATCAGTTTTTCCGCCAGCGCATCGATTTCCCAAGTATTTTTTCCCGGCGCCACACTAGCGCCCAGCTCTTCCATAATGCGCGCCAGAATCTTTCCCCCTGCGCGCATCGCCGCTATTTCCTTTTCCGATTTTATAATAATCATTGCTTTATAATTACTCGATTGCCAATTTCTTAATGATCTCGCTAAACACCTTTTCTGCTTCCTGCTCTCCATTAATCTCAATTAATAAGCCCTCTTTCTGATAATTAGCTATCACCGGCAAAGTTTCTGCGGTAAAAACTTCCAATCGTTTCTTAATTCCTTCCGGCGTATCGTCTATTCGCTGACTAATCACGCCTTGGCAATGAGGACACTTTACCCCCCTGGTTTGAATGTCTTTTCCCATTATTAGCGCAGCTTTGCAAGACTGACAAATCCATCGCTTGGAAATTCTTTTAATAGCTTCTTCTTCTGAAATGTTAATAAAAAAAACTGTATCTAACTGTCTGCCGAAATCTCGCAAGGCTGTTTCTATATAAGCCGCCTGATCCAATGTCCGTGGCACACCATCAAAAACAATCCCTTGCTCCCGAGGAATAGAACCCAATTTAAAATGGAGCACTTCCTGCAGAATGCGACTGGGAACCAGTGTTTTGGTAACATTTTGAATAGCATAAATCTCCCGACCCAGGTCAGTGTCATTTTTAGCTACTTCTCGCAAAGTCCTGCCCATATCGATATGCACCCAATCGAACTTACTAGCCAAAAGCTCCGATTGTGTTCCTTTGCCACTTCCCTGTTGTCCTAAAATAACAATATTCACTGTTTGCGAATTATTACTAATTATAAAACGAATTTATTCGAATACATTTGTCCTATATTCGCGACCATTAGCATCTTAGAACCCATCATAATCACGCATCACCAATTGTCCTTCAATTTGTTTAACTGTTTCAATTACCACTGAAACCACAATTAACAGTCCTGTTCCGCCAATGGAAATGGATTTCATATTAGTAATCCCCTGGATAATAAAAGGCAACACCGCAATTGTCCCGAGAAACAAGGCTCCTGACAATGTAATACGATTAATGATGCGATATAAATATTCAGCGGTGTTTTTCCCCGGTCGGATGCCTGGAATATACCCTCCTTGTTTTTGCAGACTTTCCGAGATCTTATGCGGATCAAAAACCACGGCGGTATAGAAATAGGTAAAGGCCACCACCAAAACAAAATAAGCGGAACTATAAAATACTTGATTTTGAAAAATATTACCGACACTTTTGGCAATACTGGCGACCGTGCCGTTGGCGGAAGCCGCCAGAAAATTCGCAATCATCCCCGGAAAAAGCATAATGGACATGGCAAAGATAATCGGAATCACGCCCGCCTGATTGACACGCAGTGGAAGATGTGTCGAGGAACCGCCATACATTTTGTTGCCCCGAATGCGCTTAGCATAGGAAACCGGGATGTTGCGTTGCCCTTCTGTGATGGCGACCACGCCGGCAATAGCCACGACCACCATGCCGAGCAATATTACATAAGTAAACAACTGCGCTGAATCAAAAGTAGCCGAAATTTGAGACATTTTGGAAGGCAGACTAGCTACAATACCGGCAAAGATGATAATAGAAACGCCATTGCCAATTTTCTTCTCCGTAATCAACTCTCCTAACCACATCAACAAAATCGTTCCCGCCACAGCCACAACGACAATAGAAAATATTTCAAAGCCGGAAATTTGCCCTAGGATATTTCGGGAGCGCAACAAGGAAATCATCCCAAAAGTTTGCATCGCTGCCAAAGGCACGGTCGCCCACCGCGTCCATTGGTTGAATTTTTGTCTCCCCGCCTCACCTTCTTCTTTATAGATCTGCTCTAACGCCGGGAAAATCATCGTCAGCAGTTGCATAATAATCGAAGCGGTAATATATGGCCCCACACCTAGCATGACAATGGAAATGCTACTCAATCCTCCCCCAGAAAAAAGGTTTAGTAATCCAAAGAACTGATTGTTGTCAAAAAAAGCTTTCAATTGCTCCTGATTTACTCCCGGAATAGGAATAGTGGCAATTAAACGAAAGACGACCAAAATCGCCACGATAAATAGAATTTTATTGCGCAATTCCTTGACTCTAAAAATCTGCGTTACTTTTTCTAACATATGATTTATCTTTTGGCTCTTTAATATTTAAACCTTTAATTTATGCCTTGCTCTATTATACCACCTCTTGGATTATTTAGAAAATTAAAAGGGAGACTTTCGCCACCCTTTTAAAACACCCAATTCTTGTTATTATTCCACCTTTCCACCAGCAGTTTCAATCGCCTTCTTGGCGGAAGCGCTGATAAGGATTTCTTTGGCAATAGTGAGCTTCTTGGCGATAACGGAGTTGCCGAGAATTTTTACTCGAGACGTAGCTTGTGATTTTCTAATCAGCTCCGCTTTCACGAGAGCGTCAATTGTGATCACATCATTATCTTTGAAAGTCTCTTCCAATTTAAGAATGTTCACGGTAGCAGCTTTTTGCATCAGAGATTTAAAACCTCGCTTTTTCTTCATGTGATCAATCAAGGTTGAACGTCCTCCTTCAAAAAGAGGGTCTACATGAGCTCCACTCCTGGCTTTTTGTCCTTTATTACCCTTGCCGGAATAAGTCCCTTTTTTTCCACCACGCCCAATAATCTTCTTTTTCTTTTTGGGAGTTTTAATTTTTAGCGTATTTATCTGCATAAATTTATAGTAACTTGAAAATTTTAACTAAAATCTTACGTTATCAGCTACTGATTATTAATTACTCCTATCAATTAAGCGATTCTTTCTTTTCTGGTTCTCGCTTGATTCAATGTTGACAAAGCTTCGACAGTGGCTCTAGCCACGCTCAATTTATTGGAACACCCGAGAGACTTGGACACCACATCTTTGATGCCGGCAAATTCCACTACGGTTCGGATAGCTCCTCCAGCAATGATGCCTTTTCCTTCCATGGCCGGTTTCAAGATGATCTTAGCGCTTCGGGATTTATAATAGATATCATGCGCAATCGTATTCTTATTCATCTTGATGGTCACCAAATTTTTCTTAGCATCATCGAAAGCCTTGCGGATAGCATCGGACACATCTGCTCCCTTGCCCACGCCCACACCCACCTTGCTTTTCTTGTTGCCAATTACCAAAGTAGCTCTAAATCGAAAACGTCTTCCACCCTTAACTACACGCGTTACCCGCGCCAAATCAAGCAACTTCTGGTCGAATTCAGGCTTTTCTCTTTTTCCTCTAAAATTTTTGTTGTCTCTTCCCATAATATTTTTATACCGATTCGAAACTACGAATTAAATGCGAATCTACGAAATTACTTTTTTAAATTTTTATTCGAATGGGCGCATTCGTAGTGCGCTTTTCGTATGCTAGAATTTAAGTCCCGCTTTTCTCGCGGCTTCCGCTACAGCCTTCACTTTTCCATGATACTTATAGCCCGCTCTATCAAAAACCACTTTTTCTATTTTCAAAGCTTGACATTTTTCAGCCACCATCGTTCCAACACCCTCTGCACCCACTACTGTATTCTTTCCTTTTATTTCCAAAAGACTGGCAGAAACAAGTGTCTTGCCGGAAATATCATCAATCACTTGCACGCTAATATTTCGCAAGCTGCGAAAAACAGCCAATCTCGGAATTTCAGGCGTACCTGAAACCTTAGCTCGGATTCTTCTCTTTCTATGTAACCTTATTTGATTTCTGCTTAGTTTTTTCATAATATTACTTATACCGATTCGAAACTACGAATGTTATACGAATCTACGAAATTATTTTTAAATTATATTCGAATGGGCGCTTTCGTAGTGCGCTTTTCGCATGCCTTATTTAGATGCGGCTTTCTTACCCGCCTTTCTTCTCACAATCTCTCCGACATATCTAAATCCTTTTCCTTTATACGGCTCTACCGGTTTCAATCCGCGCACTTCTGCGGCAAATTGTCCCACGGCTTGCTTATCGATACCGGTAATTACCAAAGCACCCTCTTCAATCTTAGCTTCCAACCCCACTGGCACATCCACATTGACCGGATGAGAAAAACCTAACGCCATATTTATCTTTGTGCCTGCGACTGCCATACGAAAACCAACGCCTTGCAATTCCAATTTCTTGACATAACCTTGCGTAACACCCTCAATCATATTATTGACAATCGCTCGAGTCAATCCCCAAACAGCAGTAGATTTTTTAGTCTTACCAATATTTTTAACGGAAATTTCTTTCTCGCCCACTTCTAGCGTGACATCCTTATGATGCACAAAACTCAGGGTTCCTTTAGGGCCTTTTACTGTAATATTATCATTTACCAAATTGACAGTAACGCCTTCTGGAATGATGATTATTTTTTTACCTATTCTACTCATATATTTTTTATACCGATTCAAAACTACGAATTAAATGCGAATCTACGAACTTATGTTTTTTAAAATTTTATTCGAATGGGCGCTTTCGTAGAGCGCTTTTCGCATGCTACCAGACTTCACAAATAACTTCCCCTCCTAAACCAAGCTTTCTGGCATCAAATCCAGTCATTACACCTTGTGGAGTAGAAATAATAGAAATACCGAAATTATTTTTTACACTTCTAATATCTTTATTTTTCACATAAATTCTTTGCCCTTCCTTACTTACCCGTTTCAATCCTTTGATGGCCGGCAGTTTTTGCGTATTGGAAACTTTGTAATATTTCAAAACGATCTTGACGATCTCGAAAGACTCATTCTTTTCCTTAGAAACAGATGCTACAAAACCTTCTTTGACAAGAATGTTGGAAATAGCCAGCTTCAACTTAGACGCTGAAAAAACAACATCTTTATGTCCGGCGCTTTGCGCATTTCTTACTCTGGTTAACATTTCTGCTATAGGATCTAACATATTTTTTCGCTTAGTTATTGGTTCACTGTCAATGCCTTATATGGTTCATTGACTGATAACGATTAACATTTATAATTTACCAACTAGATTTCTTTATTCCTGGAATTTGACCTGTGCTTGCTAATTCTCGAAAACAAATTCTACAAATATCGAAAGCTCTCATGTACCCATGTTTTCTTCCACACCGCCAACATCTTCGCACGATGCGTGTCGAAAATTTTGGTGTTTTTCGAGCTCTAGCTTCAACAGATTTTTTTGCCATATTATTTTAAAATTTAATTCTAATTTACTCTTCTCCGTACAGACGTGATTAATCACGTCTCTACATTACATTATCTTTTTTTAGAGGAAATCCCATCAATCGAAACAGTGCTAATCCTTCTGCTTGATTCTTGGCGGTCGTAGTAATCGTCACCTGAAAACTCACGGTATTCTTGACATTTTCCGGCATAATTTCAGAAAAAATGGTGTGTTCCTTGATTCCAATATTGAAATTTCCTCCCGCATCCACCGCTGACTCCTTGATTCCTTGAAAATCTCGTACACGCGGGATAGCCACACCGACTAATTTTTCAATGAAATCCCATTTTCTTTTTCCTCGCAAGGTAACCTTAATACCTACCTCTTGCCCTTCTCGAATCTTGAAACCGGCAATTGATTTCTTTGCTTGCGCCATCACTGGTTTTTGCCCGGCAATGGTGGTGATGGATTTCTTTACATCCTCCACTAGCGCAGAATCTTTGATGAATTTTCCGATGCCTACATTAATAGTCACCTTCTCGATTCTGGGAACCTGCAAGTTACTTTTGAAACCGAACTGCGTCTTCATTTCGGAAACCACCTGTGTATTATATTTTTCCTTAATTGATTTGTACATATTTTTCTTATAATTCTGCTTTACATTTTTTACAAACTCTAAATTTACTATCTTTGGAAACCTTGTAGCCTACGCGAGTCGCTTTTCCACACTTCGGACAAACCAGCATCACATTAGATATTTCAGTTTTTCTTGGAATTTCCACGCGTTGTCCATCTTCTCCTTCCTTTCTCGGCTTAACATGTTTTTTCATCATATTGACGCCCTCCACCACAACCTTTTCCTCTCCGGACAAAACTCGCAAGACCTTGCCGGTCTTTCCCTTGTCTTTGCCGGCGAGTATCTTAACTTGATCATTCTTCTTAATTTTCATATATTTACCGATTCGAAACTACGAATGTAATACGAATCTACGAAATTATTTTTTAAATTTTTTATTCGAATGGGCGCTTTCGTAGTGCGCTTTTCGCATGCTATAAAACTTCAGGGGCGAGGGAGATTATCTTGTTGTACCCCTTTTCTCTAATTTCTCTAGCAATGGGACCGAAGATACGAGTGCCTTTCGGCTCTTTTCCATCCAGAATAACAGCAGCATTTTCATCAAAACGAATATAGGTTCCATCTTTTCTTCGCAGTTCCTTGGCTTGCCTCACGATAACCGCTCTGACCTTATCACCCTTCTTCACCATTCCGCGCGGCTCGGCAGATTTGACGGAAGCAACAATAATATCACCTACTTGCGCATATCTTCTTTTAGAACCACCCAAAACCTTAAAGCATTGAATAATTTTTGCTCCAGTATTATCAGCTGATTTTAATCTTGTCTCTGTTTGTATCATTTTGATTAGTTCTTAGTTCTTAATTCCTAGCCTGAGGCCAAAAAATACCAACTTATTTATACTACCTTATAACATTTATCTTTACTCATCGGTCGGCATGGGATGATCTCTACTTTGTCGCCTACTTTATATTTTCCTTCTTCATCATGCGCTTTATACTTCTTAGAAGAAATATACTTTTTCTTGTATTTTGCATGAGTTTTCAAGCTATCCACCATCACGACCACGGTCTTAGCCATCTTGTCGCTAACCACCACGCCTTTTTTCTTGATGATAATCTTCTTTTTTCCTTCAGCTATATTTTCTAAATTCTTTTCCATGTTTTTTTAAACTATTTAGTTTCTTTAAGGATAGTTAAGGTTCTCGCTATATCTCTTTTATTATTTCTCATTTCTCGGATATTCTTAACTTGTTTGGCCGCAATATCAAATCGGGACTTTCGGACAGCCTCTCGCTTCTCATTCAAAAGCTTTTTTAGCTCTTCGACATTTTTCTCTCTTATTTCCTTTATTTTCATAATATTGCAAAAACTTTACTTTTATTTATTCTTCATCCTTTGAAACAAACTTGGTCTTCACGCACAATTTATAGGCAGCGAGAGCCATCGCCTTCTTGGCCACTTCCCGCTTCACACCATCCATTTCAAACATAATGCGTCCTGGTCTCACTACAGCGACGAAATGATCCACCGTTCCTTTTCCTTTACCCATCGGCACTTCCGATCCTTTCTTAGTCATGGATTTGTCCGGGAAAATTCTAATCCAAATCTTTCCTCCTCGTTGGACGTATCGAGTCATGGCACGGCGCGCTGATTCAATTTGACGAGCCGAAATAAGGCCGGTTTCCATTGTTTTCAGTCCATAGCTTCCGAAACTCACGTCATTTCCTCGACTTGAAGTACCACGGATTCTTCCGCCTCGCTGCACCTTTCTATGTTTTACTTTTTTTGGCATTAACATATACTTTTTCTATCTAAAATCGCTATTTATTATTTGTTGAAAACTTCTCCTTTGTATAACCACACTTTCACGCCTAATGTTCCATAGGTAGTATAGGCGGTCGCTCTGGCAAAATCAATATTGGCGCGCAGGGTGTGTAGTGGCAAAGTGCCTTTATTAGACCATTCCCGTCGAGCCATTTCTGCTCCACCCAATCTTCCGGACATTTCAATCTTAATTCCTTTGATGGCCGTATTCTTGGAAACTTGGTCCAGCATGGATTTCATCGCTCTTCGAAACGGAGTTCTTTTCTCCAATTGTTCTGCAATATTCTGAGCAATCAATGAGGCATTTTCCTCAAAATTCTTCACTTCCTGAATTTCTATTTTTAAAACGGTTTTCTTTTGTTTGAAAAAATTATTTTTCACATAAGTTTGCATATCTTCCACTCCGCTCCCGCCTCTGCCAATCAGGACGCCCGGGCGAGCTGTCTTCACAATTACTTTGACCATAGAAGTGGAACGCTCGATCTCAACTTCCGCAATCGCCGCCGCTTTCCATTTCTTGCTAATAGCCTCTCTCAGCTCAATATCTTGTTTTAAATTGTCTTTGTATTCCTTTTTTCCTCCAAACCACTTGGATTTCCAAGTATTTGTGATTCCGATGCGGAGGCCAATTGGATTAACTTTTTTTCCCATAATAATTCAATGATTTAAAATTTGAAATTTATAATTTTTATCTTTACATACCTGATTTTCTTCTGAAAACTTTATTCGCCCAGCCGGCATTCGGAGCATCCGCATCTTTTTTCACTCCGGTACTGCTCTTAGCTTTCGTCTCTTTCACGCCACCTTCTACTGCTGCCTCTTTTTCAGCCGCCTTTTCGCTAGCTGCCATCTCCTTGATGGCTTTTTTCTTAGCATCCAGGCGAGCTTGTTTTTCTTTTTCCATCTGCTCTTTCGTTTTTCTGTCCTTACCCTCTTCTTTTTCAGCAATTACAATCTCAATCTGAGAAGATCTTTTTCTAATCGGAGTAGCTCGGCCATAAGCCTTGGGCATCCATCTCTTCAAAGTTATGCCCTCCTTCACCACCACATCGAAAATATACATATTCCCCTTATCAATTCCGAAATTATTTTCTCCATTAGCAATAGCACTCTCCAGGAGTTTGATCATAAAAGGACTGCTTTTTTTCACTGTCGCTTCCATTTGATCAATCGCTTCTTGCGCATCCATTCCAATAATAAGATCGGCTACTAGCTTGACCTTTCGATTTGGCATTCTTAAATTGTTTAACTTTGCTGATACGTTCATGATAATTTATCTTTAATAGCTTTATTTTTTCTTAGCACCGCTACCGGCTTTAGCCGCCTTAGAAGCGTCTAGCTCTTTCTGCTTAGCATTTTGCTCAATTTCCTTCTGCATCTTTCCTCCATGTTTATAGAATGTCCTAGTTGGAGAAAATTCACCAAATTTGTGCCCCACCATCTCTTCAGTCACAAAAACTGGGATATGTTTTCTGCCATTATGCACTCCGAAAGTGAATCCCACCATCTCTGGAGAAATCACACTAGCACGAGCCCAAATGTTCATCACTGATTTATCGCCGGCTGGCTTGTTTTGGATTTTCTTTATTAACCTTTCATCTACGTAAGGTCCTTTTTTTAGACTTCTTGTCATAATTTTTATACCGATTCGAAACTACGAATTAAATGCGAATCTACGAACTTATTTTTTTTAAAACTTTCTTTCGAATGGGCGCTTTCGTAGGGCGCTTTTCGCATGCTTATTTTCTCTTTTGTCTACCCTTGATTATAAACTTATTACTATATCTTTTCTTTCTTCTGGTTTTCTTTCCAAGAGCCGGTTTGCCCCAAGGAGTTTTCGGATGTTTCAGTCCAATTCCTTGACGGCCCTCACCTCCTCCATGTGGATGATCAACCGGATTCATGGCAGAACCTCGAACGCCTGGTCGCACACCCATATGTCTTTTTCTTCCTGCCTTACCGATACTGACCGCGCTATGCTCAAAGTTACTCACTTGTCCAATGGTGGCATAACATTCACTACTGACCAATCTGATTTCAGTGGAGGGCAATTTTACTTGTGCTGTTTTTTCATCTACCGCCGTTAGGATAGCACTGGAACCGGCACTGCGGATAATCTGACCACCTTTCCCCGGAAAAAGTTCCAAGTTAGAGATGACCGTTCCGGTAGGAATATTCTTCACTTGTGTTCGGTTGCCGAGTTTAATCGGAGCAGTCGGTGAAGTGATAATCTCTACACCCGCTTTCATTCCTTCGGAAGCAATGATATATCTTTTTTCTCCGTCATTGTAATGGACTAGGGCAATAAAAGATGAACGA
The DNA here is from genome assembly GCA_903841185.1 of uncultured bacterium. Lineage (GTDB taxonomy): Bacteria > Patescibacteriota > Minisyncoccia > Moranbacterales > UBA2206 > UBA8518. Next base: position 15,445 of record CAIMIV010000021.1, read on the forward strand.
TTTGGATCTCTTTCCAATGCCGCAATTCGGCCAGGCACATCAATCTTGTCTTGTCTGAAGTCAATAATACGATAGCGTCTTTTCGCTCCACCTCCTTGATGACGAACAGAAATTTTACCATGAGAACGACCAGCCTTGCTTTTCATCGGTGCAAGAAGAGCCTTTTCCGGTTTTTTATTGGAAACATCCGCCGATTTTACAATCGACATATTTCTTCTTCCAGCGTTATTCTTTTTATATACTTTAATTGCCATATATTTACCGATTCGAATCTACGAATTAAATGCGAATCTACGAAATTACTTTTTTTAAATTTTTATTCGAATGGGCGCTTTCGTAGTGCGCCTGCCTGCCGGTAGGTAGGCTTTTCGCATGCCTATACTCCTTTAAATAATTCTATTGAATCCCCTGCTTTCAATGTGACAATCGCTTTCTTGCTTCCCGCCTTGAAACCTGGTGTTTTTCCGTAGTTAACCGCCTTTCGCTTTCGATTAGAGGTATTCACCGCAGTCACTTTCACTTTATATAATTCTTCTATTGCCGTTTTAATCTGAAATTTATTGGCATCTTCTGCCACCTTGAAGGTATATTTATTCAGCTCGATAGCCAAACTAGCGGCTTCAGTAATGATGGGTTCAATCAAGATGCGGTAAGCAATACTAGTTGCACTCACTTTCTGAACTCTATTGGCTTTATTAACTTTTTTACTTGTCTGTTTCATTTCGTTTTATTATGCGTTAACTTGATATTTCTCTTCGAGATACTTGATTGAATCATAAGAGATCACCAAGTTTTTATTATTCAACATATCCAAAACATTCAATTTTTCCACTAAAATATTGTTGACGTGAGCAAGGTTTCGACTGTAGACGCGCAATCCTCTTTCTTCCGGGGAAAATCCCATCAACATACGGCCTGTAGCGGGAAGATTTTTCAATACTTGCGCCATTACCTTAGTCTTATTTTCTTTCAGGATTAACTTGTCGACAACGATGATTTCTCCATCTCGCAACTTTCCACTGAGTACGGTAGCAATCGCTTTCGCATTCATTTTCTTGTTAATCTTCTTTTTGTAGTTTCTGTCCTTCGTTGGACCGAAAGCCACACCTCCACCTCTCCAAGTCGGAGTTCGAGATGAACCTACGCGAGCGCGTCCAGTTCCCTTTTGCTTCCACGGCTTGATACCGGAACCAGATCGCTCTCCTCTATTCTTAGTGTGAGCCAACACTTGTCTTTGGTTTGCTCCCAAAGAAACAAATATTTGATGAACTAAATCGTCATTTTCAGGCAACCCGAAAACTGCATCAGATAATTCAATCTCCTTCACTTCTTTTCCTTCTATGTTGTATAATTTAACCTTTGCCATTTTTTTTATTTAACAGTATAAATTTCAATTACAGCACCTGGAATTCCAGGAACAGCACCTTTCAGCGCCATTAAATTTTTCTCCTTATCTATAAAAACAATCTTGATATTCTTACTAGTCACTCTCTTGCCGCCCATTCTACCAGCCATCCGCTTGCCTTTCAAAACATGTTCCGGATATCCTGATCCAATCGCACCTGGGGCTCGTTCGGCATGTTTATTTCCGTGAGAAGCATTTCCTCCGGCGAAACCATGTCTCTTGACTACACCTTGGTAACCTTTCGCCTTTCCTAGTCCGGTCACATGCACTTCATCTCCGATTTCAAACACCTCTACGGTGATTTCATCGCCGACTTTAGCTTCAGTGGTAGCCATACGAAATTCTTTCTTGGCCATCTTATTCTTGGTTTTTGCCATTTCAATTTGCACCGCGCAATAACCGTCTCGCTCCTGGTTTCGCACTATAGAAACTTTTGAAGCACATTCCACCAACGTCACATTCTGCGCTTCACTCTTTTCGTTAAAAATAGTGGTCATTCCCAGTTTTTTTCCTAATATGAATTTTCCCATGTTCTTTTTTTATAAATCCCGTTGGGGATGTCTACTTAATGATTCTCCCTGTCTCCTTCTTTCAAAATTATCGTTAGAGGCAAATAAAAAACCGAGTGCCTACAAGCCAGTTATCTCAGTCATGGGGCTTATATCACCCGATTAAACTTTTCTGGTTGAGTATCTCCTCCCACTCAGCGGGAAGGGACTTTAACTAGTTGTTCTTATTTATTTCTGCCGTACAGACGCAACTAATTGCGTCTCTACATTTTGATCTCAATATCCACTCCCGCCGGTAAGTCCAAGTTAGTCAGACTGTCAATCGTTTTCGGGGTGGGGTTCCAAATGTCAATAATTCTTTTGTGCATTCTCATTTCATATTGGTCTCGAGCATCCTTGTGCACAAAAGTGGATTTGTTCACGGTAAACTTTCGAATCTCAGTAGGAAGCGGCACTGGGCCTGTAATTGTCGCCCCTGACCTTTCTGCCGTTTCAACAATTTGTTTCGCTGACTGATCGATGATCTTATGATCATAGGCTCTGATCTTTATTCTGATTCTAGATTTTGCTTCTTCTTCCTTTTTTATCATTTTTTTAATGAAAAATTTTCTTTAGTTATTGTATTTATAAAATTGGCTTTTACCTCAAACTGCAATGTTTATTTATTCTAATCTATTTAATTCTTCTTGTCAAATCCAATAGCTCAGAATGATAACTCACTCTATAAAGTCCCGATTAAATCGGGACTTAAAGAATAAACTATTTTATAATTTTTGTTACTACTCCTGCGCCTACGGTGCGTCCTCCTTCACGAATAGCGAATCGCATTCCGTCTTCCATGGCAACCGGTGCTCCCAACTTCACATTGAAGTTAATAGTGTCTCCCGGCATCACCATTTCAGTTCCCTCTGGTAGGAAAACCTCTCCGGTTACGTCAGTGGTTCGGATATAGAATTGTGGTTTATAACCTTTGAAGAACGGGGTATGTCGACCACCTTCTTCTTTAGTTAGGATATATACTTCACCTTCAAATTCAGTATGAGGAGTAATGGAACCGGTCTTGGCCAATACTTGTCCACGTTCCACATCTTCCTTCTTGATACCTCGTAGCAACAGTCCGGCATTGTCTCCAGCCTCACCTTTGGCCAAAGATTTGTTAAACATTTCAATTCCGGTCACTACAGTCTTAGCAGTTGGTCGGATTCCGACGATTTCCACTTCTTCATTGATGCTAATAGTTCCTCGTTCGATTCTTCCAGTCACTACTGTCCCTCGTCCTTCAATAGAGAAGATATCTTCGATTGGCAATAGAAAGGGTTTTTCAGTTTCACGAACTGGATCTGGAATCTTGGTGTCGACAGCTGCGATCAAATCCCAAATTGGTTTTGCGGCTTCGTCGTCAGCAGATTTGGATTCCAAAGCTTTCAAAGCGGAACCACGAATCACGATTGCGTTGTCTCCATCAAATTCATATTTAGTCAAAAGTTCTCTTACTTCAGCCTCTACCAATTCTACCAACTCTTCGTCGTCCACCATATCTACTTTATTCAAGAAGACAACAATTTCCGGCACACCTACTTGCTTGGCTAGGAGGATGTGTTCTCGAGTTTGGGGCATCGGGCCGTCAGTGGCGGCTACTACCAAGATAGCACCATCCATCTGCGCTGCACCAGTAATCATGTTCTTGATGTAGTCAGCATGTCCTGGGCAATCTACGTGAGCGTAATGTCTCTTGTCTGATTCATATTCACAGTGAGCAGTCGCGATGGTAATACCACGTTCCTTTTCTTCCGGGGCTTTGTCGATTTCGTCAATACCTTTTTCCTTAGCCTGGCCTTTGAAAGCCAAGACATGAAGGATAGCGGCGGTTAGGGTTGTTTTGCCATGGTCAACGTGTCCGATTGTACCGACGTTAACATGGGGCTTGGTTCGTTCAAATTGTGCTACTGCCATATTTTTGAATTTATATATTCGCTTATTGGAAAATTCGGAATAAAAATCCCGATTCGCAAATAAACACGAATTAATTTATTATTTTAGTTAACAAGACTTATTTTATACCATCTTTGCAATCTTGGCAAGCTTTCCGCGGATCTCTCTGTGGATAACTTTCCTCTTGCAACATCTTTATTGATTTTATCAGGCGAAACGCGCTTTGTCAAGCCCTCAATGCCTTCTTGTTTCATGCGTTTGAATTCCCGCAATGTCATCACAACATATATCTGCTCATTCTCTCAAAAAAACATTTTTAGATGTTGCAAGATATTATCATTTGCGCTATCTCGCTTGCCAAAATCATCAATCGCTGCTACTCGTTCTTTATATATCTTGCTTATAATTGCGTGTGTTGTTTTTAATTTTTTAACCAAAGCTTCTTGCTGGCATTTTTCAGCATATTCTTGAAAAAAATTTATTTGAGTCATTAATTGTTCCAGGATTTGAAATTGAATCCAATGATTGTTCAAAGCATCTTTATTTTTTGCAGCCTGCAATTCAAGCAATTCTTTAATCGTTTCCACATCAGCAGTTATAACTGCTCTGGGTATGTTTGATAATTTTCCTTTGAAATCACCGTTACTTGATTTGAAATATTTTATTTCCGCCATTTTACCAACTGTTATTCCCTCTTTTATTTCTATAAATTTCTTTTCTAAATTATTTGAGAATGTTGCATCTATTGCCAAGCCAATATGAGAGCTGACAAACTCTTCTTGCTCAATTTCAACAATCATATCAACATGATTAATATAATCATCATACAAAGATGTCGGCGTAATCATTGTTTCAGAGCCAAGCCAGTTTCCCAGCTCCGCTTGAACATTCAAAATCGATTCAAAAATAGTTGCAAATTTTTTTGCCCTTTCCTCTTCAGGAGTATTTCTCTTTGAAAATTTATTTCGTAACTGGCTTGCTTTTTCCGTATCTTTATCAACCATATCTTGAGTATAGATATCCACAAAATCCTCCTCTGAAATCCGGTATTGATTCAGCTCTTTTTCTGCCTGCTGATAACTGCCATCTAGATTCATTAATCCAAATTCGCTTCGATTATTACGCACTATTTCACCATTAAACATTTTTTTATTTCATTAAATTATTAGTATTTATCATCTTTAATTGTCCTAAATGTAATTCTTTTATTTCAGCGAATTCTTGTGAAGCATTTTTATTATCCTGCATAATTGAAAAAGTTTCAAGCAATATCGTATCGTCATAATCTAGTGACTTTATTGTAGCAACCATATCTTTAAGCTTGCCTTTATCACTGAAAAATAAGTGATCGGCTTTTCCCACATTATCATGCAGATGGATGTGTCCAATTTTTAATTTAAAACTAGCCATGAAGTTATCCAGTTCATTATTGATATTAGCATGTCCAATATCCAATGTAATTTTTGCGTTGGGGATTTCCTCCACCAATTTTTTAATGTCCTTTGCAAGATTGAAAGGAGTGCTGGAAACATTCTCAATCAACAACTGCATTTCGTTTTTTTGCATAAAAATATCAATTTCTGCAAAAATTTTGATATTGTCCTCGATGCTCAAATTTTGAAAGGGATGAATAGTGACTTTTTTAGCGCCCAAATCTTTCAACACTTCAATGTTTTTTATTATTTCATCCCGCTCAAGAATTTCCCAATGCACATGCCCCACCACCTCAAATCCACCTATGGATTTTTTCAGGTCAGGTAAAATATCATCTATTGATTGCAATAGTGCTGGCTGAATTGTGATTTCTGTAAAATCAAAATGCTTTTTCACAAATTCAATTTCCGAAACCAAATCCGCACGAAAACCTGACATGTATCCAAATTTCATATGTTTAAATGTTAATTTTTCACTATACTAATTTATATGTTTCTAACATCCAACAAGCTTTGCGTATGAAATTTAGCTGCGCAGTCGCCGAATTCAATAACCAACTCAGGATTGTCCTCACGATTATAGGCGCGCAAGTCAAAATCAATCTCATTATGTTTTTCTCGGAATTCTGGCAACTTAGTCTTTATAACAAATTCTGCGTGCTCCAATCCTTCCTTGTGCCTATTATCAGCTTTCGGCGCCAGCAATTCAAAGCCTGCGATTGAAAATTCTTCAAAAATCAATGGTCTTTTCAAGTGACATACCAGGATTCGTCTGCCGCCAAACATCTTGTCACTATGCGATTGCGAAAATTCAAGCAGTTCTTTTTTTATTTCCTCATATCTTTCAATAGTTTCCGTTCGATAGGCGATGTGATCCAATTCCCTGAATTCATCTCTGGTAAAACCAGCCTTTTCCAAATTTTGAAAAATATTGTCTAAAAAAGTTTTATAATCACCAATATTTGATTCAATGTGCATAGTTTTATAAATTATTATCTAAAAATGTCTTCAAGCCGTCTAAATCTTTTTTATCCTTGTCATAAGAATATGTTTTCACTCCTACTGACTCGGCGCTCTTGACCGCATCTTCATTATGTTAAAAATATACCACATCTTTTGAGATCAAATCAAAATGCTTCAGCATTGCTTTATAATATTCCGGACTGATCTTATCAGGAACATGCTTCAAGGTGAATATTTCATAAGGCATGCTATCCAAACCGAATTTCTTCACTTCCTCATCATTCGCATTGGTCAGAATTATTTTTCGATTAGGATATTTTTCCAGCAATTCATACATCTTATTGAAGACTCCTTCTCCTTTAATGACAAATGTATTTATCGCATCAACTAGGATTGTTTTCATGTTTATTATATTAAAAATTTATTCTCCTTGAATTCTCGCTTGGCCTTTTGCGCTTTGGCGATGTTTTTTATCCGAGCTTGTCCGAGCAGAGTCTGTCTATAGTCTCGCTTTCGTCGCGAGAGATTGAAATTTCGAGCGAAAATTGTGAAAAATGAGGAGGATATATAAACATATTCCGACGAGTTTTGAACAAATTTGCAGCCGGAATTTCAATTTAGCAGCAGAATATGGAGACTATGGACAGACTCTAGTCCAGCTCAAAATTCCAACCGCAGTTCGAACCGCCTCTTTTTCTTCATCCGAAAAAGCATACTTGTCCCCCATCCGCATTAAGATTTCAATAACTTCCTTGTCTTGCATGGATAAAATTAATTACTGAATTAATTCATGAATTCTATTAAATTCCTAACAACCTCTATCAAGCCTTTTCGACTTTCACCACTGAAGTTGTGATCTCCGTCTATGCTCATAATCTCCGCGTTTTTCACATCAGCAAAACTTCCTGCAGAAAGAATCTCATCCTGATTAGCATTTATAATAACCAATTTGGTTAGTTGTGAAAGCTCAGAGTATGATTTAATTGGTTCAACATCTTTCCGTTCTTCCCAATATTCTGCTGGAATGATAGTTGTGCTTCCATCTGCTCTAGATAGTTTTGACACTCCTTGCATATCAATCACTGTTCCAGGACGAGATTGAAATAGCTTGACCATTCGATCAGTGTTGGAAGTTGCTGGCGGTGCAATCAGAACTATTTTGCGAATTCCAACAGGCTTTGCCAAAGCTACTACAATTGCCCCTTGCGAATGACAAACAATATCCACCATCGCATTTGGATTGTTTGTTCGAGCTTCTTCCAGATTTTTTTCAAATATTTTGACTTGCTCGCTGAAAGGCTTGGCCGTGACTAGATTGTTTTTCTCATCAATATCATTGTAATCAAACATAACCGATTTTATATTTGGCAATGCATTGGTAATATCAGTGAAAAGTCCGCGTCCGTCCTTTTTCACTCCAAACCCGTGAGAGAAAATAACTATATGATTTTGTGACATGATAATTACTGAATTAATTCATGGATTAAAGATAGTTTATTTTGTCTTAGTATTTATGTCCTTTTTGTTTATTGAATTCATATTTAATACTTTCAAACTTGTCTTTTGATAATTTAGTGTTGGTTGTAATGCTATTTTCTATTTCAATAATTTCTGCGTCATTTGTTTCTGAATCATAAATAGCAAAAGTGGCAATTCCTGTTTTGTATGCTCCGATTTCACCAGGATTAATTACCAAACAATCACCTATTCTCTCTTTATTTTTTGTGTGATCATGTCCATAGAACACGGCATCAAAATCACCGGACTTAGCCATTGATTTAGCGAGTAAGGGAAAATGGGTTAGAAATACTTTTCTTTCTTCTATCTCTATAATATCAAAAGTTTCAAAGCCGACTTCCATATTACTATTTTCTTCCAAAGAGAATTTAGTAATCAAGCATTTATCTCCGTCATTATTACCCCATATGGCAAAAACTGGAATCGGAGAAGCACACAACAGACCCGCGATAGCAGCTCCCGCAAAATCACCTAAAAATATGATTTTTTTAATGTTTCCGTAAGCGCTTATTTTTTCCAATGCCAAAACTAAATTATGAGCATTGTCGTGAATATCAGATATTATTGCTATTTTCATATTTTTTAATTTTATTGATGTGAAAACCCTGTGGCAGCCCGAGGCGGGCAGACCACAGGGCGTCGTGGTTACCTAGAGCTCAAAGAGTTTTAGTTGATTAATTTCCTTTACCCTGCCTTGTTTTTCGATGTATTTTTCGATAACTTTTTTATCACCCTTGCCACTGACTGTAGCAATGTAGTATCCATCAGTCCAGAATTCTCCTCCCCACAATTGTTTTTTTATTTCCGGAACTTGTTGAAATAATTGCTTGGCAGTCATCATCTTCAGGAGTCCAATGACTTGTCCACCAGAGTATTTTGGGAGAAATCGCAGGAGAAAATGAACATGGTTTTGGTCAAATCCTACGTGAGTTATTTCAATGGCATATCTCTCTTTGAATCCTCTGACAGTTTCCAACAATATGCCTTCAGTTTTTTGATTGAACAATGATTTTCTGTATTTGATTGTCAGTTGGATGTGGTAGTAGGTTTCCGAAACATTGTGATACCAGTGCCACAGATCATTTTCAATATTTGTCATATGTACCCATTATACTATATCTTGTGGTAATGAACACCTGCGACAATTCATCCCTGCGGGATCGCCGAGGCGGCGAACACCGCTGGGAGTTCTTGCCGCGAGAGTTGAAAAAAATGATCCTATCTAAAATTTCCATCCGCATTACGATTTCAATAACTTCCCTGACTTGCATGGATAAAATTAATTACTAAATTATTTTCAATTCACTTTTCATCAACGGGAACAAATTTGATTCAGGAACTCCTTCCCAGTCATGGATTATAAATACGCGCTTTTTCATAATTTATTTGATTAT
>CAIMIV010000022.1 GCA_903841185.1 uncultured bacterium
CAATCTATTGAATTATCGTTTTGAAGAAGGTGGGCTCAAGGGGCACAGCTTTGGTAACTTGTTTTTGTCAGCCTTGGAAAAAATCAGTGGCAGTTTCTCCGGCGGGGTGGAAGAGGCGATGCGCATTTTGAATGTGCGGGGGCAAGTTATCCCAGTGACTAATCAAGATGCTAAATTGTTCTTGGAGCTGAAAGATGGGAAAATTCTGGAAGGGGAGAATGAAATTAATCACAGTTCTTTTGCGGCTAAAGAGGTGAAAAAAATCTATTTTGGCTCCAAGGTCAATGCTAATAAAAAGGCTTTGCAATGCATCAAGGAAGCGGACATTATTGTAATTGGACCGGGGAATCATTATTGCAGCATTCTGCCAAATTTATTGATTAAGGAATTTTCGCAAGCAATCAAGGTATCCAAGGCCAAGGTGGTGTATAATTGCAATCTCACCAATAAAAAAGGGCATACAGATGGGTTTGATGTGGATGATTATGTGGAGTTTATTAATAAATTCATTGGTAGTGACCGGGTGGATTACGTGACTTTTAATACCAAAAAACCAGGGAAAAGATTGATGGAAAAATATGAAAAACAAGAGGGTGGAAATTTTATGATTGATTTCTCCGTGAAAAAAAATACCGGCAGAAAGTTCAAGGTGATTAAAGGGGATTTCATTCTTAATGGCGAAGCAAGATATTCTAAAGCGGACACCTTGGCCTCAACGCGATCATTTATCCGGCACGATAGTGGAAAGTTGGCCAAGATAATTATGCTAATTTCTGAGATAGAAAATTATCAAAATATTATTAAAGAAATAGTATAAGTAAGGATAACTCCCGCACTAACTTTTCAAGTGGCGGGAGCGCATCTAAGTTGAGCTGGTAAATTAATTTTTTTAAACCATTTCAATACAGTTAAAAGAGAATAATTGTAACTGAAAAGTTAGTGTGGGATGAAAATATTTTTTGATTTTGACGATGTGTTATTTAATTCCAAGCAATTCAAGGAAGATTATTTTTCCATTTTTAAAAAAAGAGGGGTTTCTCGGAAAATTTTTGAAGCCTGTTATTATGATCCGCTAGATGAAAGAAATATCAAGCTTTATGACCCAATGGGGCATATTAAAAGAGTGTGCAGTGAAATAGGCATAGATGTGACCACCCTTGAAGCAGAGATTAGTGCTTTTGTGGCGGATACCAGTGACTATGTTTTTGCTGACGTGGTGGGAGCATTAGCTAGGTTTCAAAGAAAACAATTATGTATCGTCTCTTTTTCCACCACCAATTTTCAAAAAGCGAAAATAGCCAACTCCGGCATAGCGCATTTTTTTGGAAAAATCAGTATCGTCGATAGCTTGAAAGGGGAGGTTATTGCGGAGATAATTAAAAAAGAAAAATTAGCCGGCCAAGAGGGACTATATTTTATCGATGATCGGACAGAGCAATTGGAAAGTGTAAAAATGCGGAGTGCAAGCGTGCAGACGGTTTTGTGTGTCAGGACGGAAGGACGTTATCACGACCGAAAAAATAAATATTGCGATTATAAAATAAGTCAATTAAAAGGGTTGGAAAAAATAATAAAAATCCATGGAAAATAAAAAGCAAAATTTAAAACCTGCTGAAGAAAAGTTATTTACGCTTTCAGAATTTCGCCATGAGGTTGGCATCCCATTGATATTGGCTAAAAAATTAGTGCTGTGGGGCGAGGTGAAAGCTGTGCGCGCAATTGACGGAACCATCCAAATCGCCGGCACGGAAGTTTCTAGAGCGGTCAAACTTATTGAAAATCCGTGGATCAAAGGTTATTATTTCGTGCGGGCTCTGGGACCGGGACTCATCACGGGCGCATCGGATGATGATCCGTCTGGCATTGGCACCTATTCTGCCGTGGGGGCAAAATTTGGTTTTGCCATTCTTTGGATGGCAGCCTGGCTTTTGCCAATGATGCTGGCTGTTCAAGAAGTATGCGCGCGTATCGGTATTGTTACTAACCGCGGCTTGGCTGGCGTTTTGCAAGAACATTATAAAAAGAAATTTGTTGCTGGAATAGTAACGCTTTTAATTATTGCAAATGTGGCTAAC
>CAIMIV010000023.1 GCA_903841185.1 uncultured bacterium
AAATAGCAAAAAACACAAATAAAAAACCAAAAAACGTTTTCCAGCCAATATGGACATCTTTTTTATTAATAAAAACATACACGAAATAAAAACTTAATAAATAAATAAGCATATCAGGCATAGCAAAAAAAGAGAATGTCCAGGACAAGACACCAACATTTATATTTGTCCAGGCAATTAAATTCACCACAATCCAAGCAGAAAAAGTCAGCGACAACGCCAAAAGGATGCCACTTAGAAGATTTCTATTTTTCACAAAAACAAAAATGCCCATCAAAAGAGCCAGGATCATAGCTGGAAAATGTGAATAATATAGAAGCTGTGGTACTTCGCTAGAAAAAAGCAGATATGAAGGCTCTGTAAAATTTTGACAAATCATTTGTTTCTATTTTAATATTTTAATTATTTTTGGCGCAATATTACCATCATTAGCATATTCCACTATATGTTTATTAACACTTGGTGGATAACTCCACCAGTAAAAACCTTCTTCATTATCTTGATGCTTGGGATATGACCGCACTATCAAAGGCTTTACTCCAAACTCAGCTTCAATCTTTTCCAATGCAGGGGAAATAACCTCTTTAGTAAAAGCATCTTCAACTGAACCACCCTCATCAAAAAAAGTTTCAAATAAAATACCATGCGCAATAAAATGAAGCAAAAAATAGTAGTAATAATCTGATGCCCTGCCTATATTATGAAACCACTTTGAATTTTCAACAAAATCAACTTGATATCCTGAAATATCAAAAAGATTTTTATGAAATTCAACTAACCTTTTTCCGCTTTTGATAACACATTCCCCCAATTTTTTCTTTTCATTTTCATGAAAATTCATTATATCAACAACTGCTTTTTCTTCATTATTTAAAATTACTCGCAGACGGCCAAGCCCCTTCTTTTCCTCATTAAGATGTGTAAAAATATCATCAAAATATTCTATCACAAGAGGTTCGACTCCGACATATCTTGAGCTTTGATAAAAAAAAGTGAAACCGTTATCTGGTGAACATATTTGACGAAAAGTAATTCCTCGAGGACTATCCTTAAAAGCTATCATGAACTTATCCCCTAATTCCTCTTCGATTTTTTTCTTCAACTCAACATCATTCCATCTCTCCTTGATTTCCTCCCTTGCCTCATCCAAGGATATATATATATTTTGCATAAATTTCAATTTTATTCACTTTTAACACTCCATTCAATAAACTCATACGCCTCACCTTGCGCCGGATCCCAATGATCAATCTCGGTGATCTTTGTGATGCCTTCACTGAAGATCTTTTTTATCTTGGCATCAAGCCCATTCACAATGCGGGCATGAATAGAGAAATTCGTTATACCAGCTTTCTTGGCTTCATCACAAACCGCAAGCAGCATTTTTTTCGCTCCGCCAGCGCCGCTCTTTTCCGGCAAAACCTGGATGGTTTCAATATAATACTTGTTTTTGTCGATAGGAAAATTTTCGTCACAATCCATCATATCCTCTGCCAAATTCTCATCTTGCAATCGCGCCAAGGCATATCCAATCGCCTCGTCATTTTCTTTCAAAAAAAGATTGATATTGCTTGGGTTTTCCAGCATTTTTCGATAGTATTCATCCGCATCGTCATATTGCCACTCAGATGGAAAACACGCTTGCTCCAAACGCAAAATGTCTTGCAATGATTTTTCATCATAGCCGCTCGCCCGTTCAACGCTCAGTGTTCTCTCTTGCTCCTCTTGTTTCATATTGTTTTTCTCCATATTCATAACCATATTCTACCACAATTCCTCACCCCCTACAACATCACCAAGAAAAAAGGACGTCTGTTGCATTGCAACACACGTCCTTTTGCGGATTCAGCTCCACACAATCGCCAAAACAATGACAACTGTCCAGACCACACCGCTAGCGATGGCCAATCGCCTGGTTGTATGCAACCATTGGGTTGCCACAACAGCCCACTTCGCCATCCAGCTCACCAGCATGCTAGCCAGCACGAAAGCGAAGAAAGTAGCCACTCCCAACAAAACATAATGAGAGCTGAACTGCGCCCCCAGCTTGTTCCACAGGCCGTAGCCAGTGGTATAGAGCCAGGTGCCGAAAACACCCTGAACCGCTGAGAGAACCACCAAGGCGATCCAAAGATTAGCTTTCTTTCCCAACTCTTTCTGAAAAAGAAAACAAATCACTTCCGGACCCTCCCACAGGATGGCCTTCACGCAAGCGGCAAACAGCAACATCCCGGCAGAGATTTTTCCCACAAAACCATTTTGGGAAAAAGAATCTGCCAAACGCCGCAGTGACTGACCCAGCGTGAAATCACAATTGGTGGCATCACTGGCATAAAACAATATCGCGGCTGCGATGGTGTCATAGGCTGCTGTTCCCAGGAAAACTTCCCAGGTGGAGCATCCTCTGGCCTGCATCCAAAAAGAAAAAGAACCCAGTCCAGCGGCAATTACCCAATCCACCATGGCATAGATGAAACGGCCAACGGCCAAAAACGAAACCTTTTTGGCCACGTCAGCACTCGCCAACACTGCGCCCTCTTCAAAACCTAAAAATGCTCGAAAGCCCTTCTTTGCCGCTTTTATCATGATCACAACCTCCCAGTTGTTTTTTTATTGGATGATATTTTTGTTATTCAATTATTAAGCTACTGTGACTTGTTATTATACACCTAAATAGCCCCAAAGTCAATGGTGCTCTTATTTTTGGCTAACTAGCCACTATTTTAGCCACCCCCATTTTTTGAGATTAGCATAGTCTTCCTGTATGAATTTTTCCCCGATATCCGTTCGATAGAACATTTTGGGAATGATAATTTTATTGATAAGGTTATATGTCTTTTTTCTGGCCTCCTTCACCGTATCCCCCATGCCAGTAACGTGCATGATAAACCCGCTATCACTGGCGACATAGAAGATATCCCGGCCATCTTCTTTTTTCAAAGAAACCTCTTCGAAATGAATGTGCTCAAAATCCTCTTCAGTCACGCCATCAAAAATAATTTCTACTCCCAGTGAGGAATATTCCTTGGAAGTTATGGCATAGGGAAACGGCGGGGTGGCCACCAGTACTACGATGCCATAGCCTTTCTTATATTGCAAATCATAGGGTTGGCCATCCGCCACCGCCTTCAAAAATTCTCCCCAGGGAGACACATGCAACTCGCTTTGCAATTGCAAAGCCGGAAAACCAAAGCGGGCCGTGAACTCCAGCGGAAAAGCCCCTTCTTCATTGACGATGCAATTCACTTCCACATCGCCCCGAAAATCCCCTTTGACTAAAATAGGTTTCAGCTTAGCAAGAATATCCTTAAAAAATCGATTATTTTCATCCTCATCATACCACATTAAAGTTCCCATTTCATAGGTCTGCGGACCTAAATTTCCATTACAAAGATTCTTGTGCTCCAAATTCATCTCAATCGGACCTACCCAGTCGGTGCCGTTGAAGTATCTTCCCACGCCAATTTCCACTCCTTCTATTTTCTTTTGCAAATCAATTGAATCTGACTCATTCTTTTTGCTTTTTGCATATCTTCCCAGCACATCTTCCACATCCTTGCCATTCTCGCATTGGCCAACATAACTAAATGGCTTGTCCTCATGACCATTCTGCTTAATTACCCAAGGACCCTTGTTTTTTCGCACAAAATCGATTGCTTCTTCGCCTCTGCTAAAATTTATTAATGGAGCAATTTGTGCACCACATGAGGAAAGAATCTCTTGTCCAAATTGTCTTCCATCCTCAAGCTTGTCGCCAAAATCACTGCCACCGATAACCGAATAACCTTTTTTTCGTAATTCATCTTGGATCTTTCCATAGCCAGTGGTATCAAAAATGAATAAACCTTCCTGTCCCACCCAATCAATCTCTTTTTCCCAATTATCCGTTTTCTCAATCATCTGGTCCAAGTTATTGCGCTGGTCATCATTCAAAGCAAAAAGACGGACGTTGTGCCCCTCTTTTTTCAAGCGCAAAGACATCGGAGCTATAGATAGGTCATTTGAGATGCAAAGTATATTCATAGAATTTATTCCTTATTTGTTATTAAAGCTACGAGATAATTTACGTTATTCTTTTTCACCAAATAGGAATGAATCATCCTCTCCATAGCTAGCAATCATGATATCTGACCTTTCTACATTTTTTAATTCTTTTTCGGCCAATCCTTGCAGAATCCTTGAGCCATCGACATATTTTTCTTCAACCTTGGAGTCACCGGCCTGCAAAGCCATCCAGCCACCACTCTTCAGAGCCTTCCTTGAAAGATTCAGCACATTGGTGAAAAATTCTTCAAATTCCGCTCGTTGGTCTTCCGTGATCGGCTCTCCTGTAAAATCACATACAATTCCATCAAAGCTATTTTCAATTCCTTCGCGTTCCAAATAAG
The DNA here is from genome assembly GCA_903841185.1 of uncultured bacterium. Classification (GTDB taxonomy): domain Bacteria; phylum Patescibacteriota; class Minisyncoccia; order Moranbacterales; family UBA2206; genus UBA8518. Next base: position 4,389 of record CAIMIV010000023.1, read on the forward strand.
CAAAGGCATCGCCAATAATAAGCTCTAATCTTTTATCCGTAAAAACTTTTTGATCCAGATATTTCTTGCACCCGGCGATAACCTCCATATCAATCTCCACCAACCGCACTGTCACGTTTGGGTTTGATTTGAGTGCCAATTCTGCCACATAACCATCTCCTCCTCCAAGCACAAGGATGTTCCGATCCGTGTCTTTCATTTTTTTCAGAATCTCCTGATCATAGAGAT
>CAIMIV010000024.1 GCA_903841185.1 uncultured bacterium
ACCATTGTGATTTATTGCAACGTGTTGTTAGCTTTTTTCAATCTCATTCCTATTCCACCCTTGGATGGTTCAAAGCTGCTTTTTTCGGTTTTGCCCATCAAAATCGAAACCCAGGCGGTATTGGAGCAATTCGGTTTTATTTTTCTGCTGATGTTTGTGATTTTCTTCTCCGGTCCGATGGGGGCTTTCTTGAATGGGATGTTGAATATCTTTTTCAGCTTGACGCTCTAGGTATTTACATCAGCTGGGAATTTGGATATAATAAAATTATGGAAAAATAAGTGGCAAAGAAAATTGCCGGTCAGTTCATAATATAAATTAGCGTACAAAATTAGAAACATAAAAACAATCATGGAAAACAAAAAAATTGTCCTCGTCGATGACGACGAAAACTTGCGAGAAGTCTTTAGTATCGGATTGCGGCAAGCCGGTTTCTCGGTGGAAGAAGCGGTGAATGGCAAAGAAGGGTTGAAAAAAATAAAAGAAATCTTTCCGGATCTGGTGCTTTTGGACGTGGTGATGCCGGAAATGGATGGTTTTGAGTTATTGGATGCCATAAAAAATGATGCCGTCATCAAAAATATTCCCGTCATCATGCTCACCAATTTGGCTCATGAAGATGATCGAAGAGAATCCATGCGCTTGGGGGCGACGGACTATATCGTCAAAGCCTCGGTCACGCCTAGTGAGTTGGCGGAAAAGGTCAAACAATATTTGGCTCAAGCCTAAAACCTAAAATCGAGTTTTGAAAAATAGCCTTGGGAAAGTCTTTTTTTCTCAAATTCTGGCTGAAGTGGGGCGTGACAGCATTTTTATTGACAGAAGATAATAATTCACGTATGATTATTGTACTAGTCATTCTAGTAGGCTCTTTGGTAATGTTTATATGACATTGCGGAGAGGGTTTTGTTTAATTAAAAAATTAGTTTAGGCCCAAGTTAGTCGTTCTGATAACTTAGACCTTGAAAGACAAAATGCCAACAATCAACCAGCTGAAAAGAAAAGCCCGCAAGTCATCTGTCAAGAAGACAAAATCCCCGGCTTTTAGAACTGTTTTTAATACATTACGCAACAAACCGACTGAAACAGTCAGTCCGTTTAAACGTGGAGTATGCTTGAAAGTCAGCACGACGACTCCCAAGAAACCAAACTCCGCCTTGCGAAAAATTGCCAGAGTGAAATTGACCAACGGCATGGAAGTGACTGCCTATATCCCAGGCATCGGCCACAATTTGCAGGAACATTCCATTGTGATGTTGCGAGGAGGAAGAGTGAAGGATCTCCCAGGTGTGCGCTATCACATTGTGCGAGGAGTCTTGGACAGTGCCGGCGTGGCGAAACGCAAACAAGGTCGCAGCAAGTACGGGGCGAAAATTGAGAAAGCGAAAGACTAGCATGCGAAAAGCCTACCTACCGGCAGGCAGGCGCACTGCGAAAGCGCCCATGCGAAATAATTAATTTAAACTGTTCGTAGATTCGCATTACATTCGTAGTTTCGAATCGGTAAAGAAATATATGCCAAGAAGAAAAAGAATTTTTAAGAAAAATATCAAACCAGATTCCAAATTTGGTAATTTGCTTATAGGAAAATTTGTCGGGTATATCATGAAAGAAGGCAAACGCACTACTTCGGAGAGGATTATGTATGATGCTTTTGATATCATCCACGAACGCACTAAGAAAGGCGGACTGAATACTTTCGAGCAAGCTATCAAAAATGTGGCTCCACTCGTAGAATTGAAATCTCGCAGAGTAGGTGGCGCGAACTATCAAGTGCCAGTACCGGTTTCCGGGGAAAGAAGAACGACCTTGGCTATGCGATGGATCAACGTCGCTGCCAGTTCTAAGAAGGGAAAAAGCATGGCGGAGAAATTGGCTGATGAATTTATTGATGCCTCCAACAAAGTCGGAGCTTCGATGAAGAAACGAGAAGATGTGCATCGCATGGCTGACGCCAACAAGGCTTTTGCTCATTTCGCGTAAAGCCGATGCGAAACTACGAATGTAACACGAATCTACGAATAGATGTTGTGCACATTCTTTTCATAAAGTAATAAAATTAAAAAATAATGTTCGTAGATTCGAATGTCATTCGTGGATTCGAATCGGTTAAATTTATGGCAAGACAACACACAATGGACCACCTGCGAAATATCGGGATTATCGCCCATATTGACGCAGGAAAAACAACCACCACCGAGCGTATCCTTTTTTACACCGGCATCACTCACAAGATTGGTGAGGTGCATGAAGGAGCCGCGACTATGGACTGGATGGAGCAAGAGCGAGAGCGAGGAATTACGATTACCTCCGCTGCGACGACTTGTTATTGGAAAGATTATCAAATTAATATCATCGATACTCCCGGACATGTGGACTTTACTGTAGAAGTAGAGCGTTCTTTGCGTGTGCTGGATGGTGGTGTCATTGTTTTTGACGGCAAAGAAGGTGTGGAACCACAATCAGAGACTGTGTGGCGCCAAGCGGACAAATATAATGTTCCACGATTGTGCTTTATTAACAAGATCGATAAGGAAGGAGCAGATTTCTATTTTTCTTTTGATACTATCGGAGAAAGATTGACTCCCAATGCCGTGGCGATTCAAATTCCCATCGGCGAACGAGGGGATTTTGCCGGCGTAGTGAATTTGATGAATATGAAAGGCTATACTTTTGCCGGAGAAATGGGCGAGAAGGTGATTGAAGGAGAGATTCCGGCTGAACTGTTGGACAAAGCTAAGGAGTGGCGGGAAAAGATGGTGGAGAAGATTGCCGAAAATGATGATGCTTTGACGGAAAAATATTTAAACGGGGAAGAAATTTCTGAGCAAGAATTGAAAGAAGCTTTGCGTCGAGAGGTGATCGCCGGCAAGATGTATCCAGTGTTGACCGGGACGGCTTTGCGCAACAAAGGTGTGCAACTGGTCTTGGACGCCGTGATTGATTATCTGCCAAGCCCGCTAGACGTGCCGGCTATCAAGGCGACTGCTGTTGGGGATGAAACCAAAGAAATTCCGGTTTTGCCGAAAGATGACGCTCCTTTTGCGGCCTTGGCTTTCAAAGTAGCGACTGACCCATTTGTAGGCCAGCTGACATTCTTTCGCGTCTATTCCGGAACAGTCAAAGCGGGGTCATATGTAATGAATTCCAGTAAGGGAGAGAAGGAGAGAATCGGTCGAATTTTGCGCATGCATTCCAATCACCGAGAGGAAATTGAAGAATTGCAAGCCGGTGGCATTGGAGCTTTGGTAGGTATGAAAAACACCACGACTGGAGACACGTTGTGTGATATAGATCACCAAGTGCTGTTGGAATCGATTACTTTTCCAGACACTGTGATTTCTATTGCTATTGAACCGAAAACCAAGGCAGATCAAGAAAAAATGGGTTTTGCCTTGCGCAAACTGGCTGAAGAAGATCCGACTTTCAAAGTGCGGACTGATGAAGAAACAGCGCAAACTATTATTTCCGGTATGGGCGAACTACATTTGGATATTATCGTCGACCGCATGAAACGCGAATTCAAAGTGGAAGCCAATGTAGGACAACCGCAAGTAGCGTATCGCGAAACTATTAAGACGGAAGCGCAAGCCGAAGGAAAATATATCAAGCAATCCGGAGGTCGCGGACAATATGGTCATTGTTGGATCAGACTGACTCCACAAGAGCCGGGAGCTGGATTTGAATTCGCTTCAGAAATCAAAGGTGGTGCCATCCCGCAAGAATTTATCACTCCAATTGAAAAAGGTGCCAAAGATGCTATGGACAGCGGAGTGCTGGCCGGGTATCCGATGGTGGACGTGAAAGCCACAGTGTATGACGGATCTTTTCATGATGTGGATTCCTCCGAAGCCGCTTTCCGTATTGCAGGATCCATGGCTTTCAAAGAAGCGGCCAGACGCGCTAATCCGATTATCTTGGAACCGATTATGAAAGTGATTGCTACTACCCCGGAAAATTTCATGGGAGATGTGGTAGGAGACTTGAATTCCAAGCGAGGAATTATTCGCGAGATGAATGATCGCGGAACGGGAGCTTCCCGAGTAAAAATTATCGATGCTGAAGTGCCACTTTCTTCCATGTTCGGATATGCGACGCAGTTGCGTTCGATGACCCAAGGTCGCGCTAACTATTCCATGGAATTTTCCCATTACGCGGAAGTGCCAAAGAATGTGGCGGAAGAAATTATCACTGGAAAAAAGAAATAGATTTATTTAGCATATAGCATGAAACACAAAACAGTTCACCGAGGTGGGCTGTTTTTGTTTAAGGGGGAAGTGCGAAAATAAATCTAGCGTATAAAAAAATCCTCCCTAGGCTAAAATGTTAATATGTTTAAATGCTGACATGGGTTGAAGTTATCCACCCCGTAAAGTCTCGATTCTCTCGACCACGGGGCAAGCAGGTAAGGAAGTTATCCACAGGGTGGGGACTTGACAGTGATAGGGGGAGTGATATAATAACATCAAGAGAGTGCTGCAGCCTTTCTTAACTAATTACTTAATATGCCGGCGCTTGAGGCGCGGGCCCAATCCCAGCACTAACTTTACACCTCACTAACAGTGATATGGGCCAAAGGCCGGTGCAAAGTTCCTGCGGGACAACAAACAAAATGCAAGAACTACAAAATGCGCCATATAATAATGGTGCGCCCATCCAAGAAAAAGTGTATGGCCAAATGGTCAAAGCCGGAAGCAAAACCTATTTTCTCGACGTGAAAAAAGCTTCCAACGGTAGCAACTATTTGACCATCGCCGAGTCCTATAAAAACCAAAAAGGAGAAAAAGTCATCAACCGCATTCTGATGTTCAAAGATCATTTCCCGGAATTTGTCGGTGCTCTGGAAGAAGTTAAGAAATTTTTATAGCAAAAACCAGCTGATTGCCCTGAACTACACCCCAAAAAATGGACACGCCAGTGTCTGTTTTTTGTTTTTCAAAAAAGTGGTCTTTTTTGGGATTTTCAAAAAATGCAAACTTGTGTCATACTTTCCGTATACAATAAATAGAGATTAAAAGATTGCATCCTAGAAAAATCAGAATAGAGTGGGCAATAATTGAATCCAAAGAAAAAAAACGTGGAATTGACAGATAATGAACTGGTGGAGCTAGCGAAAAAGAATCCGGAAAGTTTTGGAGAATTGGTCGCGCGATATCAAGATCGCTTGTTTCGTTATGTGCGCAGAATTTCCTATTTTCGTGAAGAGGATGCACAAGATATCGTACAAGAAGTTTTTATAAAAATTTATTTGAGCCTGAATATCTTTGATGACGATTTGAAATTTTCCACTTGGGCCTATCAAATTACTAGAAACGCTACTATTGACGCTATTCGAAAAAAACAAGCGCGCCCTCAAACAATTTGTTTGGAAGAGAGCGACGTGGCCAAGATTATCCAATCCGATACGGACATCCAGTTGCACTTGGAAACGCAAGATGATTTGCATAAAATGCAACAGATCATTGACGGCTTGCCCTACAAATATCGCGAGGTGATGGTGCTGCGTTTTTTGGAGGACAAGAATTATGAAGAGATCATGGATATCATTCAAAAACCTAAAGGCACCGTGGCGGCGCTCATCAGTCGAGGAAGAAAACTAATACTGGCTCAGGCTCAAGACCAATTTATTCTAAATTAAATTTATGAAAGACATCTCACAAGACATTCTCGCCAAAATCAAAGCCGGACATCTTATGCCTGCGTCTCGTTTTCGATTGGCTTGGAAGAGCTATGCCTTTTGGCTGTTGATGCTTCTGATGCTGGTGGTGGGCGCTCTGTCAGTTTCACTGATTGTTTTCAATCTGGCGGATTTTGATCCCAGACTGGTGCATTCCATGCAACTGCATAAATTTTTCCGAGTGTTTTTTCTGACTGCTCCGTATCTTTGGGTGTTTTTTCTGTTGGTGACTCTGGTCTGCGGAGTGTTGGCTTTTCGCCAAACTTCTCGCGGCTATCGCCAAAGCTTGCTGTTTATAACTAGTCTAGGAGTGCTGGTAGTTTCTATTTTGGGAGTAGCGGGACATTTGATGAAAATTAATAAAAGCATGAATACCTTGATTCAACGCAGTATTCCAGCTGAATTCAGGGAAATTTCCGGTCCGCGAGAGGGTCGCTGGAACCGTCCCGGAGACGGTCTCATTGGCGGAGAGGTGCTGAGCGTGGGGGAACAAGAATTTTCCTTGCGTAGTTTTCGCGATGAAGAAGATTGGAGAATTGTGGTAACGGACAAAACTCAAAGAAATGAAAATGAAACCATTATTGTTGGTGATAGGATTGGAGTGATAGGTGAAAAAACCGGAGAGCTGGTGATGCAGGCTTTTTCACTCCGAAAATTTCCAGAGGATTGGGATGGGCGTCCGCCGAGAAAAATGGAGCCACATGCTAACATAGAGAATCCAATTATGGATAGTCAAAAAAATCAAGAATAATAGAATAGACCTGTTACGTAGCAGGTCTATTTTTGCAAACTTTTTTTCTTGGCCACGTATCTAATTAATGTGACACAATAAAAACTAATTAGTTAAGAAAAAAATATGAAAAAAGTGAATCGCTTGAGAAAAGCTATGCAAAAAAACAGAAAATTTATCCTTCCTTCACTGGCATTGATGGCAGCCTTGGGATCGGGGGCCTATGGCATCAGTGGCGTCAGCGCGCAAGGCAATGACAGTCAATCTTCTGTCATTGAAAAAATTGCAGATAAGTTTAGCGTGGACAAGGATCAGCTAGTAATTATGCGGAAAAGATAAGCAAAAAAAGATAAGCATGAAATCCTCTTTGGAGGATTTTTTTGTTTAGGCTCTTAGGTGCAAACTTATTTCCTAGGTCACGTATACATAGAGTATGGGGAAAAAGCCTTCAATGATGTGATTTGATTTGAAGAATGATCTAAAAAAGAGTAACATAACAATAGAGAATTTTAATTATTATTTTGAAGTAATAAAATGAGTAAGAAGACAATCCTGATTGGTGTGGGTATTGTGCTGGTGGCGGGTGGCTACTATTGGTATAACAAATCCAGCTCGAGCAATGTGGCGGTGCAATATAAAACAGCGGTGGTGGAAAAAGGCAGTATTATCACTTCGATTTCCGGCAGCGGGAATGTGACGGTCGATCAACTGGCGACAGTGGATCCGACTATTACGGGAACAGTGTCCAATGTGGCCGTCAAGGTGGGTGATGCGGTTAAGAAAGGCACCACCCTTTTTACCATTATTAATAATGATCTGTCGGTGAGCAATGCCAAATCCACCGCCTCCTTGCAACAGTCCAGTAACTCAGTGGACTCGGCTGATTTACAAATCAAGCAAGCCAAGGCGGATTATCGGGCGGCGAAAAAAAGTGGGAGCGGGGCGACGGCGGATCAAAAAAGAATATTAGAAGATAAAATTGAAATAGCGGAAAATGGACTGATCGCAACTCAGAAGAGTTATACTGCCAGTCGGGCGGATTATAATAATCAACTAGCCAATGGTGCGAAAAGAACTGTGACGGCTCCGATAGACGGAACAGTGAGTGCGATTAATATTAAAAATGGCGATGACTTGAGTCGGCTTTCTTCCGGCAACAATGCGAATAATGCCCCGATGATTATCGGAGATTTGAATACCTTGAAAGCGCAAGTGGCGGTGAATGAAGTGGACATTGCCAACGTGGCTATTGGCCAGAAAGTGATGATTACCTATAGCGCTATTGAAGGATTGACCGCTTCGGGCAAAGTGGAAAAGATGGACGCCCTGGGTACGTTGACGCAAGGTGTAGTGTCCTATGGTGTGACGATTGGTTTTGATGCTATTGATCCACGCATCCGGCCACAAATGAGCGTTTCGGCGAAAATTATCACCCAAGTGAAGCAAGATGTCATCACAGTGCCGAATAGTGCGCTCAAGACTCAAGGAAACAGCACTTACGTGGAGGTGCTAAATAGCAAGACGCAATTGCCGGAACGTCGCACCATTGAAATTGGTGCAGCCAATAATACGGATACGGAAATTGTAAGCGGTGTCGCGGTGGGAGATGCAGTAATTACGCAGACCATTGATCCAAATGCTAAAGCTACGACACCGGCAGCGGGTAATGGTGGAGGTGGAATGAAACTTCCCGGCCTAGGTGGAAGAGGGTAGTTAGCGGAAAATTAAAAAATTTGTAATGGGATAGAAATATGATGATTGAATGTAAAGATTTAAAAAAAATATATATCAATGGTGATGTAGAAACGGCCGCTCTCAAAGGAGTTTCTTTTCAGGTAGAGAAGGGAGAATTCATAGCCATCATTGGTCCATCTGGTTCCGGCAAGTCCACCTTGATGCATATTTTGGGCGCATTGGATGTGCCGACGAGCGGAAAATATTTTCTGGATGGCAAGGAAGTTTCTCAATTAACTGATGACGAACTTTCTCAGTTGCGCCGGGAAAAAATCGGCTTTGTTTTTCAATCTTTCAACCTGTTGCCCCGCACCACCGTTTTGCGCAATGTAATGTTGCCCTTGCTCTATACAGATACTACTATGGAAGAACGTGAGGAAAGGGCGCGCCAATGTTTGTTGTATGCGGGCATGGAAGAGGAAAAATTTCTTAATCTTTCCAATCAGTTGTCGGGCGGGCAAATGCAACGCGTGGCCATTGCTCGGTCGCTTATCAATAATCCAGCGATTATCCTAGCGGATGAACCGACAGGCAATCTGGATACCAAGACCAGTCAGATTGTAATGCAGACCTTTCGAGAATTAAATGACAAGGGGCACACGATTATTATCATTACGCATGAAAAAGAAATTGCAGAATTGACGGATCGGGTAATTTTTATTCGGGACGGGTTGATTGAGAGTGACACGCCCACAAATCGAATTTAATACGGCAAATGAAATTCGAATGTGTGAGGCATATTTATTTTTAAAGTTCAGATAAAAAAATGGTTACAATTGATATCTTAAAAGAAACTTTTTGGTCGCTGTCGGCCAATAAAGTCAGATCCGGACTGACGATTTTGGGTATTGTGATTGGGATTGCTTCAGTCATCACCATGGTGGCCATCGGGCAAGGGGCGCAAGCTTCTATTGCCAGTAGCATCCAATCGATCGGATCCAATTTGATTATTATTCGACCAGGGGCTCAACGTGCTGGTGGAGTGAGTAGTGGCGCTGGGAGTAATACGACCTTGACGGTGGAAGATGCCAATATGATTAAAAGTGAAATACTAAATGTGCAAGCGGTGGCGCCGGAGGATTCCAAGCGTGCTCAAGTGACAGCCAAAGGCACTAACACTAACACGCAAATTGTAGGAACCGTTCCGGACTATGCGGTGGTGCGAAACATCGCCATGGAATCGGGTACTTTCATTATGGATCAAGCGGTGCGAAGTTCCGCTAAAGTGGCGGTGCTAGGGGCAGCCACGCGGGATGATTTGTTTGGAGCTGGTTTCAATCCGGTGGGACAGATTATTCGCATCAAAAACGTTGATTTTGATGTGATCGGCGTGACAGTGGCGAAAGGCGGGTCGGGGTTCACTAGTCCGGATGACAGCATCTACATTCCTATTTCCAGTGCACAACATTTTATCACCGGAGACACTTTCGTCACCACGGTGAGTGTGGCGGCTAGCGATCAAAATTCCATGACGGCGGTGCAGAATCAAATTTCTGATCTGTTGTTGAAACGCCATGGCATCACCGATCCATTGCAAGCGGATTTCAGCCTGATGAACCAAGCGGATATCATGGCCACAGCTTCCAGTATCACCGGCACCTTCACTATTTTGCTCGCTTCCATTGCGGGCATCTCACTCCTGGTGGGCGGAATCGGGATTATGAATATGATGTTGACCACGGTGACAGAAAGAACGCGCGAGATCGGCTTGCGCAAGGCGGTGGGGATTAAAAAATTGTATATTAATTTGCAGTTTTTGGCCGAAGCGGTGGCACTGACATTTCTGGGGGGGTTTCTCGGGGTGGCTTTAGGCTGGGCAGCGTCACTGGCGGTTTCCAACTTTGTGCCGCAACTGACCACGCAAGTTTCCGTGTCGTCCATTTTGTTGGCGTTTAGTGTTTCGGCGGGTGTGGGGATTGTTTTTGGTTTCTATCCGGCCAGGCGCGCCGCTAATTTGAGTCCGATGGAAGCACTGCGCTATGAATAACCAAACATCAAGATACAAGGTACAAACAAATCAAAAATTTCAATAACCAAAAACCAAGACGTTTGAAATAAGTTAATAATTTATAAACAAAATAATATGGACAAGCAAAAACACATCATCAGTATGGTCGCAATTATAATAGTAATTGCAGGCGTGGCTTTTTATGGCGGGATGCAATATAGCGTTTCGCAACGGGCAGCGGCGAGAGCCGGACAGGGCGGGGGCGGTATGATGGGAACAGATGGAGGAAGATTGCAGGGAGGGGGCGGTGGCGGACAACAGGGACCAGGCGGCAGACAAGGCGGGATGGGCGGTTTTATTGCGGGACAAGTCATGGCCAAGGATGATAAAAGTTTCACAGTGAAAACTCAAGACGGCAGTTCTAAAATAGTTTTCTATTCTGACCAAACTGCAGTAGTGAAAGCCAACAAAGCTAGTGCGACGGATTTGGCAGTGGGTGCAGACGTGGTGGTAAACGGCAAACCTAGTCCGGATGGTTCAGTGGCCGCGCAAAATGTGCAAATCAAAACAGCACTATAATCTAAAAATACTCAAATAGCATCGAATCTGTCTGATTAGAGGCAGATTTTTTGCTTTAAATAAGCCTTTGCCAAAATAAGAAAAATAGTCTATACTGGAATAGTGACTTAAAACATTTCGGGTATGTTTGCTTTTGTATTTATCCTGAATGGAGTAAAGGATGTCCTGATGGGGGAGAGATAAAAAACAAAATAAATATTGCATTATGTCTCTTACGACCTACATTTGGGGAATTCGCATGCTGACCTTGCTCTCTCTGGGCGCTTTTGTGTTCGTGGTTAGAGTGGTGGATCCGGATGCGGCAGGTTTGGTAGGAAAAGTTCTTTTTTATGCGAGTGTGTTCTTTTTTTTGAGCGGATTTTTCAATCTATTGCTGTTGCGCTTGCGAAAAAGACAAGTGAATGCGGAAAATGCTTTTTCCAATATCAGTTTGAGTTTTCGGCAAGGAATTTTGCTGGCTCTTTTCTCTATTGGACTGCTAATTCTGCAAAGCTTTCGCGTTTTGATTTGGTGGGATGGGTTATTGTTGTTAGCAGGAGTATTTTTAATAGAATTGTATTTTGTATCCAGGGATTGAAGTTTTAAATAATATATAATTTTGTAAATCCAAAATCAAAAAATCAAATGTCAAATAAAATCTAAAATTAAAAAATCTAAATTTTTGAAATTTGGATTTGGGATTTTATTTGAAATTTGGATTTTGAAATTTAGATTTTTAAGTAAATTTTATGGCAACGGAAAAAGAAAAAAAGGTAAAAGGTGGAGAAGAATATAATGCGAAATCCATTCAAGTTTTGGAAGGCTTGGATCCGGTGCGTAAAAGACCAGGTATGTATATTGGAGGCACTTCTACGGAGGGTCTGCATCATTTGATCTGGGAAGTGATCAATAACTGTATCGATGAAGCGATGGCCGGCTATGGAAAAGAAATTATCATACGGATCATGCCGGATAATATAGTTGAAGTAACCGATTACGGCAGAGGAATCCCAGTGGAGATTCATCCGCAGACAAAAAAATCCACCCTGGAAACCGTGCTGACAGTGCTGCATGCCGGAGGAAAATTCGGCGGCAACGGCTACAAAATTTCCGGCGGTTTGCATGGTGTGGGTGTGTCAGTGGTGAATGCTCTGTCTGTTTGGACTAAAGCTGAGGTGCATCGCGATGGCAAAGTTTATGCCATGGAATTTGAACGCGGCATCCCCAAGACCAAAGAGCCGAAAGTGACCGGCAAATCCACGGCTACCGGAACCATTATTTCTTTTCAAGCGGATCCGCAAATTTTTCCGGAGATCAAATACAGTTGGGAAAAAATTCTGGCCTATGTGCGTCACCAAGCTTTTTTGGTGAAAGGCATTACGATCAAAGTCTATGACCAGCGCGAAGCGGGCAAAGAAAGAGCGTATGGATTTCTTTTTGACGGCGGTCTGACTTCGTTTATCAAATTTCTCAATCGCGGCAAGGAAGTGAAAAATGAATTGCCGTTCTACGTGGAAAAAGAGGATGAGAAAACCGAATCCGTGGTGGAAATTGCCATGCAATATACCGACAGTTATAAAGAACACGTCTTTTCTTTTGCCAATAACATCTTCACTCCCGAGGGAGGCATGCATGAAGTGGGTTTTCGTACCGCGTTGACGCGCGTCATGAATAGCTATGCCAGGAAGAGTGGGTTGTTGAAAGAGAAAGACGAAAATTTGACGGCGGAAGATTTGCAAGAAGGACTGACCGCGGTCATCAGTGTGAAGCTGCGCAATCCGCAATTTGAAGGACAAACCAAAGCCAAGTTGGGCAACGGTGAAATGCGCGGCATCGTTTCCAGCATTACCGCGGAAGCGCTGTCAGATTATTTGGAGTCCCATCCGAACAATGCTAAGGCAATTATCGGAAAGTGTATGTTGACCAACAAAGCCAGGATTGCCGCCCGCGCGGCCAAGGATGCGGTCATTCGCAAAGGCGCTTTGGAAGGGATGACCTTGCCGGGCAAGCTGGCTGATTGTTCCTCCCGAAATCCCGCTGAAACGGAAGTCTATATCGTGGAGGGAGACTCTGCCGGTGGATGTTTTGATGGTAACACAAAAATTGCCTTAGCAGATGGAAGAAATCTTAATTTTTTTGAATTGATTGCGGAAGAAACAGCTGGCATAAAAAATTATTGTTATACAATTAAAAGCGATGGAGAAATTGGCATTGAGAAAATAAAAAATGTTCGCAAAACCCAATCAGGGGCGGAAGTTATAAAAATAATTTTAGATAATGATGAAGAGTTGGTATGCACCCCAGATCATTTGTTTATGCTTCGTGACGGGTCATATAAAAAAGCGGCTGATTTGCGCAGCGATGATTCATTAATGCCCTTGCGAAAACAGTATTCCAGGATAGGCAAAAGAATAACGATTAAGGGATATGAGATGGTTTTTGATCCAGGCTGTTCGAGGTGGATTTTTACGCACATGCTAGCGGATGGGCATAATCTAGAAAATAAAATTTATAAAGAAGAAATCGGCGCGCATCGCCATCATATAAATTTTGATAAGCTTAATAACAATCCGGATAACCTTGTGCGAATGACAAAAGAATCGCATCTAGCTTTGCACAGAAAATTTTATGAGAAGAATTTAAAAAATCCGATTGTTTTGCAAAAGCTTAGAGAGCTAAGAGATACGAAAGAATTTAGAGAAAAAATGAGCAAAAGGATGAAAATGCCAAAAACGCGAAAATTATTAAGCGAGAATGCTAAAAAACAATGGGAGAATGAGGAATACAAAAAATTCATGATGACTAAATTTTTTGAATTTTATAATTCCAATGCTGAATATCGAAAAGCAAACAACGCGCTTTTGAATGCGGAGCAGAAAAAATATTGGAGCAAGAAAGAAAATCGAGAGCAACAATCAGAAAAAGTTAAAGAATATTTTATCTCAAACCCGGAAAAGATAAAGGAATTATCAGTTGTTGCTAAAAAGCAGTGGAGCGATGGAGATCTTTTGCAGTGGAGATCTGAGGAGACAAAAAAACAATGGACGGCGGATTTTCGAGAAAAAAGAAAAACATCGTATAATAAGACATATCTGAATAAAGCTCTCAAATTAATGCGGGCTATTTATGATCAGTATAAAAAAATCGATGTTGCCAGATATGATGAAGAAAGAAAAAAACTGCATGATAAAAGTATCATAAAATTTTCTACAATATGCGAACGTTTTTTCAATGGAGATAGAAATAGATTAAATGAAGCTGTGGCTAATTTTAATCATAAAATAAAATCTATTGAAAAGATTAAAAATAGAATGGATGTATTTGATTTGGAAGTTCCAGAAACGCATAATTTTGCTTTGAGTTCAGGTATATTTGTACACAATAGTGCGAAGCAAGGACGCAATCGAAAATTTCAAGCTATTTTGCCGTTGCGCGGAAAGTTGGTGAACGTGGAAAAAACGACTTTGGACAAGGTGGTGAAATCAGACACTTTGAAACCGATTATCATCGCCCTAGGCGCCGGAATCGGGGACAGTTTCAACATTGAAAAATTGCGCTATCACCGCATCATCATTATGGCCGATGCCGACGTCGACGGATCGCATATCCGCACGTTGCTGCTGACTTTTTTCTACCGTTATTATGAACCTTTGATTACCAGTGGCTTCATCTATATCGCCCAACCGCCACTCTATCGTATTCAGAAAGGCAAGGATGTGCAATATGTCTATACGGAGGAGGAAAAAAATATTGCGGTGGATAAAATAAAAATTGCGGTGGGAAAGAATAAGGAATTGAAAAAGACTGCAGCCAAAGAGGCGGCGGAGGCTGAAGCGGAAAAAGAGGAAATCGTGATGGAAACGGATGACAACGAAGAGGAGGAGGAAAAAATGACCGAGGAAAAATCTTTGGGTATCAATATCCAGCGTTATAAAGGTTTGGGAGAAATGAATCCGGAACAATTGTGGGAAACCACCATGGATCCGGACAAACGCTTGATGTTGCAAGTGACCATCGAAGACGCGGCGGCCGCCGACAAGATGTTTGATGTGCTGATGGGGTCGGATGTGGAACCGCGTAGACGTTTCATTCAAACCCATGCCAAGAGCGTGAAGAATTTGGACGTGTAAAATATGTGCCCAATAAAAGGCACTGACGATTCATCGTCAGTGCCTTTTTCTTTAGTAGTAAAGAAAATGATAAATAACCAAGATACAAGATACAATAACCAAATAATAATCAAATTAGGCTTAATAGAAAATATGTAAGGATAAAAATGTCGATTTGGAGTATAATAGAAGGCATAATCGTAAATCATCTATTATGCTGAATAAAAAAAGTGTCCAAAGTGCGGAAAACTGCAGGCAGTA
>CAIMIV010000025.1 GCA_903841185.1 uncultured bacterium
TAATTCTTTAATTTCTATTGTTTAAAAATTTAAGAATTAAGCTTTATTTATAAAATTAAAAATTACAAAAATTACAAAAATTTATTTCTTATACCGTAAACTTTTTTTCACTTTCCGCTTTGTCTCTTTCGATGATTTCCCGCGCCAGATTCTTATACGACCGGGCTCCTTTGGAAAAAGCGTCAAAACTCAAAATAGACTTGCCAAATCCCGGCGCCTCCGCCAACCGCACGCTGCGCGGAATGATACTATCAAAAACATACCCTGGAAAATGGTCTTGCACCTCCTTGATGACTTGACGCGACAGGCGATTCCTTTTGTCATACATCGTGAGCAAAGCTCCCATGATTTTCAAGTTCGGTTGCAAATTTTCTTTCACCAGATTCACCGTGTTGAGCAATTGACTCAAGCCTTCCAAAGCGAAATATTCCGTTTGCACTGGGATAATCACCTCGTCGCTCGCCACCAGACCGTTGATGGTCAGCAGCCCCAGACTCGGCGGGGAGTCAATAATGATATAATCATAATTCGTTCTGATTTCCTGCAAGACGTTAAACAAGCGGAATTCGCGATTTTCCATATTCACCAGCTCCACGCCCGCCCCGGCCAAGTCCTGGTTGGCGGGAATAACGTCATGCTCCATAGTGCTCAGACGGATGACGATTTTAGAAGGATGCTCACCCAAAACCATGGAATGATAGAGACTTTTCTCCACCTTATGAATGTCAATGCCGAGGCCAGAAGAGGCGTTTCCCTGCGGATCCAGATCCACGAGCAAGACAAATTTCCCGGCGGCGGCCAGATAGGTTGCCAGGTTGATGGCGGAGGTAGTTTTACCAACTCCACCCTTTTGGTTGACGAGTGAGATTATCTTTGCCATAATAAATAAAGTATAGCATATTCTATGGCAGTGGTGAAATAGAGCAGAAAAGAAAGTTATACAACATAATACGCCGCGGTGGTGAAATGGTAGACGCACGGGACTCAAAATCCCGCGATAGCAATATCATGCGAGTTCGAGTCTCGCCCGCGGCACCAAGAAAAAATCCTTCCATTCATTGGAGGGATTTTTTATGAGTTAATAGCCAAATTAAAAGGCCTCGTGTGTAATACAACACGAGGCCCATTTTTAGCGCTCCAAGGACTAAGTTTTAAAGGTCTAGAAGGTCCAAGAAACTAAGTCCACAGCACTAACTTGCGAGCAACGCCGCGGGACAGCTACAGTTAAAAACACCGCCGAGCCAGAAGAAGCTCGGGACCCACGCGTAGCCAGACCAACGGAGGACACTGACATATAATTTGCCATCAGATGAGTCGCAATAAATCGTACCCCAAAAGAAAACTGCTTTATTCTTCCATTCTTCTGGTACAAGCTGCTGATGTGCTAACAAATAAACTAGCACATTAGCATTGAGTACAGGCATATTTTCAATCTCTTTGCGAAGCTCATCTCCCTCGATAATGCCCCCTTTTTTTTGAACGTCAGACAGATACAATAAGGTCTTTGCAAGATCCCATTCAAGCTGCCCACCTTTTTTATGCTTGTTAACCTTCCAATCATTAGGACAAAATGGATCGGCGTCACAATCAATTACATACTTTATCTGCACGATTTCAGCGTGACCAAGAATAACTTCTCGAAATTGTTCAAGAACATTTCCTTCGCAAATTTTCTTAATTTCCGCATTCGTCCAATTTCCTCGACGAAATGCCGCCTTCAATTCACTTGCCTGATCAACATCGAGTTTTAACTCACTCATAGTTGTCCTCCTTCTTTGTCGTGCAACGGAGTTCCTAAAGAACAATGTTGCGATTCATATTTGCTGTTACCCATTATAAGTAAGCTTCACCGCCCATCGGTTTCGCCCCAGCAGAAAAAATTCAAATTACCCCGTCAAGGGGACTTAGTCTCCCTTATGGAGACTAAGTCCCCAAAGATTGAATCTAAAAATCCTTTCTGCTGTGGCAAAGCGCCAGTGAGAATGTTAACGAACTGATTTACTAGTATACACCTAAATAGCCGTTTTGTCAAACGGTTAGAGTAGTTTTTGGCTCAGATAAAAGATTCTATTGAGATTTTTTCGCTGCTAAATAGACGTTGCGCAAGAGGCACGCGATGGTGACCGGGCCCACTCCGCCGGGCACGGGAGACAGGTAACCGGGGAAGTCTAGCAAAGAATCGCTGTCCACGTCGCCCCGCACCTGGCCGTCCACCCGCACGATGCCACCATCAATGATGATGGCACCTTCTTTTACGATATCTCTGGAAATAAGATTTTTTTGTCCGCAAGCAGAAATAAGCACATCAGCATTTTTGATATCATCTAGCTTCTCGGGTATTTGAAAACGGAAAACATATTGCGCTTCCAGGCCTTCGCCTTCTAAAAGCTCTTGCATCATTTCGCCAAATTCTTGCGAATTGCACAAAATAACAGCCTGCTTATTTTTCAAATCAGTTCCCGCTGATTTCAAGAGTTCCAATAGAGCATGCGGGAAAACCGGAGGAAATGTTTTTTGCAGACTAAAACCATCGACATCTTTTTGCGGTGCGATGGACTGGATTATTTTGTTTTTATCCAGATGCGCTGGCAACGGCAGCTGCACAATAATCCCGCTGATTTGGGTATCCGAGTTCAATGTTTGAATTTTATCCAACACTTCTTTTTCCGTGATATGTTCCTCCATCGCAATCAAACGAAAATCAATGCCCGTTTTTTGCGCCGCCTTTCCTTTCAAATCGACATAGATCCGGGACGCCTCGTCCGAGCCAATCAAAATAACCGCCAAGCCGGGGATTAGTTTTTCTTGCGCAATATTCTCTCGCACCTCAGTCAAAATTCTCTCCGCGATTTCTTTTCCTTGTAAAATTTTCATCTATATTCCTTTGAAATTAACTTTCTGATAGTCCAAATCCTTGGTATGCCGGGAATAGCCCGCCACCATTTTCCTAGCGCTTTCAACGGCTGTCGCCGTTTCCTTCCCCCTGACCAAGGCCAGCGGACCCATAAAATCCCCTAACTCTATTAGTATATCACCTTTTTCTTGTAATAACCTCAACTTTTCATTATCCTGGCTATTCCTGCCGACAACAATCATTGCGTCTTCCTGCCAAAAGGTTCTTCCGGTTTGCAAAAGAGCATAATCCGAGGCCGACGGATTGTTATTTTTTTCCAACAATTCTTTCAGCTTTTTTCCAAAATCAATCTCCGTCAAAATGCACCCGCCACTGGGCGTGGGAAAATCAATCACTTGAAACTCTTCTATCAGCGCCACGTGCCGTTTTCTCGAGCGACCGGAGAAATCCAATAACGCAGACCTATCCACCACTCCTCGCTTTTCCACTTCCGTCTCGGCCAAGAGTTGCGCCGACAACGGCCGCAACAGCTGACCGGCGATGCCCGATTCCTTTTCAATCAGTTGCAACGCTTTCAAATTCTGTGACATCGGACGCTGACCCAGGATTTCACCGGTGGCCACGAAATCAAAACCCTCCTCGCGCATTATCCGCCCGGCCTCGCGAATCATCAGCAGATGACAATCGATGCAAGGATTCATCGCACTGCCATAGCCCCGTTTGGGATGCTTCACCACCTCAGCGTGCAATTGGGAAAAATCCATAGAACGCCAGTTTATCCGGTTTTTTTCGGCGCCTTCCTTGGCTTTTTCGTCACCAAAAAAATAACTGACAAAAGACAGCGCCACCACTTCAATTCCTTGCTTTTCCAACACTTTCACCGCCAAAAGAGAATCCAAACCGCCGGAAAAAAGGACTAACGCTCTGATTTTTTTCTTTTTCACCCCGCACTAAACTTTCGATATTATTAAATTTTAATAAAACAGAAAGTGTCTTTAAAAAATTATTTCATTGCCACTCCTCAACTAATTTCAATACATCGAAAGTTAGTGCGGGGCAAGTATTTTTTTTCCAATCAGCACCAAATTTTTATTATTTATCACCTTCACCTCATGCACTGCAAAGCCGGCCGTCTCAAATATTTTTTTCATTTCTTCCATTGTATAGGCATGGTGAAAACGTTTGAATGTTTCTCCGGTATTATTGCGGAAAGGAATCTCACAATCCTGCCAACCCAAGCGGCTTCGCCCGAGCAACTTGCGCCCCCTGTTTTTCCACAGATGTTTTTTATATTTTTCTTGCCACAAATTCCAAACCGTCACCACCACCGTGCCCCCGGGCTTGGTGACGCGAGACAATTCCTGCGCCATCGCCAAGCGGAACTGCTCGTCTGGAAAATGATGAAACACCGCGATTGACACCACGGCGTCAAAAAAATCATCGGCAAAATCCAATCTGGCTTGACCGGAAATTTTGGAAAAATTGGGCGCCCAGTGCGAATATTTGGCCTGGGCCAGAGCAATCAGTTTTTGCGAAACATCCACCCCGTAATATTGCAACGGCTTGTCTTGTAAAATTTCCAAGAGGCGGCCATTGCCACACCCAAAATCCAATACCTGATCGCCATCTTTGACGTGATTCTTGATGAAATTCAAATCCGGCCAAAAAAAAGAACGGGTGCCGGAAAATTTTTCCGCCATCTGATCATAACCCGCCTCGGTTTGCCCGATTATCTTGTCGACTACTCTTTTTTTCATACGGGAGAAGTATAGCAAAGTTCGCTGGAAAGTTCAACTGTCTAAACCTTGCCTATTTTTTGCATATCCGTTAGGCTATTAGTAACTGTTCCATATCTCACCCCCTAAAATGGCTTGCCGGCTGAAATTCCGAAATTCCGGCTGCAAAACCCGCAAGTCTCTTCAGGTTGTCATAAACAGCCATTCCTCAACTTCCAGGTTTTTCGCTCGAAATTTCGTGATTTCAACTCGGCATGAGATATTGAACAATTACTAAGATATGAAAAAGATTTATGATGAGTTTATAAAAATGGCTCTGGCGGAAGAAACTTCCGGTCCGACGGCTTTTTTGCGTCTCAAAAAAGATATCTGCAAGAAGCTGGGCGTGCAACCTCCTACCAATGCGGATATGCGGGAGCATTACGAAAAATTAGTCGCCCGAAAGGAAATTCCCCGCAGCCTGGCTTTTGAAAAAAGACTTCGGAGCAAGAAAATCCGCACCGAGTCCGGTGTGGCTGTGGTAGCGGTGCTGACCAAGAGTTATCCTTGCCCCGGCAAATGCATTTATTGCCCCACCGAGGCCGCCATGCCTAAAAGCTACCTTTCTAATGAACCGGCGGTGATGCGCGCCATAGCAGCCAAATTTAACCCCAGGCGACAAGTGCAAAACCGCTTGCGAGCACTGGAACTTAATGGGCATGCCATCGACAAAGTAGAACTGATTGTCATGGGCGGCACCTTTTCCTATCTGCCGAAAAATTATCAGAAAAAATTTATTCTGGAATGCTTCCAAGCTTGCAATGAATACAAGGAACCTAAAGCATATAGCATAAAGCATGTAACATTGGATGCGCTAAAAAAAGAACAGAAGAAAAATGAAACTGCCGCTTGTCGGATCATCGGTCTCACACTGGAAACCCGCCCAGACTATATCGATGCGGAAGAAATTGTAAATTTCAGAAACCTCGGATGCACTCGAGTGGAATTGGGGGTACAATCTATTTTTGACGATGTCCTAAAAATCAATAAGCGTGGCCATACTATTCAAAAAACAATCGAAGCCACCCAACTATTGAAAGACGCCGGCTTCAAAATCAACTACCATATGATGCCGGGACTCCCGGGATCTGATTCCAAGCGGGACTATCA
>CAIMIV010000026.1 GCA_903841185.1 uncultured bacterium
GGAATATTCCGTTCTTTACTGCCTGCAGTTTTCCGCACTTTGGACACTTTTTTTATTCAGCATAATAGATGATTTACGATTATGCCTTCTATTATACTCCAAATCGACATTTTTATCCTTACATATTTTCTATTAAGCCAATTTTTCAAACAATTTTTGCGGCCTAGCCTTAGCTAAGCCAAGAAAATTTTTGGAAAATTTGACCAAAATATGGAAATTGCAGTAGCGAATTATTACGCAAGAGGTCTAGTAGTTAAAAAATAAATTAAATTATCTAATACAAAAAGTATGAAAAAATATTTGCTCTTGTTGGCCGGTGTTATTTTATGCATGCCGCTGATGGCCACGCATGCGGAGATAGCGCCTCCTGCTCAAGATGGAGGAAAGGTGAATAATTTGAATATTGAGATTGTCGCCGATACCAATATTCGAAAGGTCTCCGTTGTAGATCAGGGAGCGAATGTTTTCAATGTTAACTTTGATATCGTAAATGAGTGGGATAAGACGCAACCAGGCATAAAATATGCCCTAGAATTGTATCGATCTACACAGAATGGTAAGTATCTGGTGGACAATGTTGTCTTTGACGAAGTCCTTAGCTTGACACCGGGGCAAAGCGTCCACAAAGAATTGGCATATCATATGCCGGAAAGTTTGCCGGGAAATGAAAGCTATGAAATGCAAATTGGGTTATCCAGTGAAAAAGGAATGACACTTGCGATATCCAGCGCGGGTATGTTAAAAAAGGATAGTCAGACAGGGATTTTCATTGATTCCTTGCAATGTCATTTGCAAATTGGGGACAGTAAATATGATCCTATGCAAGGCGTCGATTTGGCATCAGGGGAAGAATTGAAATTGGTATGTGAAAATGTCATAAATTCAGGAGGTGCGGATATCGAATCTGTCGTCTATTTTGTCACAAAGAAAAGAACCTCTTTCGGTGACGTGGTCAGTCAAAAGGAGTTGACGCAAAAAGAGGTCTTCCATTCTGGAGAAAAGAAAACGATTTCCTATGCAATCGATAAGTCCAGTACTGCGCAAGCCTATGAAGGAAGATTCTCGCTGCGTCTTGACGGGAAGGATGTTTCCAATAATGTGATCTTTAGGTATGTCATCCAAGGAGAGGCAGCTACGATACAGACTGCAACAACGGATAAAGATTATTATGTAAAAGGAGATGTGGCAAAAGTTTCTGTTCTGACTAGTGGCAATGCTAGTGCCTTTCCCGGAGCGCGAGATGCTAATGCTATTAAAAGTATGATGAATGCCGATGACCTAGTGCTGAGGTCGAGCATTGTGGATACTGATAAGAAAGCTTGTTCGGATGAATCCGTGACCAGGTTTAGTGGTTTTGGTAAAAACGTGCAAGTGGAAATTCCCATAACGGCAGATTGTCAAAATCCAACAGTTCTGGCAAAAATTCAAAATCAAAGTGGCGTCACTCTGGATCAAGCTAATTTTGCAGTAAAAACAGTGTCCGCAATACCCGTAGTAAAACATTGGTATGAAATGACAGCTATGCAAATAGCCAAAATCTTCATAGTGATACTGCCGCTTATCGCTTTGATTTTCTATTTTATTCGCAGGCGTGTATACAAAAACAAAAGGGGAATGCAAATGTTTCTGGGAATTATGATTTTGGGCGGGGGGATGTTTTTGCAAACTGCCATTGTGAATGCAGCGGCTTTTACCACTGGTTCGTATTTGTGCTTTGAACTGGATAATAACAAGAATGGAACCATTGAGGCTAATGAGAAAGGATATTGCACGGTTACTGGCACGTATGACGCAGAAGCAGGAACTACTTGCACTGACAGTACTGCGAGCGCTAGCATGAAATGGGCGGCATGCAGTAATATCACAGTTGGCGCTAATTTGTATATTAATGGCAGTAATGTATGGAGTGATAGTCATAGTGATGATGCTATTTATAGAAATGCTGGCTACGCGGCAACCAATATGAGTAGTGATTCTGGGGCAAAAACTAAAAATCTCGGTAATTTGTCATTGGGGTCGCATACAATTCCTTTTAAGATAACATTTGCGCATGAATGGCATGATTGGAATAAGTATGTAGGATCAGAAGAGATAACTGCTTCAAAAGCGATTTCCGTAGGTGCTTGTCCTCCTCCCACTTGCACACTTTCCTATTCTCCAACATCTACCGGTATCGGGAATACTATAACTGGTAAATTAACATCCACCGGCGCCGTAAGTGCGAAAGCGGGGTGTGCTGCGCATAGCCAATCAATTACCTTGAGTCCAGGAGCAGGAACGAATGGCACTTGGCCGGTTACTTCCGCAACTGCACAATATATTGATTGTAAAATTGAGGTTGCGAATAGTGTTGGAGCAACGTCCCCTTGCAGTGCTTCATATCAATTTACAGCGCCAGCTGCCATTTGCGGACCGAACGCACAGGCATATCCATCCACTACAACTGATTGGCCTAGCCGAGATGCGGGAAGTTTTTGCGCTCTGGGCAGCAATGGTGTTTCCGGTGGTCAGCCAGTGGGTTTCATAAATGCCGGGAGTTCAGTTTCTTGGACTTGTCTTGGCTCAAGTGGTGGAGCAAATAAGGATTGTACGGCTAGTCGAGCAGTAGTAGCTGACCCCACTTGCTCAATGACTTGGTCCCCAAGTCCAGCTAATATCAATCAGTCGACAGGTCTAACTGTAGCCATGACTAATGATGCCGACTCAAAAGTAAGTTATGTTTGTACCGGTTCTTTAGTTTCAGGTGCTGGCACCGGAACGATAGCGGCCGGTTCGTACGATCAGACATCAGACAAAGCTGGCTCAAAAACTTGTACCGGAACAGTAACTAATAGTGCTGGCAAATCAGCGACATGCAGCGGTTCGTTTACGGTGAATGCTGTGTCAATAACTGATCCATCTTGCTCAATGACTTGGTCCCCAAGTTCAGCTAAAATCAATCAGTCAGCGAGTCTAGCTGTGGCCATGACTAATGATGCCGACTCACAAGTGAGTTATGCTTGTACAGGCACCTTAGTTTCCGGTGCTGGTACTGGAACGATAGCGGCCGGTTCGTACGATCAGACATCTAGTGTTGCTGGATCAAAAACTTGTACCGGAACAGTAACTAATAGTGCTGGAAAATCAGCGACATGCAGAGGTTCGTTTACGGTGAGTGATAGTGGTACAGGATGCACCGCTGATTGCTCTTGTGCTACCAATACTTGTGCAGGAGAAACTTGCGGTGATGGATGTGGCGGATTTTGCAACGGGAAAAGAAGCTGCAGTGTGACTGGCTGCGGATCAGCTGCTGGGCAAACATTTGATCGCGAAGTGACGTATGATGATCCTTTATGTAGTCGTCCAGAATTTGCAAAACATTTGAGTCCGAATTGGGAAACATCATGGTATTATGATACTCCTCCCAACGGTTGGGGTTGGGAATGGTATTGTCAGGCTAATGGTAGTGATTGGTCATATTGTACGGCACGTTCTAAAACAATACCTGACCCCATGCCAATACCATACTGTGGTGTGGATGTGGGAACATGTAAACAAGGAACCCCACTCCCAAGCCCTCCATATTATTGTGATCCAGCTGATTATGCCACAATGAAAAGCGACTATGATAGAGAACTTGCAGCGTATCATGCAGGAGCAAAAAATGGTAAATATCCATATCCAAAAAGTGTCAGTCAAAGAATTATAGATAAATATGGAACTTGGTGGGCTTGTGATTTTGATGATGGCCCTACTCAGAGTACTAAGAGCACGCCATACAATATGTGGAAGTGTGTAAGCAAATGGCATCCAGATTATTATACTGCAAATTGTGAATATGCAATACCTCTTCCTATTGGTGAATGCGGATCGAATATCAATAGTTATAACACGTATGCGGCAAATGCCCCTAGACCACTCAATTGGAACACTGACACTGGATTTTGTTCTGTTGGAACACCTTCTGTTAAGCCAGAATTTCCATGGCCAGGATACACTGCTAATTGGGATTGCAATGCACAGCCATGTTATGCAAAAAGAAGCGCTCCTTGCTCTTCTGACTGCACCAACGTTGCCAATATTTGCATAGGAAAAACCTATAGTGATGGCTGTAGCGGAACATGCAACGGCACCAAAGATTGTCGCGATTTGAATTGGAGGGAAGTGGCACCGAATTAGAAATAACCTTTAGTGTGAATGATAAAAAGAGCACCGGCGTGTATAGCTGGTGCTCTTTTATTTGTATCCATGAGGCAAGGGAATATTGTAATTTTAAGGACTAGACATACTTAAGAAACAAGCACCAAGATACAATAATCAAACAAGAAAACAAATCTCAAACACCAAATTTAAGTTTTTTTCGCAAGTATGGTTTCGAAAAAATCCCCGCACCAACGAAATGCCAAGATACAAATTGAAATTTGTGAGCGTTAAGAAATTCCGCATACCTTTTCGGTCGCATCAGGAATTTTAGTGAGCAAGTTGTCCGCCTCGGCGAGTTCACCTCGAACGAGACGGGAGAATTTGTCTTGGGATGCATCCGCCAGCTGGCGGAGGTAGTTTTCTTTTTAGCCACTTTTCTTTTGGGAAAAGAAAAATGGCGAACTGTTAATCTATTGAAAATTGGTTATTGAAAATTTCCAATTATTTCCACGTCTTCCTCTGGCGTGCCTGCGCCTCCCGGGTGAGCTTAAGAAAGCTTTGGTATCTCTCTTGGGGAAGGGCGCCATTGGTCACGGCGGCCACAATGGCGCAGCCTTGGCTGCGCTCGTGATCGCAATCATTGAATTTGCATTTTTTTTGAAGCGCCTCGATATCATCAAAGGTTTCTCTTATGGAGTTTTCTGATTGGGTCCACAGGCCCAACTCCCGCAT
The DNA here is from genome assembly GCA_903841185.1 of uncultured bacterium. Lineage (GTDB taxonomy): Bacteria > Patescibacteriota > Minisyncoccia > Moranbacterales > UBA2206 > UBA8518. The sequence goes on from CAIMIV010000026.1 coordinate 4,855, forward strand.
GCCGGGAGTGTCAATGAGGACGCCGCCGGAATCCAGGACAATCAATTCTCTTTTGGTGGTGGTGTGCTTGCCTCGGCTGTCTGTCAGTCGCGTGGCACCGGTTTTTTGCCGTGCCGTGCCCAGCAAATTATTAATAAGGGTGGATTTGCCGGCACCCGAAGAGCCGACAAAAACTAAAGATAAGCCGGTCGTAATCAGCGACCGCACCTGCTCAATGCCCAAATTCTGCGTGGCGCTGGTGAGAATTGCAGGCACGCCAGGCAAAGCCGTTTCTACTTGCGCGAGTTTGGCGGAGGCATCGGGAGCAAGGTCACACTTGTTTAGCAAAATGATCGGCTGGCAATTGCCCGCCTGCGCCATAGCGACATATCTCTCGAGGCGACTGAGATTGAAATCTCCATCCAGGCCTTGGACGATAAAAACCGTGTCGATGTTGGCGGCAATGATTTGTTCAGCCGCTTCCTCACCGGCTTTGTTGCGAGAGAGCTGTGAAATACGCGGTAAGATGGCGGTGATGATGGCTTTTTTTTCATCGGCCAATTTTTCAAAAACTACCCAGTCGCCCACTTTGGGATAGACGCTGTTGGCTTTTTTCCCGTGCATAAACTTTCCCCGCATAATCCCTTCCAATTCTCCCACAGTGGAATAGAGCAGATAACTGCCTCGGTTTTCCACTGCCACTCTGGCCACTGTGGTTTCCAGTGGGAGAGTCTCCATCGGCAAGTCTGTGCTATATCGCTCCCAGCCTAAATCTTTAAGTGTCATAATTTCATTTAAATGTCGCTTACCTATCCATAATATATGAGACCATTAGGAAAGACAAATAGGAGGTTGCTTGTGAATTTTTATGATTGGTAATTTTGGAAATAAAAAAACCCATCACATTGTCAATTGACAACGTGATGGGCGGGCGAGTTCATTGGACTCGCGTAGTAAAATTAATCTTCTTTTCTTCCCGACTGATGTACTCATTCAGCTTGCAAAAGAAAAAAGCATGGTAGTTTTGGATGATGCATTGCTTGAATTTGATCTCCCTTTGCAACATCCGCCGTAGCTTGAGATCCCGAAACTTCTTAGCAGGGGAGTATCTCTTTTTAAATCGCAGTGTGAAGAGCTGAGTCTCCAAATGGGCAATGCTTTTAGAAAGTTCCTCGGTGCATCCAAAGAGAAATTCCATTGCAGTATGCAATCTTTTTATTTGAGAAGAAGGAGCAACACTGCAATTTTTCGCAGTATCGCTCAAAATACTATTGATAGTATTTTCAAGAAAAAGCAGGTGTTGATTCCGACATTGCACAAAGTGATCATTATTAGGCATGCTTACCTCCACAAAGAAGTTAATTTTTTTAGGTAGTTGTTAAAGAAGAGAGTCTTATTTTTCAGCCAAAAATCCAATTTCAAGCACTAATTTATTATTATACTCCAAAAAAAGCGTTTTGTAAAGGGTGGGGCGGATGGAGGCTTGGTTGAAGTATAATCAAAGCAAGGGAAATTAACAAGGTCAGGTTCTAACTGGCAAAAAGAGGGAAAGGAGGTTAGAATGGAGATAGCTATAGTCGAGGGATAATAAAAATATTTTTAGTTGAAATTCAATGCATAAAAAACTATATCTCGAAAACAAGAACAAATCCATTGAAGTGGGTGACAGATTTGAACATGTGATGGCTTTGAGTCTGGATGCCAGTTCTGATTATAGGCATGGTCTTATCCGGTGCATTACTAGTCGAAAAGGTAACGTGGAGAAGCGAGGATATATAGATCGCAGTGATTTATATCATGTGGAAAAAAATCAGCTGGATGTATATGAAATCAAAGAGAGATTACATATTCGCAATGAAAAAGAAATTATTCAAAAGCTGAACGTTGCTAAGTTGGATTTCCTAGGTCTGGAAGACCCGGATATCTGGGTGGACGAAAAAAATGGAATGAAGCATGTCTATTTCACTATTCCTTTATTGGACAAAAAGAATAACAATTTCATTCTTCATCTTGGTCATGCCTGGGGAAAAAATTTAGATAGTTTGGAAATGACTATGCCGGTTTTAATGGAGGAAAACGGATTTGGAGCTAAGGAGGTTTCCATCGCCCCGCTGAATAAACAGGGGTTCCGATACAATTTAGTGGAATCCAGCGATCACGGGAAGGATTATTGGTATTCGACGATACGGACGGCTATTACTGAGGATATGGGCAGTGCATGGAAATTTGGGGAGACCATCTTTCATCCTAAAGAAAATAATATTAGTTGGATCGGTGCTCATGCATCTCCCGGGCCGTTGCTATCGAAAAATTTTATAGATGTGGGCGAGGGAAAGTGTTTGGGCTTTATGAATGGCCGGGAAGCGGATAAAAAAGTGGGACGAGAAAAGAAATATGGTGCCTTTTCCATTGGTCTATTTATTTATGATTATGAGCACGGCAAGATCGACTGGGTTTCGCCCGAATATCTCATCCGAGACAGCGAGGCAAAAACAATAACTTTTGCCAGTCAATTTGTGGAAACCGGAAATGGGCAGGGAGTGTTATATGCCCATGTAGATGATTCTTTTGTGCGAAGTTATCAAATTAATGCCAACGACTTAAGGAAGCTATTACCCTAATTTTCCTCCTGCCGGCCATCACTGCGATTATTTTGGCGGTGTTGTTCGTGTTTAATAAACGAGAGCGATTGGCGGGTGAAAAATAGCTGGTGTTTTCTGCAGTTAAAATAAAAACGCCCGGCTAGTGTGTTGACTAGTGCGGGCGTTTTTTTATTTCATATTTCTCCCTCGGATGTTTTCACCAGGATTGTCCCAATTCAGCCGTGGATCTTTTGTTCACGACGGAGATGTATCGATTGATGATTTTACCACGACCTTTCTTCTTCTTTTTCATCCACCGAGTGAAGCTGGAGAATTGAACAATGACGTAGCACAACAGGTCGTGGTTTTTCAGTTGCCATTTTCCGGTTTTCAATTTCTCCAGAATGCCAGCTTTTTCCAGCTGGGACAGATCTATTTTGATCCGGTGCATTTTTTGGTGCGAATAGAAGACAATATCGCCCGCGGTGAGTGCGGTGCCATGCTTGGCGAATAAAAGGATGATTTTGCGATAAGCGGGCGGTAATTCATTCAAACAACATTCAAAGAAGAGGGATAGTCTGTTGATAAAGGCTACCTGGTTATCGGAATATTTCATCCTGATCTCTTCGATTTTCTGTAGGTGTTCTGGATCATTCAGTAGATAACTGACCAACTCTAGTCCTTGCATCACAATCTCCTTGGTTGAGGTAAAATATGAAATAAAAAAAGTTTTTTATATATTTGGTAAACAACAACAAAGTTTAGCACAGGTGGGGGGACAAGTCAATTTAACTCTTTTGGCGGGCGTTGGGATGGGCTATTCGACCAAATCGGGAATGGGGTATAAAATGGAGATAGTTAGGATGACTAAATATAATTATTAGGGGTTGAAAGTCTAACATGCACTAGCGAAACCTTCTTAAGGAATTTAAAACAAGATGAATAAAATTGCCTTCATAATCCCGGGCTACGTTGAATCAAAAAAGAGTAATCCTGCTTACGCTAAAATCGCAGGCTATTTCAGAGAGAAAGGCATGCGGACGGTTATTGTTAATATTGATTGGAGATATAAAGTCATGTCAGATTATGTGAAGCAATTCAAGGAAACATACGCGAAATGTGATATCAATGGCGCAGAAGTTTACTTTTTGGGTTTTTCCTATGGAGCTATGATAGCTTTTATTTCTTCTACAGAGCTAAAGCCAAAAATTCAAATACTTTGCTCCCTGTCACCATATTTCAAGGAAGACTTGCCGCATATCCCAACGTGGTGGAAAAAGTATGTGGGGAAAAAGCGAATGGCAGATTTACAAAAAATATCATTTAACGATTCGGCAGGAAAAATCTCTTCCAAGGTTATTCTTTTGGCAGGAAACAAGGAGGGTGTGGAGGTTGAGAAAAGAGTGCGAGATGCTGAGAGTAAAATAAAAAACAGTAAATTAATTATGATTCCCAAAGCTAAACATAAGATAGGGCAAAGGGAATATTTAGCAGAAATAAAAAAAGTAATTTCTAAACTATAAATTTTATGGAATTAGCGGAGAAAAAATAAATATTATTTCGGATAATTTTAAGAAGTAATTCAAAAGAAATTTGGCGTCAATATAAAAAGCTCATGCAACTAAGAATCTAGTGCATGAGCTGTGGGCTTTAGGGATGGCTGGGCAGCGGTGATTTTTTTTGCCGTTGATTGAGACGGTTCCGCTCAGGCAAATCAATCTGGATGGCATCCACAAAATGATAGGACCTTTTTCCACTGGCAATGTGCTGCAGGGTAAGCAAACTTCCATCGATGGCAATGAGTATGAAATCGCCCTGCTTATCTTTTTTGAGGGTGGTTCCTTGAGCATACTCAATGCTGATTCTTTTTCGGTAAAGCTTTCTTAGTGCCGCGATTAATAATGCTCTTTTTGATTGCATATCAACCTCCTAATGGTTGAGGTTATCATCCAATGGATCGGCCTCTGCCAGGGTGATGCTTTACTGCATGGTTTCCGTGATAGCGGGGATAGTGAGAAAGAGCTTATGGATGAAAAAGTCCACTTCCCGATACACACTTTCATTGTGCTGCAATAATTTTTGCAGGGCATCAATTTCTTGCTGGAGCTTTTCCACCTGGGGGAGATTAGGCAGAGCATCTGTCCGACCGATCCCCATTTTTTTCTCATAGATTACGATGGGAAAAAAAGAGGACAAGGTGTCGAGATAATGCGCTATGGCAAACAGCTTCAGGAATTCACCGGGGTAGATGATTCGTTGGGTATAAAGGGAATTCAAAATTTTATCAATTTGTTCATAGCGATAATCAATAAGGCTAGTTGATGGATAGGCTGTATTTTCCATGATAACCTCCTGGGGTTGAGTAGATTTATTGCTTAATAAGTTGCGTAACGAAATTTTCAGATTTTGCGGCATAATTTTTCAAACAATTTTTGCGGTTTAGCTGTCGCTAAGCCAATAAAATTTTTGGGAAATTTGACCAAAATATGGAAATTGCAGTAGTGAGTTATTAAGCAACAAGTCTAATAGTTGAAAATGCTATTTAGTTGGTTAAAGGACTATCCGGTTAGTCACTAACTACCGAAATTGGCGAAAGAGGAGAAAGGTAGTAAGATAGTACAAGAGAGGTGTAATTAAATTTCATTAAAATAAAAAATATGTATGCGAAAGACCCGATACTAGAAGCAGAAAAAATGGTAAAAGAGATGCATGATAGTGCGGGTAAATATACGCAACCAGTACTACGGCGCTACCCCTTACTCTTTTCTTTTCTGATAGTTTTTAGTGCTGCAGCTATTTTGCATGGCTTCGAACTTTTAATTGAGGATATGGGGCTTTTTCAAAGGCATCCCGCGTACTTGATCTTGATAGGCGCATCATTATTATTTTTTACAGGGATGCTATATCGGTCTTTAGACAAGGTGCGTAGCAAGGGTCTATTGTGAGCAGGGTAAGAATGAAAATTAAATATTATTAAAATAAAACTATGGAGCAAGAAATCCTCAAAAAATTGGAAGCGCAAGAACAAAAAATCGAGGCTATCTGGGTGAGTGTGGAAAAGACCAGAAAATATTTTCTAGCCACCATCATTGCCACCGTGGTGATGACCGTGATACCACTGATTGGCTTGGCGATTGCCATTCCGTTTTTTCTCAACACTTTTTCGCAAGCCTACGGCGGATTACTATAATTAGATAGAACACAATATGCTAGAAAAACAACTGGAAAAATATTTTAATTTCTCCCAATTTCGTTCGGGGCAAAAGGAAATCATCGAAAGCATTTTGCGCGGAGAAGATGTGGTGGCCTTGATGCCGACCGGCGGAGGGAAGTCTTTGTGCTATCAACTGCCGGCGATTTTGAGTGACAAAATCACTATTGTGGTTTCGCCTCTCATCGCTCTTATGAAAGACCAAGTGGATAGTCTGACGGCGCGCGGCATCCCGGCGACCTTCCTCAACAGCTCGGTGGATTTTGCGGAAATTGAAAAACGCATCGTGGCTATTCGGCAAGGAAACATAAAGTTGGTCTATATCGCGCCGGAGCGCTTTGCCAATCCCACTTTCCGCCAACTGTTGGCCAGTCTGGAAATTTCCCTCTTGGCCATTGACGAGGCCCATTGTGTTTCGCAATGGGGGCACGATTTCCGGCCGGATTATATGGAGATAGGCAAATATATCAAAACCTTGCCCACGCGGCCCTGTGTGGCCGCTTTTACAGCCACAGCCACCCCAGAAGTGAAAGATGACATCATCGCCCGACTAGAAATGCAAACACCCCAAATTTTTATCCGCGGTTTTGATCGGCCGAACATCAAATTCTTCGCCCAAAAAAATCTCACGCCAACAGAAAGGTTTGATGAAGTGTTGCGCATCGTCAAATCCTTGCCCGGTTCCGGCATTGTCTATTCCATTTCCCGCAAGAACGCCGAAGCTATCGCGCAATATTTGCGCAAGCATGATATCAGCGCCAAGGCCTATCACGCCGGGATGAGCGCCGGGGAGCGGGAAGGCATCCAGGAGGATTTCATGGAAAACCGTTTCAAAGTGATTGTGGCCACGGTGGCTTTCGGCATGGGCGTGGACAAGGCGGATATTCGCTATGTCATTCATTGCGGCATGCCGGGCAGCATCGAAGGCTATTATCAGGAAGCCGGAAGAGCGGGACGAGACGGCGAGAAAGCCTTTTGTATTTTGCTCCATGGCAAGCGGGATGTCACCACGCATAAATATTTCATCCGCATCGACAAGCAGAATATGCAAGCCCAAGGCAAGAGTCCGGCAGAGATTGCGCAAGTGCTGGACGTGAAATATGACCGTCTGGAAAAAATGATCCACTATGCCACGGCCAAAAAGTGTCGCAGAAAAATTATTCTGGAATATTTCAACGATCCGGACTTGGGAGAACAAGCAGAGAATTGCCAGGGGTGCGACGTGTGTTTGAAATGGAAAAAAGTAGAGGACAAAACTGCAAAGAGCAAAGCCAGTCGCAAGCACAGTGACGAGCCGAGTGGCACAGTGCTGGAAACGGCCAAGCTCTATGAACAAGGCTACGACCCGGAGCAGATGGCCAAGATCCGGAGTCTGGGCGTCAGCACGATTTTCAATCATCTGGTGCTGTGGTACCTCGGTGGCGGCGCCTTGGACATCGGTCAATTGGTCAGCGCGGAAGAAGAGGCGCTCATCCTGCGAGTCCTGCCGGCAGCCGGCAGTTCGCATTCCTTGAAAGCTATGAAAGAACAGCTCCCGGCCGACATCAGCTACGAAAAAATCCGCCTGGTAATCGCCAAGCGGCAGAAGGAGAAAGGATGATTTATTTTTAGAAAAGCATGATATAGGCGATAATATCTGGAGGGAGCTTGCGGGTATATAAAAAGCCTTGAGTAAATACTTACTTAATGATAACATATTGATAGTTGAAAAGCCTTATCTTTCAATAAGATATGAAACTGACTGACAATGAAAAATGAGATATTTTTGGAAATGATACGATGAAAATAATTGAGATAGGTATATGATAAAAAATCAAACAACTGACTGACAATTTGAAAAGTGGTTAGAAAAGCCAGAAGGGTTGAATTTGGAATTTAAAAAAGCGGAGTATGATTTCGATAAAACAAAGAATCTGCTTGATTATTGCGCTGCATTGGCTAATGAGGGTAGTGGAAAATTAATTTTAGGAGTATCTGATGATAGAAAGATTATCGGGACAAAAGCATTCCAAGGAACAATTGACACTCTTTCTCATTACTTATTACAAAATTTGGGCATTAGAATAGATGTGGAGGAAAAGATGTATAAAGAAAAAAGAATTCTTATCTTTCATATTCCAAGTCGTTTAATTTGTTCAATAGTCGAATCAAAAGGAAAGTATAGATATCCGATGCGTGCTGGCAGTTCGTTGGTTGAAATGAGCCAAGACAAAATTAAAGAAATTTTAAATGAAGCAGAGTCTGATTTCTCATACCAGATCGGAGAGCACACGTCTGAACTCCAGTCAC
>CAIMIV010000027.1 GCA_903841185.1 uncultured bacterium
ACACATACAAAAAGTATACACCGGACGGTTGCCATCCAAATGCGCCACCAACTTGTAGCGCGCGGTTTTCAACCTGGGATGAGCAAAAAATTCTCCATATTGCGCCTGATTGATCATCTCCGCGGTGTGTTCAATGCGCACCCCGATAGCAAACGGTTTGGCTTGCATAGTGAGTCCTTTCTCGTGGAGCATAGCAAATGTATCGCGCGCGGAATGGCCGGTGGCGAGCACCAATTCCTCCACCGCCAGTTTCTCCCCGCTCGCAAGAATTGCATGGACAATCTTCTCCTCGGCAATTTCAATGTCCGTAAGCGTAGTTTCAAAACGCACCTCGCCTCCCAGCCGCACAATCTTTTGCCGGATGTTTTTCACCACTTGGCGCAACTTGTCCGTCCCGATATGCGGTTGCGCCTCAATCGCGATTTCACTCGGCGCGCCGGCTTGCACCAACTCCTCAAAAATAAATTTTTTCCTTGGATCATCAATCACCGTATACAGCTTTCCGTCCGAAAATGTCCCCGCTCCGCCCTCGCCGAATTGCACGTTGGACGCCACGTCCAGCTTGCCGGTGTCTTGAAAGATTTTCACGTCCGCCACCCGCTCTTCCACGGTCTTGCCTTTTTCGATAATGATCGGCTTGAGTCCCGCCCGCGCCAAAACCAGTCCGGCAAAAAGTCCACTCGGTCCACTACCCACAATCACCGGCCGGATTTCACCTTCTTTCAACTCAGCCATCTTGATTTCATAGTGGTAGGGCAAATGCAGGCGGATGCGATGCCGCTTCACTTTGCCTTTGATCATAGCGGAAGTTTTGAAAAAATAGTCCTCAGGATTGTTGATTTCCACGTCCACCGAATACACAAAAACGATTTTGTCTTTTTTTCGGGAATCAATGGCTTTTTTGGCCACGACATAGCCCACTATTTCCTCCCCCGGAATACCCAGTATTCCCTGAATCCGCTCCGCTAAAACAAATTCTTCCTCCTCCAATCCCAGCACAATTTCTTCGACTCTGATTAAATTCTGTCTTCTTTTTTGAAAATTTTCCATTGCTATTCTATTTTTTAAAGTCTATTTAATAGGTCTATGTATTCTATGCTAAAAAAATGCTAATGGCAACTGTTCCGCATCCCTCAAAACAAAAACAGGGTTTGCCCCGTTTTTGTCTGTCCGCTAGAGATATTTTCCATATTTATCCGAGTCATAGTAGCAATGCGGGTTAGGGTATTCATCCGGATCCATACAGCATTCCATATCCATATGTCTACCCTTTCCTTGATCGCTTTTTTTCGGATGGTCATTTTCTTTATCACAAACTAATCTCCCGAGAGTGTCCTCTTTGTACGTACGTGGCATTGGAGCTGTAATAACTTCGCTCTCTGCAATTTTATATTCATTCTGCTGAGTTATATTATCATTCTTTTCAACAACTTTCGTTACTTCTTCCGGCTTATTCGATGCTGCCTTTACTTGTGATATCTCCCCCCAATCAAAACTTTCCTTCTTATAATTATTTCCTTTCCCTTTTTCTTTTGCGAAAAAATTATTACTCAAAAGAATTCCTCTTGAAATAAGCACGGCCATAAGAAGAATAATCACATCCCTCTTCCTATTTCTTTCACGCATTATTTCATTATGCAAAAATATACCCGCTTTACTAAAAAAGTTTTTTATTTTTTCCATATTTCTTTATATAACTACTTTTTGGCTTAATAGAAAATATGTAAGGATAAAAATGTCGATTTGGAGTATAATAGAAGGCATAATCGTAAATCATCTATTATGCTGAATAAAAAAAGTGTCCAAAGTGCGGAAAACTGCAGGCAGTAAAGAACGGAATAT
>CAIMIV010000028.1 GCA_903841185.1 uncultured bacterium
ACTACAAATTCAATAGATGGATTTTTTGGAAAAACAAAAATGCTCTTGCAAGTCCATCGAGGACTAACGCAAGAGCGTAGATACAAAGTAATTCAAGAGATATTTAGAGGATAAAATCCTTACAAAAGTTCCATTAAGCCGTTTTTTACAACATCTTTTGGCTATGACCACGCACAATTTTTATATCAAAGAACTTTCGTTACTGATTTACTAGTATACACCCAAACAGCCATTTTGTCAAACGGTTGGGGTGGTTTTGGGCTTGGATAAAGGTTTTTTTATTTTATTTTTCTTCGGAGCAAAGTCTTTTCCCTCAAAACCCTATCAAACTGCACCAAAAAACGCTTATCATGCCCGCCGTGCGCTTCGGTCACTTTTTCCAGCTTGTGATTGAGGATTTGCTTGATTTTTATCTTTTCGTTTCCTTTCGGCCCCACTGCCTCCAGCTTATCCTCCAGAAACATTTCGTTATGCATAAACACCACGTTGAAAATTTTGCCGCCCACGGTTTTTTTGCCTTCGATCTGCCCCACAAACTTATAGTCTACTGCGTTCATTTGGCCCTCAAAATTGTGCTCCGGCTCAGAGCCCAATAAAAAGCCTTTGGAATAACCGCGGTTTACCAGGGAATCCAATTCTTTTTGCTGTTCCCGGATGACCTGCGGCAAGTTTTTCTTGCCCAGCGCCTTCACGATTTTCCCGTAGGCGCGAGTCACGGTGGCCACATAATAGACACTCTTGGCGCGCCCTTCAATCTTCAGACAGTCCACGCCGGCCTCCACCAGGTCCCGGATATGATCCGACAAATTCATATCCCGACTGTTGAAAAAATAGGTGCCATGCCGATCTTCTTCCAAATCCATTTCAAACCTCTTCATATCGTCCACCACTGTCGCTTCAAGTATATTTTCTTGAGATTTGAGATTTGAGATTTGCCCGCCTCGGATCGACGAGCGGTCGTCTCCGCGAGTCGAGACGGGTGATTTTTCCGTGTATTTCCATCTGCATGGTTGCGTACAATCCCCCAAATTGGCACTGCGTCCCGTCATCCATTTGGAAAGGATGCACCGCCCGGAATAACTCATACACATCGCGCCGTGAATGAAATATTCCAACTCCATCTTCGGCACCGCCTGTTTAATCTCGCGAATTTCTTCCAAAGTCACTTCCCGGGCCAAGACGATTCTTGTCACTCCCATCTTGGCCCAAAACTTCACCGCTTCAATATTGGTGGCGTTGGCCTGCGTGGACAAATGAATCTCCACTTTAGGCAGATATTTTTTCACCAGCATGATGATGCCCGGATCCGCCACAATCACCCCATCAATATGGAGAGTTTTTAAAAACTGCAAATGTTCTTTAATTTGATCCAAATGCACATTGTGGGCATAAATATTGAGCGTGATATAAATTTTCTTTTTATGTTTATGTACATATTCCACCGCCTCGCATAAAGTTTCTTGGGTGAAATTATTGATCCGCACCCGCAACGAAAAATCCGGCACACCCGCATAGACGGCGTCCGCCCCATAGGCCAAGGCATATTTGAGTTTCTCCAAATTTCCCGCCGGCGCGAGCAATTCGATAGCTTTCTTATTTTTTTTCAACATGTTTTTCTCTAAATAACTAAGATTATATATCTAAACAGTCTACCATTTTTTCCTCCCCCAGTCAATCAGCCGGGAGCACTCTTTGTTATCTGCCCTTTTCAAGCTATAATAAAGTTATGCCTGAATTCAAATTTTTTACCCCACCTAACGACACTCCAGCACAAAACAATGCGGAAAACAAACCGCCTGTTTTGCGTCCGCGAAAAGAAAATGCACAGGAGAAGGCTGATAAAAGTGAAATGAATCGTCGTGCCTTTTTGAAACTAATGGGAACAGGCCTCACCGTCGCCGGAGCGGCCGCTATCGGTATTAAGTTCATCAGTGAGGCCCACAAACATACTCAGGAGGATGCTGTTAAAAATGAAATTCAGTCTCTTCGAGATGGCTTCTTAGAAGAAAAGAGAAAAGAACGAATAGAAAACGCTCGGGAATATATCAATGTTGACGACATGGAAGTCATCGGCGAGACTTTTCGGGAGCAAATTGAGACACAAAAAGACCACATCACCCTCGATGAGACAACAAGAAAAGCTATCTACCATAATTGGCAAGAAAAATATGCACCGGAAACAGTCAATTACAGGGACGGTATCGTGCAAGGATTAGAAAGGATGCGCCCTTGGTTCAGTGAAATTAAAAAAATATTCGTGGCACACGATGTGCCGGAAGAATTTATCTATCTAGCCATAGCCGAATCGCATTTTAGCAGTGAACATGTTTCCGGAGCCGGCGCGGTTGGTCCCTATCAAATCACTGAGGAAACGGCCCATCTAAAGAGTTTTAAAATGACCATCACCGATGCCTATGACGAACGCCTAGACCCACTCAAAAGTGCCGAGCTGTGCGCCAAACACTTACGACAGAATTATGAAAGATTTGGCGGAAACTGGGATATGGCTCTTTTGGCCTACAACGGTGGTTACACTGATGACTTTATCCGCGCCATTACAACGGAAGAAAGCCGATTGCCCCGTGAGCAGATCTCCAGTCAAAAGCTATATATCCTCAAGGAAAAAGAGACCCTTTCACACGTAGCCCAACGTTTTGGAACTTCCCTCACTCTCTTGTACCGGAAAAATGCGCCGACTGGAGAAAGTTTCGATGACTGGATTGAAAAAATGAAATATGCTCGAGAGGGAACAGCACTGGAGGTTCCCCAAAAAAGAGATCTTAGTCTAGATGCTTTTTATCTTTGGCTGGAAGGAGAGGTGAATAAAAAAATTGCATCCGAGTTGGCCAGCGACACATATACCGTTGAAGCCGTTGAGGATGGGAATAAGCTGGGGATCGTGGCTAAAAAATTTCATATGGACGCTGGTTTACTCCAAACCCTTAATCCCGACGTGCACGACAGGATTCTACGAACAGGGCAGAAATTATACATTCCCAAACATTACAAAAAAAATCCAGACGTTTTGCTGGCTGCGCTTAGTCACTACCATGAAAACATCAATTACCCGGGGAAATTTCATGCCATCGTAAAAATCATTCGGGAGAACAAACTCGGAGCTACTCTGGAAAATGCACCCAAAAGTTTTTCCGAAATTCGCCTCAGCAAAAGAACCACCCTCAAAGACATTGCTATTCGGGAAAACATACGCTTAGAAGATCTCAAGCAACTCAACCCGGCTATCAAAAAAGACACTCTGCCGCTCTCCATGGGATTTGCCATCCGCATCCCCAACGCGTACTTGATTGCCAAGGCAGACAGACAGCGAAAATGATAGGCAATTATCCATACATCCCCTTGCAATAAAAAAAGCTAGCTTCCAGAGCTAGCTTTTTTCACATCAATCCCCCCGTGATATCAAGCGTTTTTTTAGTTATTTTTTCAATTTATTCATCAAATCCAAATAAAATTTCAGGTTGTGCATCGCAGCTAACCGCATACCCAACGGGTCTTTGCTGACAAAAAGATGCCGCAGATAGGCGCGTGAATGGTTGCGGCAAAGTTCGCAATCGCAAGTCTCGTCCACTGGCGAAAAATCATCATTAAATTTCTGATTATTGATATTGATGGTGGTATAAAAATCCTTGTCTTTCAATTCTCCTTCTTTCCAAATGAACAATCGGCCATGCCGGCCTTCACGCGTTGGAATGACACAATCAAACATATCCCATCCGCAAGCAACAAAACGAACAATGTCTTCGGGCGTACCGACACCCAGCGCAAAACGCAATTTGTCCTCTGGAATCATTTTAGCAGTTTCCGCCACCATTTCTTGCATAAAAACTCCGTTTTCATCGACGTGGCGCGCGCCAAAACCATAGCCATCGAAATCCAATTTGACCAATTCTTCCGCGCAATATTTTCTAAGAGTCGCGTTTTTCCCGCCTTGAATTACTCCAAAAAGTAATGGACGTTGATCTTCTTCAATTTCTCGCTCCTTGATCTGTCTTTCATACTCCACCTTGCAACGCTTTGCCCACGCTATAGTTCTATCTATGGCCACTTTCATTTTTTTATCCGAATAAGTGACTGGTGGCACATCATCCAGGACCACCATCATATCCACACCCAAATCAAATTGAATTTGGATGGATTTTTCCGGAGTCAATTCATGTTTTCTGCCATCCAGCGGAGATTTGAAAACCGCTTTTTCATCGGTTATTTTGCCCATCTGCGGATTCTTATGAATCAAAGAAAATATTTGATATCCGCCGGAATCGGAAAGCAAAGGACCATCCCAATTCATAAATTTATGAATGCCTTGGCTTTTTTTTATAAGCTCTATGCCCGGTTGCAAATATAAATGATAGGTATTGACCACCATTGGGCTCAGCTTTATTTTTTCCAAATCCTCTTTGGATAATGATTTCACAAACCCGCGCGTCGCGTCCGGCATAAAAAATGGAGTATTAATGACTCCATTTTTAGTCCGCAACTTTCCCACTCGGGATAAGTTATTCGTTTTTGTGATCTCAAAAAATTTTTCCATATTTTATGGTGATACTCTCCAGCCTGTAGCAGGTATTGTGATATCCTCTTTTAACATTGTATTTTTACTGCCAAAGCTAGCTACTAATTTTTCCTGCGTAAAAGAATCCGTAGCGGAAAAAACAGTCTCTTTTAGAATATTTACCGTATCCCCAGCCTGATCCGGAGAGGGCTTGATCTTGATCTGAAACATCACTTCTCTCAGTGGTGTGAGAATGCCCTCAGCCGCTTTCATGGTTCCGATGGTCCAAACTACTTGATTAGTCCTTTCGTTATAGACGATAGGAGTATCCGAAGGATATATTTTCCCCGTAGCCACCACTCCCGTTGGCAGGACTATTTCCACCTTGGCATCCGTCACGTCATTAGAGACATTACCTGCTTTCAGGCGAATTGTATATGTCGTTTCCTGTCCCACTGTCGGAGGAATCGGACCGGAATTTCCAATATGCGGCTCCACATAAAAACCGGCGATGTCCATAATTAGTTTTGAATTGAGCTTCATATCCAGCTGATTGCCCGCCACAATCTTATTCATATTAATCGGCGTGGGAATATCCGGGCTATCTATTTTCACAATACTGGAAACTACAAAATTCTTGTCATTCACTGTGTTAATCGGAATCAGATCTTTGACTTTAATAGAAAAGCGAACACTCCCTTCCTGCTTGGGATCCAGACTAGCTAATCGATTATGATCGGAGGCCTTCCAATAAAACAATTTATTTTCTGTATCATACGCCCCGCCGTTCTCAAATTTAATACTGGCATAATCCAAAATGGGACTATCCAGTTTTTCACTGATGATTAAATTTTTCAGTCCCAGATCTCCTTCATTTTTATATTTAATTTCAAACCTGAGCTCATCCCCGGCATTCGGATAATATTGTAAAGAATCATTCACCACCTGCACAATGGACAGTGGAGAAGCGGCTATTTTTGTACTGGCCGATTCTTCATTATAGCTGATAAATTGCCCTTGATTAATAGCACCCATATAAGCTTTAAAATTTTTCACCACCCCTTTTTCGCCTTGCAGTTTCCCGCTAATCACAATCTTGCCACTTTCTCCGACAGCAAGATGTCCAATGTACCAAATATTATTGGCCTCAGAAACACTTGGTTCCGCTTTAGAAAAAATGAAACCGTCCGGGAATTCCGCTTTAATGCGAATGTTTTCAAAATCCTCCGCTCCGGTATTTTTATAACTAATCTGATAATTCAACGCGTCGCCGCTAGCCAAATATTGTGGAGCCAAAACTTCAATCGTAATCGGCGTGGAAGTGACATTGATTCCCAGTTGGTATTTAGCCACAAAATTACTATTAAAATTGGATGGCTTATAGGTCAATTCCGGCTTTAGATAAATCAATGTTCCCTTGGGAGCATATGACGCCCCGCTAAAAACAATCTTCCCGCTCGCTTTTCCGTCAATCTTTCCGATTTTCACCAAGCTGACAGTCGGACTTTCATTTTGATAGGCCGCACTCTCTTCTGGCTTGAAATTCTCCGGATGAGTTATGCGCAATACAGATTCTTCCAAAGAAACCACATTTTTATTTTCATACGTCACCTCATAAGTCAGCAGTTTTCCGCTCCGCGCCTCCGTAGGGCCAGTCATAGAAACAATCACCCGATCCTCACCAAATAGATTGCTTTTTACATAATAGACCGTCACTAAAACAATCATGATAGCCACAATGGAAGACAAGGTAATCATTGCTATTTTAAAAGCTTTCCTCTTTTTTTCTGCGGCAATAGGAGCGGCTTCTTGCCAATCGTCCATTGCTCCCAATTTATTTTCAGCTCCCAGATCCACATCATCCTGCCTAGAATCAAATTCACTCTCCTCATGGATAGCCGCATCGGAATCAAATTTCTTTTTGTACAGTTTGTTTTTTATTTCTGATAGTGACATAGGGTTTAAATATTTTTTATACTCCTACCTTCATTCTACTAAATTTTTCCGGTTTTATCAAATACGAAAAGCCTCACCGGAAAACCAACTCACCACTTCCTTAATTATTATCTTTAGTTGCTGCAAATCCCTGGAGTCTATCCGCACTTTGACTAAATTTTCTAACTTATTTTTCAAAAATATTCGGATCAGCTTTATCAGTTCGTTGCTGATGGCTATTTTTCTAGTCTCCCGCTCACAACAACCTGCACACAGCATTCCTCCGCGAGAAATGCTTAGATAATTTTTTTCCAAAACCAGCTTTTTTTCACAGTGCACGCATCGGTTCACCTCCAAACAATAACCCAAGCGATCCATTAATTTGAAAAGTAATCCGACGGTCAAAATTTCAGCCAACTCTGTCTTCTCTCCTAAATTATCTAGCATAGCCAAATAATTCTCCAACAAAGAAAAGGCCTCCCCATCCTCTTCCTCTTCCGAAATGATTTGCGCAATAATACGAAAAACATAAAAAACATTCGTCAATAACATTAATTCCTGTTTGATATGGCCAAAATTATCCGTTACAATCGCCCCGGTTATCTTGCCCAAGCCTCTATTTTTGGCCACAAAGAATTCTCCCTGCGTGATGGTTTCCAAGCTGCCGGCCAGCTTGGCATTAGGTTTGCGCACCCCTTTCCCCAGAACGCGGATCTTGCCTTTTTCCCGAGTATAGACAGTATAAATCCGATCGACTTCACCGATATCCCTCTTCCCTAAAACTATGCCGTGATATTTATATTCCATTAGTTCACTTCACCAACTACACCCCTTTCACGATACTCAAAGTTATTTTTTCTCCCTCTAGCACAAATTCTTTTTCCAAATCAAACTGCGCGCTTTCGTCTCGCAGAGAGACCACATCCGCTAACGTCTCTTTGGCGATCATATTCCTAAGCTCCTCCCGAGTGAAAATATGCTCCGCCCCAACGTAGGCAACCTGGATGCGATTATCCACCTCGTAGCCCGCTTCTTTACGCATTTCTTGGATATAGCGAATAATCTCGCGCGCCTGCCCTTCCAGCTTCAGTTCTGGACTAATTTGCGTATTCAGCCCTACTCGTTGCTCACCATCCCAGACCAACCCCTCTACAATCAAAACATCTTCCACTACTTTCACATTCTTAACATTCACCTCTTCTTTGATTATCTCCAATAGTTCCGCATTCAACTTATCATTTTTGATGTGCAATGCGCTGAGGGGCTGACGCACCTTGATAGCACTCTTGGCTCGCAACTGCAAACCGATATTCACAATTTCCCGCACCGCTTGCATTTGCGTATTGATTTTTTCATCAATCAAGCTTTCATCCGCCACCGGGAAATCCGCCAAATGTACAGACCCGCCACCCCCCTCTCCCTCTGGGAGAGGGTTGGGGTGAGGGCAAACAAGATTGCGATAAATTTCTTCCGCAATAAACGGCGTAAACGGTGCCATCACTTTGACCAGTTCCACCAGGACATAATACAGAGTCTGGTAGGCCTCATTCTTGTCTCCGTCATTCTCACTTTTCCAAAACCGCTTGCGACTGCGACGGATGTACCAATTGGAAAGATTGTCTACAAACTTTGGCAGAAGTCTAGAAGCTTTGTGCAATTCATAATTTTCCATATGCATATTAAACTCCTTGATCAGCATATGCAATTCTGAGACCAACCATTTATCTAGAAGACCATTTAATTTTTTTGGATCAAAATCTTTATCCGCCTCAAATTTATCAATCTCCGCATACAGCACAAAGAAAGAATAGGAATTCCACAGCATACGCATCATTCCACGCGTAACTTCCCCCACTTCATTTTCGATAAAATTAATATTTTGCGCTGCCACTACCGGAGAACTCATCAAATAATAGCGTACACTGTCGGCTCCATATTTCTCAAACATTTCACTGGGATCAGGATAGTTCTTGAGTTTTTTAGCCATTTTCTTCCCATCTTCCGCCAGAACGGTGCCATTAACAATTACATTCTTAA
This sequence comes from uncultured bacterium, assembly GCA_903841185.1. Classification (GTDB taxonomy): domain Bacteria; phylum Patescibacteriota; class Minisyncoccia; order Moranbacterales; family UBA2206; genus UBA8518. The sequence goes on from CAIMIV010000028.1 coordinate 8,483, forward strand.
ATGCGTTATTATCCTTGATACCACTAGAGATTACATGCAGATAATAGAACCATGCTCGAGTCTGGTCTTCTCCCTCAGCAATAAAATTAGCAGGAAAAGTTTTTTCAAACCGATCTGCATTTTCAAAGGGATAGTGCCTTTGCGCATAAGGCATTGAACCGCTATCAAACCACGTGTCCAGCACATCCGGCACTCTTTTCATTTTTCCTTGGCATTTTTCACACTCAAATGTAATTTTATCCACAATGTGTTTATGTAAATCATCAATCTTTTCTCCACTCAATTTTTCCAGTTCTGCTACGGAGCCAAAAACTTTTTTCTCGCCGCATTCTTCACACACCCAAATCGGCATCACGCTGGCCCAAAATCTCTGGCGAGAAATTGACCAATCTCGCGCGCCTGCCAACCAGTTGCCAAAACGTCCTTCTTTCATATTAGCCGGAGACCAATTGATATTTTTCGCTAGCTCCAACATCTTGTCTTTGATTTTGGTAACAGCCACAAACCAAGAACCGGTCGCGTAGTTAATGAGAGGCGTATCACATCTCCAACAATGCGGATAGCTATGTTCAAATTTTTCTTTATGAAACAACAATCCTTTTTTAGCTAAATATTTGATGATTTCCACGTCGGTCGCTTGCGGATTTTCAATCGGTTTCACATTCAGTCCGGCCAATTCTCCTAGTTCTTCCTTGAAACTTCCATCCATGGCCACGTGTTGCACAAAAGGCAGATTATTTTCCTTGCCCAGTCGCATATCATCTTCACCAAAAGCCGGCGCAATATGCACCACGCCCGTTCCCTCTTCCGTGGTCACGAAATCTCCGGCATAAATCTGCCAACCGTTCTCTCTATTTTCCAGTTTTTCATCTTTGGCATAAGAATCAAAAAGCGGAACATAGCTTTTGCCAACTAACTTCTCACCTTTAAATTCTTCCATGATTTCATAGTCCGCTTCTTTTAAAATTTCCGCTAGTCTGTTTTTGGCTAAAAGGAACATTACAGCAGTTTCTTCGTCGTTCTTTTTAATTTTCACATAATCAATATCATTTCCCACTGCCAAGGCCACGTTTCCCGGCAACGTCCACGGCGTGGTCGTCCAAGCCAAAATAAAAGTTCCGGGCTCATCCACCAGTTCAAATTTAGCAATCACTGACAAATCTTTGATATCCTTATATCCCTCCGCCACTTCGGTTTGCGACAGCGTGGTTTCACAGCGCGGACAAACGTGCATACTGCGATAATCTTCATAGATAAGGTCTTTGTCCCACAACTCTTTGAAAACCCACCAGACGCTTTCCATATAATCGCGATCCATCGTGCGATAAGCATTTTTCATGTCCGCCCAACGCCCCATGCGAGTCACAACCTTCTCCCATTCATCCACATAGGTCAAAACTTTACTGCGACACTTCTCATTGAAAATATCCACGCCGAGAGCCTCGATGTCTTTTTTCTTTTTTGATCCCATTTCTTTTTCCACGATATTTTCAATCGGCAAACCATGGCAATCCCACCCCCATTTCCGTTCCACATAGAAACCGCGCATCGTCCAATATCTCGGCACCACGTCTTTCATTGTGCCCGCCACTAAATGCCCATAATGCGGCGTTCCTGTGGCAAACGGCGGCCCATCATAAAAACTATATTCCTCAGAATCTTTACGATTCTCCATTGATTTTTCAAATATCTTATTCTCCGCCCAAAAATCAATAATGCTTTTTTCCATCTCAGGAAACTTTTGATTGGATTCAACTTTTTTGAACATAAATTTAAATTTAATAAATAAAAACCCTATGCAAAAAATGCATAAGGACGGTCAACCCTTCGACAAGCTCAGGGTAAATCGTGGTACCACCTTAATTCAATCACATAACATATAGCATGTATCATGTATCATGTAACAACTACCGTGTTGTTATATGTTACATGTTATATGATGCATGATCCTCAAACAGCTGTTACGGGCTTACCCGACAAGGTCTAGTCTCGCTTCTCGCGATTTCTTCTTGCAGCTTGACCCGTGATCCAGAGTACTCGGGATTTTACGGGCCGAGGGAGTGATGACTCCATCTCAGCTTTTGCATCTATTCTTATTATAATTTTATTCGAAGCTTTTGTAAACCTCTAGTGTTTCTCGGGCACATTTTTCCCAATTGAACTTCTCCACTTGTTTTTTACCTTTTTCCCGCAAATCCTGCTTCAGTTTTTCACTATTGGATAATTCAATCATATTGATAGCAATTTCCTCCACGTTGGTCGGGTCAACCAATCTAGCGGCGTCTCCGGCAATCTCCGGAATAGAAGAAACGTTAGTGACAATCGCCGGTGTGCCGGTAGCAAAAGCCTCCAAAACTGTGGTGCCAAATCCTTCGTAGAGCGATGGCATGACAAAGAAATCTGCTTGGGCAAACAACGGTCCCAAATCATCCCCCACCACATAGCCGGTGAAAATGACGTCCTGGGCAATCTCCAAATCCACCGCCATCTGACGATAGCGACTGGCCATCCAACCATCTTTGCCGGCCATGACTAATTTATAGTCCCATTTCTTCCCATTTTTCAGGCGATCTTCTCGAAAAAGCTTGAAGGCCTTGAAAAGCCGGCCGATGTTTTTGATCGCCTCTAGTGTTCCCAGAAAAAGGATATATTTATTATTTCCAATACCATATTTTTCCAGCACTTTTTCGCGCGCCACGTTGGAGTGAGCGAGAAAACGTTTATCAATGCCACTATAAATCACCTCGGTTTTTTCCTCCGGCGTAGCAAAAATATCCTCAATATCTTTTTTCGTCGACTGAGAGACCGCAATAATTTTGTCGGCTTTGGAAATCATCATCGTCATCATCGCTTTCACCTTGGCCTTGTGCCCATTAGGAAAAAGGTTAGGTAATTTATAGACAGCCAAATCATGCACGGTGACGATCGTCTTTCCAAAATAACTCACCGGGATTCGGCTCATGGGAGAAGTGGTGTGAATCACATCCAGTTTTTCTCTGGTCAAAATAGCGGAACCCAAAATTTCATTGTAGGCTCCCGGCAAGAATTTTTTGTAATCCGAAAAAGGATAGAATTTTATTTTCACATTCGATTGGGCAAATTTCGCCACATCTTTTTCCCGCACACGATAATCAAAAAACAAGACATATTCATTTTCCTTATCAATTTCCAAAAGATGCCTAATTAACTGATAGGTATAGTGCCCCACGCCGATAGCCTCGCCTTTTTCCGGATTCAAAATCGTCCTTGCGTCTATTCCTATTCTCATATGCATATTGTCGCGAATGTCTAAACAAATTTATTCGGATACATTTGTTTAAAATTTGCGATTATTAGTATCTTACATTTTCTCCGGCGCCTGCACCCCGATTAAATCGAGGGTTTGCGCCAAAACTATCTGTACTGCTGTTATAAGCCCAATTCGCGCTTTTGTCAACTCCGGATTTTCCGCGTCAATCACCTTGCAAGCATTATAGAAAGAATGGAACTTGTCCGCCAACTTGATGGCGTAGTAGGGCAATTTATGCACTTCGTAGGTCGCGCTAACTTCCGCCACCAGTTCCGGAAATTTATTAAGCTCTTTGATCAAGCTCAATTCCTTTTCATCCTTAAGCAGTGTCAAATCAATACTGTTTGTACCTTGTATCTTGATTATTGTATCTTGCGCCTTGCGTAATATACTACAAATACGCGCATGGGCATATTGCACATAGAAAACCGGATTTTTTTGCGATCTCTCTTGTGCCAAGCCTAAATCAAAATTCATATGCGTATCCGGGGAATACATTAAAAAGAAAAACCGTGTGACGTCATGCCCTACTTTTTCAATCAACTCCGCAATTTCCACTACATTTCCTGCTCGTTTGCTCATGCGCACCTCTTTGCCATCCTTCACAATTCGCACAAGTTGAGAAATCACAAAACGTGCCTCACCCGGAAGTCCCAATGCCTTCGCAAGCGCTTTCATTCTACCGATATAGCCGTGATGATCCGCTCCCAAGCCAAAAATCAGGGTTTCAAAGCCCCGCTCCATCTTATTGAGCATATACCCACAATCTCCAGCAAAATAGGCTTTTTCCCCATTACTCTTCAGCAACACGCGATCCTTATCATCCCCAAAATCAGTAGTTTTAAGCCACAAGGCTCCTTCCAATTCATAGGTTAAATTATTCTGGCGCAAAATTTCTATCGCCCGCTCCACATATTTTTCATCCTGAATATACTTTTCAGTCGTCCATTTATCGAAATGAATTTGCATTTTTTCCTCCACTGTTTTCCGAATAATATTTTCCATAATCTCACCCGCAGCCAACTGTCCAATTTCTCTCACATCTTTTAGGCCTGCATATTTTTCATGCAAAGCATCGATATATTCTCCGGCATAAACCGCTTCAGCATCCTTTAATACGCTATGCCCCAATTTCATCACTTGACCCCCCGCATTATTCACATAATATTCACTAACCACTTCAAAGCCATTTTTTCTCAATACGCGAGTAATCGCATCCCCACAAAAACCGCCGCGCCCGTTTCCCACTGTCAGTGGTCCCGTCGGATTAGCGGAAATAAATTCATTATTTATCTTCCCTAACTTTTTCTCTCCCGTTCCAAAATCTTCCTTCTGCTCCAAAATTTCCACCACTTTATCCTGCAGATATTTGTCGGTTAAACAAAAATTAATGTAACCTGGGGTAACAATTTCAATCGTACTGAAAAAGGAGCTAAGCTCCCAAGCTTGGGAGCTTAGCTCCTTTTTCAAGCTTTCGGCGACTTCCATCGGGCTTTTTCCCACTTTTTTAGCCAGAACTAGGGCAATATTGGTGGCATAATCCCCAAATTTCTCCTCTTTAGCATAATCCACGTTTACCCCGTTAAATTGCCTGCCCCGTTGAATAAGCTCTGCTTCCCCTTGGGATTCAACTTGGCGAGCACCGCCTTTGGCGTATTTAACGGGGGCAAAATCAACCTGCTCAAGATTGAACAAGTCTGCCACCGCTTTTTGAATGATTTTTGCTAATTTTTCTTTCACCTTTCTATCTTACCGCAAAAGACAGAAAAAATAAAGCCCTCTCCTCCCGAATCTCTAAAAAAAATAAAACGAAAACGGGCTCCTCGCCCGTTTTTGTTATTAACACCTTTCTGATTACTTCTGCGCCCACTTGAAAATATCTTGGAAGTTGGCCAGGATAATCTGGATAATGTTTTCTTTTCGCCTTGGTGTCAAAATAGCATATTCGGTGGAAGTGGATTCGTTACCGGCTTCGTCTTTGGCTTTGACGCGGAAATAGTAGACGGTGCCGGGTTTGAAACTGGTGATGACGGAGATGTGATTGGTAGCCAGTTTGTCACTGGCGTTGACCGTCGTATCATTCCCATCCCTTCCTTCCCGATAGGCCAAAGTGCTGGTGGCGCCTTCATCTGTCAGCCAAGAAATGATGGATTGGACTTTGTCCGTTTGAGAGAGGGCGGAACTAGTTTTGATCTGATCAATCTTAGGAGCGTTTTCGTCTTTGCTGGTTTGGAAACTGGGGAAAGTTTCTTCGGTTTCGTTGCCATCTTCGTCGCGGACTTTCAAATTGAGACCGAAGGTGACGCCGGAAGCAAGGTTTTTGAGCACCAACTCATGCTTGGTGGCAAATTCAGATTTGCCTTGCACACCGGAGTTTTCTTCTTTGTCGGCATCGGTGAAAGCCACTAGGGTGTCAGTGGGAACATTAGTGGTGAAGGTGAGCTTAGCGCCATGTTCAGTGATTTCGTCCACTTTGAAGTCAGCAATTTTGGGTGGAGATTTCGGTTCAAAAGTGCTGTCGTTGGAAGCAAAGAGATTGCCTTGAGCGTCTGCTCCTTTGACACGGAAGTGATAGGTGGAGCCAGCTTTGAGATCAGCAATGGTCAGTTCATGCACTTTGGTGCTAGCCTGGCTTTTCTTGGTTTCGCCGTAAGCGGTGGTCAGGCCATATTCCACAATGGAAGTGGTGTCGGAGCCAGTTTGCCAAGAGAAGGTAGCTTGATTGAGCGCCTTGGAAATGACTTTGACCGAAGAGAGGGAAGATGGTTCGCTGGTGGTGAAAGCGGATTGGGAGGATTGAGCGATGTTGCCGGAAGCGTCGGAGGAAATTACAGAAAAATTGTATTTGGTGGCAGGAATCAGATTATTTATCATCACTGAGTGTGCTGTTGAATAGGTGCTCGCACTAACATTAACCGCATAATCCCCAGCCATCATAGTATATGTCGCCCCCTCTAACTCATAGGCCACCAAACTATTCGCTTTCTCATTCGTATTCCACGTAATGCTAGCACTCTCGCCTTTCAGTGCGGAGATCGCCACCCCGGAAATTTCCGGCGCAGTAGTGTCTCCGGCCGTCACAGTCACATCACTCTGGCTAAGTGTCTTGTTAGAAGTTTTGAAATCATTATCCAAGGTAACCGTAGCATTATCAGCATCGGAACAACTGATAGTGTAGCTATAGCTAGTGTCTGGAAACAGTAGGTCAGTGATGGTGACGGTATGATTTTTTTTGTATTCTCCTTCCAGGCCGGTGGTACCGTTGTCGTTGATAACTGTGCCAGCCATTGTCCAGTAGTGAATGAAACATTTGGCGTTCTGATCGGTCTTGAATTCAATCACCGCTTTGGAATCCGTAGTGACACTATCATTGATCAGCGTAATAATTGAGAGAGCTCCCAAGGTAGTGAAAGTCAATTCCGGATGCGTGGTCGCCTCATAGGCCAGCATCGTCGTTCGATGCGGGTTAGTCTCAATCGAGGCATCTGTCGCTTCTAGTTTGAAATAGTATTGAGTGGAGGGTTTTGTGAGACCTGTAATTTTGATTACGTGATTAACGTTGTAGTCCTTGTCTACTATTTGAGCGACTTGGTTAGTGTCAGCCAGTGCGCTATTGTCATAGACCGTCAGCGTAGCACGCGTAGCTAGAGGTGTATTGAGATTATTTTTGGCATTGACTGTAGTGAAGGAGACCTGAGCGCCGGAATTAGTTTCAGCTCCGACAGCTACATTGGTGATGGCAGTCTCTGAATCGGTGGCAATCATATTTTCTCCCGGAATGACACAATGCTTATCGGAGAATTTGGAATAATCTTGGTTTTTGTCTTTGAATCTCAAACGATAACAATATTTTTCGTCTTCCATATTGTTGTGGGTGAAATAGTTGTGAGAAATGTCTGTGATTGTGCCGTCCGATTGCGAAGTCGGCGTGCATTCGGCACTATCCTTGTTGTCATGGCACCATTGCAATTCATATTGTAAGAATCCGAGCGTGCCTTCTTCCGTGGTTGGCATCTGCCAAGAGATGAACATTCCTTTGTAATTGGGATCGATATTGGCATTGGTCAGATCAGTGTATTGGACATTCTGTGGTGTTTCCGGGGTGACGGAGATAGCTGCCAGGGAAATGTTGCCGGCTTCGTCTTTGAATTTCGCACACACTTTCTGAGCTAGACTAGCTGTTTCTGTCAGCGCAAACTCACTGGCAAAAGCTTGGAATTCTCCATAGGTACAGACATCTGTGTGTTGCGCCAAGGCGGCATATTGCATTTGCATATTCGCCGTACTCATGCCATTGGAGTCAGTTACTTGAGCATAGACTTTTCCGATTGAGCGATCGATTCGCAAGGCTCCCTCCGGGGCAGTGGTATCAATGATAATTCCTTTATGAGAAACATTATCAGTTCCGCCTGGCACAGTGGAAGAGGTTTGCTGGTTGTCCGCCGTGTCATAGATGGAAGTCATGGTCACGTCAGTAATAGTCAAATTGGACGTATCCTGATTGGAGTCTGTGTCGCCTATTATATATTTACCACTAATCGTGTTCTCATTAGTTCGGGTGAAATCAGTAGCCTTCCCGCCGTTGGCAAAATTGACTGTCATAGCAATTTCCTTGGTCGGATGTAGCGGTTCGCTGAAAGTGACTGTCACGGGAATTTCCATGTCCGGTCCATAGATTTTAGCTAGCTCGAACTGCGCCGAAATATCAGTGATGCGCGGCGGCACACCGTCAAAGACGATGGTGTCGTTGGCGCTGCTGCCGGGATTGGTTGCTCCGTCCGTAAAGCGGACAAACACCTTGGCGTCAATCTTATCTTGGGCGTTTGGAGCACTCTGCGTTCCGCAAACGGTGTTGGTCAGATTCCAATCAGCGACGGTTGTGGCATAAGCGGATTTTTGATTGACTATGCCAGTAGCGTCGCACCAAGCGATTCCGTCGTTAGACAGTTCCAATTGCATTCCAGACAGATCGGAGAAATTATCGTCG
>CAIMIV010000029.1 GCA_903841185.1 uncultured bacterium
CTACAAATTCAATAGATGGATTTTTTGGAAAAACAAAAATGCTCTTGCAAGTCCATCGAGGACTAACGCAAGAGCGTAGATACAAAGTAATTCAAGAGATATTTAGAGGATAAAATCCTTACAAAAGTTCCATTAAGCCTTTTTTTTCAAGGATAAAAGAAAAAAGTTACTAGGGTTATTTATCCGCCTTCGGCGAAGATGAAACTACCTGACGGGCTCGCAAGCCGTCACTGCGATCGTCAGGACCGTAACTACCTGCATCCAACCTGTCGATACTCCAACCCACGCTCGGAACAATGCTGTCAGAGAGACGCGAGCCCGTACACAACGTCACATTCGCAATATCCAAATGCTTTCCCGTCTGCTTGAAATATTTAATTTCGTCCAATAGGCGCTCTTCCAATGTTTCTGCTGTAATACCTTTTTCTGCAATATCGTTGGCGGAAAGGTTTTTGAGTTCTTTATCCGCCTCCACATTCTCGCGCACCCAGATAGCATAGGCTCGCTGTGAGGCATTGCGATCAGAAGTCACTATTTCGTCCAAATTTCCTTCCATCCAATTTTTAGTTGGAAAAAGTTCGGCGCATTTGTCAAAAAGTCTTTGGACGGTCAGGCCTTTTTGCATAATAATCAGTCTTTCAAAGCCCTCCTGCTTTTTGGGTATTTTAATGTGGGAAAAATCTATTTCCATCTGAAAAACTTCACGATAAAAATTTTGCCAATCTTTGATTTTTTCCCTGATTTCTTTGGGGATAAATTCTTTTTGAAGTTTTTCGATCTTCTCCTCAATCTCCTTTTGCATTTTAAGCAGACCTTCCGTTTGGCGAGTCTCTCTCACCTTCCCCAGCTCCAAATCAAACTCGCGAAACAAGCTTTGAATCTCGGCCAGATGGACTTTCAGTTGGAGGCAGGTTGGTTTTTGCATGGTTGTTATTTTTCAAAAGCATCTCGTTCCGATGGATAAATTTCTATTTTTTCTTAAAGATCATCTCTCGCGATAAGCGTAGCAGAGCGTAGAACGGCAACCAGAGCCATAGGAATCTGCGCATCACTCTTAGGTCGAGAAATTCATTAAGCGTAGCCGCCTGAATAAACTCCACCACCAGCCACATCACACTCCCGAAAATAATAATGAGAAAAATTAATAAAGTCATATCGATTAAAATTAGTTATTTATCCTTCAAATAAATGATTATTCCTTCCCATGTTATTTTTGCACCAAACTAAAATCATAAATCACATCCTTTTTTTCCACCATAATCCTCCAACCTTCTTTTTCGGCGATTTCCTTCAAATTAGAATTGGGGTTAAAAGCAATAGGATGCTCCACCATCCTCAAAACTGAAGCATCGGACTCCGTATCCCCCACGCCATAGGAATCTTCCAAGGTAAGATGATTATCCAGCATATACTGCCGCACCACCGCACTCTTGTCTTTCGTCGGCTCAAAGACGGCTTCCCCTGTATACAAATCATGCTCATCTAGTTCATATACGGAGCCAAAAACCGCATCAAATTGCAGGTGTTTATTATATTCTTCCACGATTTCACTGGGCGAACCGGAAACGGCAATAATATTATAATTTTCCGCTTTCAACTGCTTAATCAAATTTTCGGCAAAAATATATGTCCGATCTTGATGGAAAGGCATTACCTCGCATGCCGCTTCCAACACATCTTCTTTTTTGCACCCTTTCAGATTTTCGAAATATAAAGCCACTAACGCTTGGCGATAATCTTCGTACGTCCCCTTATGCGTCAACCAATTGGTATAGTATTGCATGAGATCTGTTCGCACACTTTTGGGAAAGATTCCTTTCCAGGCCAGTTCATTAATCAGTTCAAAAGCCAAATTCTTGCGAAAAATGGTTCCATCGATATCAAAGACGGCTATTTTTGTTTTCTGCTCCATATATATTCTCTTATATTATTTTATCCCTAGTCCCTGCCGCGTAATTCCATTATACCACTATCCCAAGATTTTATACATGGCAATGCCGGCCGCCACAGAGACGTTAAGCGATTCTTTTTGGCCACGCATGGGGATTTCTATCACCGCGTCACAAACTTCCAAGATATCATCTTTCACGCCATCAACCTCATGCCCCAATATCAGCGCCATCGGAAAAGCCGGTTTAAATATTCCTATGTCCACGCTAGTTGCAGTTTTTTCTAGTGCAACAATTGATACGCCGGCTTTTTTCAATTTTTCAATCAACGCAGGAAGATCTTTCGCACGTTCCCAAGCCACACTCTCTTCCGCACCCAAGGCTGTTTTTTCTAACATTTTTTCCGGTTTTGTTTTATTTTCTTTATCCTCCGGAGCGGGCTGCTGCGAATAACCGCTCAAATAAATTTTAGCTACGCCTGCACCATCAGCGGTGCGAAAAATAGCCCCCACATTGTGAGCACTGCGAATGTTGTGTGCGATGATATATAATTCCCTGTCTTGCATATGTTAATATCCCGAGACTGTAGAGACGAGGCACTGCCTCGTCTCTACACTGGGCAAAAACCAAATTCAGAATCTCAAATATTTATCCCAATATTCATACAATTCTTTGGTAGTTATTAGATCCCGATGGCAATAGCGGGCGACATCCAAATACTTTTTTTGCTTATACATTTCCCCTATCATAGCGCCATCAATACCCTCGTCTTTAGAACTTTTTATTCCGAATGACTTCGCATAAAAATCTAGCGTAAATTTTCGCGTAGCCCCATAGAAGGTCAGTTGTTCCATCAGATCACAATGTTCTTTGGGATTATAGCGGTAACCCATGAAATTACGCGACACACGCACTTGGTTAATCGCGCTGCGCACCATCAAGAATGGGATATCGAATCCGCGTCCATTAAATGTGATGATTTGTCTGTAGGTCTTCACCATATCCCAAAATTTTTCCAGCAATTCTTTTTCCGTTCCGGCTTCGTATGATAGTCCACCTTCTTCAAAATCATCAATCTCCATGCCCTTGCTTTGAAAAAGCACCACTCCCTTGCCGGTGTCAGGATTGAGCATGCCAATGGTCACCACCTCACCTGTCAAAGAATGTAGAGCCAAACTTTTTTTTATCAATTCCTGTTCTTCTTCCGTTTGCGCATATTTCAAAAGATAGGCCTGACTTTTCTCATCGTAGGCTTCGAAATTCTGACCAATTGTTTCAATATCCACAATAACTCTAGACATATGGATGCGACTATTATTTAACTACTAAAATTTTAGCACGAATCAGCCTTATTCCACAACAATCATGGCTTTTCGCCCTTTTTCGATGTCGCGCAGATTGCCGGGAAAATCGTGGATGGCAGTATACAGAGTATTTATGTCATATTGATAACTTTGCCCTTTGCGTGTGCCCGGATCATTAGTAATGATCCTATTTTCCTCATAACCTGTCAACACCAAGTTATGATAGAGTGGTCCGGGGGCTTTGAAATTGGGATTACCCAACAAGCGGCCAGCGGCCGGCACAATGATAGGGTGCCCCAAGCTCAAATATTTTTTCAGATCCTCCGGCGAAAAATCATACACCACTTGCAAATTTTTTATACCATAAAAATCTCTGGCCAATTTGACTATTTCTTCCGCATCACTATCTTCATATTTTCCATAGTGCTTTATTTCATAGGCTAGCATGGCTTGAATTTCACGCTCTGCAATTTCCGGCGTCAATTTTTTTCCGTCTAAATAATATTTCAGCATCAGCAGTGACGTCTCTTCACACGCCTCTTCATGCAAGGCGTCCCATTTCCCCAATGGCGCCTGTGAAGAAAAAGGCACGGCTATGGATATTTTATTCGGCATTTTTTTATCCAC
>CAIMIV010000030.1 GCA_903841185.1 uncultured bacterium
GTTTCCAAACCAGTAAAGATGAAAACGCTCCTAAGATTGATCAAATCAAAACTAGCTCGGCTCTCTCTCAAACGGACAAAGTTCAATCCATTATCTCTTGGCTAACAGACGAAGGAGCCACTAGTACTTTGGCCTACCGAGAAGGCCGCGATGGAAAAGACACTACAGTGAACGCCAGTGACAAACTAGCTACCAATCACATCTCCGTCATCACCAGTTTCAAACCCGGCACCGTCTACTATTTCCGCGTCAAAGCCAAAGACGAAGCCGGCAACGAATCCACTTCCACCGAATATGCTATTTTGACACCAAGGCGAAAAGAAAACATTATCCAGATTATCCTAGCCAACTTCCAAGATATTTTCAAGTGGGCGCAGAAGTAGTGAGGTGTTTCAATATTTAACTAAAGCTAATTTAAACTTGAAAAATGGCTTGCGGAATTTATTTTCTTGAGGCTATGGTAAATCAGGTTTTAGTGATATAATCGAGCTAGATAATTTATGGAATTGTAGGGATATTTGTTATTGACAAAGTCACTAAAATGAACTATTGTATACAGGGTTTCTTTCAAAATTAAATATTGATTTTATCAAAGTAAATTGGGCAATTACGCTATTTTATCCCGCTTGTCGGGGTGAGATAGGGAGGAAAGTCCGGACATTCACCCCGCACTAACTTTGCATCGGCCTTCGGCCTGGGCACCATAGGTGCTATGCAAAGTTAGTGCGGGGAAGGGTAGCGGGTAATCCCCGTCTGGGGCGACCCACGAGGTGCGAGCAGAGACGCCATAATGCGAAAGGATTATGGATCCCGCTTAGCGGGATAATCTTCGAAATAAACTTGGGGTTTACCCTGAGCGAAGTCGAAGGGTGAAACGGCTAAATCCTTACTCGAATGCAAGGTCGTACGCCAATGCGAAGCATTGGAATTTCCAATAATCAAGAAACAATAACCAAAATTTTGGAGTTTGTATTTTGGAATTTGGTTTTTCCGCTGCTTCGCAGTGGTGGGTGCCGCAAGACCCTGCTAGTAATAGCAGGGCTAGATAAATTATTGCCCCAATTTTCTTCCCGCCTCGGCGGAGAGAAAATTGGAACAAAATCCGGCTTATAGATTTACTTTGATAAAATGGGTATTTAATTCACTGCTGGAGGTTCAACCTCCTAAAAATTATGAAAAGATCGGAATTATTTTTTAGTGCGATTCAAGTGCCGGTTGATTTCATGATGATTATATTGGCTGGTTTTTCCGCTTTTATTATTCGGGATGTCCCACAGATACTCGCTTTGCAGCCAAAACTATATAACTATCCTATCGCGGATTATATCCGGATAATCTTGCTGATTGCACCGGTTTTTATCGTTATTTATGCTATTGAGGGATTGTATGATAATCGCGTTACCCGCAAATTTTGGAAAGAAGCGATACGTGTTTTCGTGGCCACTTCCATCGGGTTGGTGATTATTATCGTAACGATTTTCCTCAAGCGGGAGTGGTTTTCTTCGCGTTTTATTATTTTAGCAGGCTGGATGATGATTGTTGCCTATGTGGTGTTGGCGCGCTATATTTTGCATTTGATTCAGCGCTGGTTGGTGATTCACCGGGGCGTGGGGGTGCATCGCTTGCTGCTGATTGGCAGAAATGGCAAGTTGGACACTATTGCCAAGTTAATCGGGCAAAATAAAAATCTCGGTTATCGCATTGTTGATCAGATATATTCAGCTCATCTGAAGGTGATTCGTCAGATTCGTGAAGAGGTGGGAGTGGATGAAATAATTTTGTGCGAACCATCCGTAACAGATGACGAGCAGGAAAAGCTGATTGACTACTGCGCTATTAATAATATTGTATATAAATATATTCCCACTACCCTGCAAACTTCCAAATATGAAATCGGAGTGTTGAATGGCGAGCCGCTGATTGAAGTGAAACACACTCCGTTGGATGGCTGGGGCAGGATTTTGAAGCGGGTTTTTGATATCGTTACTTCTGTTTTAGGAATTATTCTTACTTCGCCGATTATGCTCCTCACCGCGCTAGCCGTGTGGATCGACAGTCAAGGGCCGATTATTTATAAAAACGAGCGAGTAGGGAATGACGGGCGGAAATTTTTTGTCTATAAATTTCGCTATTTTAAAAACGAATTCTGTATTTCTAAAAGTAATCCAAATCTCAAAGATGCGCTTGAATATGAAAAGAAATTGATTGAAACGCAAAGTGTGCGCAAAGGCCCATTATACAAAATTAAATGTGATCCCCGCAAAACCAGCGTGGGTCGATTCATCGAAAAATATTCTATTGACGAGTTACCGCAATTTTTCAATGTCTTGTTTGGCTCGATGAGCTTGGTGGGGCCGCGGCCGCATCAGCATCGCGAGGTGGAAAAATATATGGACTATCATCGCCGCTTGTTGACCATCAAGCCCGGCGTCACCGGCATGGCCCAGGTTTCCGGCCGGTCAGACTTGGATTTCGAAGACGAATACAAACTAGATCTCTATTATATCGAAAATTGGTCGCTGCTCCTGGATATTCAAATTTGTCTCAAGACTATCGGCGTGTTGTTTCGCCGCCGCAGAAATCTATAATATAAGCAAGTAAGGTCACTTAAAGGTGACTTTTTTGTTTAGAGTTGTCGCCATTGTTGGCTAAAAAAGAGAAAAGCGGTAAAGTGGAAATATAAAAAATAAATCATATGGCGAAAATAAAAGATTTGGCCAAGCATGAAATGCCACGGGAAAAGAAGATTTAAGCTTAAAAATGTGCGCACATTATCAAAGGATAAACATTCCGACATTCTGCAGAAAGCCAGAATGTTATACTTGCTGATACTGATGATATAATAAAAGTAGGCTGAAAGTAGCGTGATTGATCTTATACTAAGTTAACTAAATTAGTTGTGTTTTCAGGAGGTTGAGTCTCCCTATTGGAGGCTCAACCTCCAATAATCGCATAATACAGATTAAATTAATTCCGTATTAGAAATCTATCATTAAAAAAATGCTGGCGAAAAAACGGGTAACAATTGAACCGAGGCCGATAAGTTTTAGGCAGATGGAACGGCACTTGAAGGGCGTGGCTAATCATCGTCGAATCGAGATCCTTTTTATTGTGGCTGAGAGGAGTGGCATCACGTTGGACGGAATTTGCCAGGCAACGGGCGGCAATTCTAAAACCTTATCGGAACACACTAAGAAATTGACCCAGGCAGGGCTCATCAATAAGACCTACATCGGTCGAGGAGTGGCTCACTCCCTCTCACCCTATGGCCGGCGATTCCTGAAGTTTTTGAAATCATTCTAATAACATTCCTATATTCTGCAGAATACCAGAATGTCAAAAAAGATCCATCCTTTTTGAATTTGAAAGCCACCTATTCAGACTTTAGGGCTAAACTTTGAATAGGCAGTCTGTTTTTTAACGGCCAGATCGCGATTTGGCTGTTTCCGGTGTGGCTCTAGGGTTGTTGATTGAAAATTCCATTGCAGAGTGTCTTTTGTGGATTAGTTTGCCTTTATAAAGGCTATGTGTTTAAATGAATAACTGGGTTCCTTAAAATCAATACATCAGTATCGGGGGGGGGGAGTTTAAGAGGTGTCTAAAGAGATTCATTATTTTAAAAAAAGCGAGGTGCTTTATGGAATTTTTTTTAAATTGGTTAAATTTCTCGACGAGATACATTGACATACTGAAACTGAATGCCAAACAGAGGGTTTTTTCGCAAAGCCGGTTAGACGAATATTATGTGATAGCCCTGCAAAACTACAGGATGGCAGTCGCATTCACGATGCCGGTATTGATAATCGTGGAGAATGTCGACGAAAAGGTTCAGCCATATGTCAGGGAAATTATCAATGAATGTGAGGAAATGCTGGCGAACGAATCAATTTACATTGTTACTGGCAAACACAATCTCAAACTTTCTAAAGAGTTGAGGATCGTTGTTGAGAGGGCGGCTGAAGTCGTTGCCCATGCAGGAAATATTTGCAACAACATAATACCTTCTTTAATAGGGCGGATCTCCGAGGAGACTCTTTCTGTCGGTATGCGGGCTCGGGATATCTGTGATCGTTCCATGAAAATAAGGCATGTTGAATGATTTCATATATGGCCGATAGTATTGTGAGGGCTGTCTAGTAGCTATAAAATAGCAAGACAGCCCTTTTTTAACGGCCAGAACGGCGATTTGGCCGTTGCCAGCGCAGCTTGAACAATAGGGGAGATGGTGCGATAATAAACCCATAATCCCCTAAGCTTTTAAAAATATGAATGCACAGGAATTATATAAAAAAATGGACGTGGATTTTGAGACGGACCGCTTTACGGATGAGTGGCCGGCGGATGGTTTCGGCGACTATGTTTCGGAAAATTTCCGCAAGCGGATGATGGGCGTTGTTTTGGATAATGCTGCGGAGATTGAAAGAATATATACCGCAGTTTTTCCAACTGACGAAATCATCGAAAAGATCTTACAAGCCAACGAAACGAACGTTTTGCTTTTTACGCACCATCCGCAGGTATGGGACCTGAGACTGGCGGGCTTTCCCTTTAAAAATTTCAGCTCTGACAAGCTTGAGAAAATGAAAGCGCGCAAGATTTCACTCTACGCCCTGCACGTTCCCCTGGACAACAATGGGGAATATTCGACCTCGGTCAGTTTTGCCAGGGCGCTGGGAATCCAAAAAGAAAAAGATTTTGCGCCCTATGGCGGGGGAATGGCCGGAGTCATCGGCCAAACTGAATTGGAAACAGTTTCTGAGCTGGCGGAAAGAACAAGTGCGGCGGTGGGGCACGGCGTGAAAGTTTTTAATTATGGTTCGGACAACATAAACAATCAAGAAGTGGCTATGGTCGCCGGGGGCGGCAATGACAGGGAGATCCTAGCGGAAGTCGCCCAGAAAGGCATCAATGCCTACGTGACCGGAGTGGCGGCAGTCACGAGCTATCCGCCCAGTATTGAATTTCACAAATTCGCCAAAGCCAACAAAATCAACGTCATTTCCGCTACACACTATTCCACTGAAAAATTCGCCTGCATGGCAATGTGTCGATATTTTGAAAAATCAGGCCTGCCCTGTGAGTTTTTGGCAGATGAGCCGGATATGCTTAATCTAGGATAGTAGAGAAATAGGGATAACTCTGTTTTCGAGTCGCCAGATCGAGTGCTGGCAGCTAAATAGTTAACTTGACTTAGTGTTGATATTAGTGATAATATTAACTGTTCTTTTTTTGATGTAATTCATCCATAATCTCTACATGGAGGTCGTTATGCAAGCACAAATAGGAGAAGTTAGGGAATGTAAGCATTGCAATGGAGCTGGCAGGTGTAATTGCTATAGCTGCATTCCTGGAGAATTTCATAATGAGAGCAATACAGAGAGAACTGTGCATGAAGCTAATAAGCACGGCCCCTTTACATGCAATGTATGCGAAGGAGCTGGAAGTATGTGGATTGGTCCAAAGACTGTGCACATCCACACAAATAAGTAGCGGCAAATCCTAAGGGATTATCACGCGAAGCTCAGAGCTCTCCAAAGGAGGGCTCTTATTTTTTACACTAAAAAGGACAGCTCTGGTTAACCCAACTATCACAAGCGATTGTCAGCAGAACTGCCATTCTTATGAGACAATATAAAAGCCTGTGAATATTTAGTTGGGTTAATATTTTTATCATACAATATTTAAATTATTCTACCAGTTTCCAATATGGCTTGAATAATAAGAGAACTGATGAGATAATAGATATATATTAAGAATTGGAAATTAGGGAATGGCAAAAATAAAAGACTTGGCCAGGCATGAAATGCCCAGAGAAAAACTGATAGAGAAAGGATCAGAAAACCTCAAAGACTATGAGTTGATGGCTATTTTATTGCGCACCGGAATCGCGGGAAAAGACGTGATGCAAATTTCCAAAGAAATCTTGAAAAAATTTCCCACCAAAAAACTCTTAGCTTTGGATTATGAAAAGCTTTCCAAAATAAAAGGCATCGGACCGGCCAAAGCTTGTCTGCTGCTAGCCGCTTTTGAACTCACCAAGCGCGCCTTGGAGGTGGAGGACAACAATCTGCCAACCATCGTCTCCGCGCGTGACGCCGTAGCGCAATTGCAAGAATTACGCCACGCCAAGAAAGAACATTTCGTGGCACTCTATTTGAATGCTCGCAATCAACTGTTGAGCAAAGAGACCATCTCCATTGGCACTCTCAATGCCAGCCTCATCCATCCGCGCGAGGTTTTCAAATCCGCTATCGACCATCTGGCCGCTTCCATCCTTGTGGCGCATAATCATCCTTCCGGCAGTCTGGAGCCGTCCGAAGATGACTTGGAGGTCACCAGAAGACTGAAAGAGGCTGGCAAAATCCTAGGCATTGAAATTGTGGATCACGTGATTGTGACCAAGCAGGGGTTTGTGAGTTTAAAGGAGAAAAGCTTGATGTAGCGCTAATATAAATTTAATAAGATAGGTATAAAACAGGTATAATACAAGTATAGATATACTCGTATTGACAATAGGTATAGAACAGGTATAATACAAGTATAACTATACCTATTATAAAAAACTATGTTATTTGAGCTACAAAAACCAGATTTATCTAATATTAATAGGAATGATCTTTATGACATTCTTATTGATTTAAAGAGGGATGATGTTCGCGAATTTGTAACTAAATTTTCCAAGTCGGAATATTTATATTGGGATAATATTCGATATAAGGAACCATCACCGCAAGATATATCAAAAGAAATGCTATGGTCAATGATTAAATTGGTGCGTCGTCAAAATAGCATACCGATTGCGGCTATTGAAGATAAGAAAGGGCGCTTTTTTACGTGGTCCAGATTGGATTATTTTGAAGAATTTTTCCATAACTTGGATATGAATACAGGAGGAGAACTATTTGTGGAAAAAGGTAGTGTTGATAGGGCTAACAAGCAAAAGCTAATTACTCGTGGAATTATGGAAGAAGCAATCGCATCCTCACAGTTAGAGGGTGCTGCCACGAGCAGGCAGGCGGCAAAGAAAATGCTCCGGGAAGGAAGGGCACCAGTCAATCAATCGGAGCAGATGATCTTGAATAGTTATCATTCAATGAAGGCTATTGAGGAGGAGTATAAAGATCGAGAAATGACTATGGATTTGCTTTTGGAGCTCCATGGACTGATAACTAAAGACACATTGGATTCGGAGGGTGAGAAGCCAAGGCTACGAAAGGCTGGTGAGCCCATTTGCGTCACGGATAAATCTACGGGTGCTGTTTATCATGAAGCGCCAGGTATTGATATCGTAAAAAAAGAACTTCAAAAATTAATCAAGTTTGCAAATGATGACCTGAATACGGGCATGTTCATTCATCCAATCATAAAAGCGATTATGCTTCATTTTTGGATGGGCTATCTGCACCCATTTACTGATGGTAACGGCCGATTGGCAAGGATGTTGTTTTATTGGTATCTGATGAAAAGAGGGTATTGGGCCTTTGCATATCTTCCCATTTCGAAAGTGATTAAAAAATCACCGATTCAATATAGTATGGCATATGTATATAGTGAGCAGGACGATAATGATATGACATATTTTATCGATTATAATATTAAAAAAATAAAAGTGGCTTTGCAAGAGTTTAACGAATATTTGATAGAGCAATCAAGGGGTAATGTGCAAATGAAAAGCAAATGTGAAAAAAAATACAATTTGAACATGAGACAGATTCAATTGTTGCAATATCTGCATGGCGATCAAAATGAGCGAACAACCTTGACTGCGCATATGAATGTAAATCAAGTTACCAAAGTGACAGCTAGTAAGGATTTGAAAGATTTGGCAAAAAAGGGATTTCTAACTTTTAAAAAGCAAGGAAAATATGTTTATTACTATCCAACTGAAAAAATTAAAGAAATATTCTAGAAAATGAAAATTGACGCAACTTTGAATTTGAAAGCCGCATATTCAGACTTTAGGGCTAAACTTTAAATATGTTTTTTTGTTTAAAAATTGATAATTTTAAAATTCACTGAAAATTGGTCATTGGAAATTGAAAATTGCTTGAGGCGGTTTGTTTTGGGGTGAAAAATGGATAAATTAGCCAAAAATGGGGGAAGGGTCTATAATTGAATTACGTAATTGATTACTTACCTAATTATTTATCTAAAAAATATTTATGGTGAGTGCAATCGAACCATGCCAGTTAGAAAACAAGAGGACACAAACATTCGTAAGTTGACCAAACCTGGAGGGAAATCTATCGGCCTCACTTTGCCGATTGAGATGATTCGAGAATTGGGTTGGCGGGAGAAGCAGAGAGTGGTGGTCAAAAAAGTGGGGAGTAAGTTAATTATTGAGGACTGGAAGAAATAATATGGCAGAAAAAATAACTAAAACTTCGCAAAATTTACAAAACGATAATTTAGAAAAATTGCGGAAGGTTTTTCCTAATTTCGTGAAAGATGGCCAAGTAGATTTTGATGCACTCAAGAAGTTTTTTACGGATGAAGAAATTTTAGCGGGGGAGGAAAAATATGGTTTGAATTGGGCGGGGAAGAGCAATGCGTTCAAGTTGATTCGCACTCCGGCCACTGGAACACTGACGCCACAAGAAAAGGAAAGCAAGAATTTCAATGAAACGCAAAATTTGTTTATTGAAGGCGACAACTTAGAGGTTTTGAAATTATTGCAAAAGAAATATCGCGAGCAAATTAAAATGATCTACATTGATCCTCCGTATAACACCGGCAAGGATTTTATTTATAAAGATAATTTCAAAGAAAATATTTCTGATTATTATGAAAGATCGGGGCAAAGTGAAAACGGCATTAAGCTGACCACCAACTTGGAATCCAATGGGCGCTACCACTCTGATTGGTTGACGATGATGTATCCACGCTTGTTTTTGGCGCGCAATCTTTTGAAGGATGATGGTGTTATCTTTGTGTCTATTGATGACAACGAAGTGGCCAATTTGCGGTTGATTATGGATGAGATTTTTGGGGAGGAGAATTTTGTTGGTCAATTAATCTGGAAAAATAAAAAAGGTGGTGGAAATGATGCAAGATTTATTGCAATAGAACATGAATATATTTTGATGTATGCAAAATCAACAGATATTCTGGAGAAGCTTTTCCATGCCTATTCAGAAGAGTATATTCAAAGGTATAAAAATGAAGATGAAAAAGGTAAATTTTTTTGGGACACATTTCATCGTAAAACAGGAAAACAGTATTATCCAGTTATTTGTCCAGATGGAACAGTTTTAGAAAAAGATGATCATGGAAATCCCATTAGTTGGCTGAGGTCGGAAAAACGTTTTAAGAGCGATCTTGAGGAAGGGGAGATTCGTATTATGAAAGTAAGCGATGCCTGGTCAGTTCAATTTAAACAAAGGATGCCAGAGGGTAAAAAGCCACGAAGTCTGATTTATGATTTTGGTACCACTAGTGATGGAAGTAATGAAATATTTGAATTATTTAAAACTCATATTTTTTCAAATCCTAAGCCAACATTACTTCTTAGACACCTGATTGATATTTCTACAAGTGAAAAAGATATAATATTGGATTTTTTTGCTGGCTCAGGAACAACCGCCCATGCGGTGATGGATTTGAATGCGGAAGATGGAGGTAATCGAAAGTGGATTTGCGTGCAGATTCCCGAGGAAACAGCTGAAGATTCTGAAGTACGCAAGGCGGGATATGAAAACATTGCACAGATTTCACGCGAGAGAATTCGGCGCGCAGGATCCGCCGTCGCTAAAGCTATGGCGGACAAAGAAGGTGACATTGGATTCAAAGCTTTTTCTTTGGAAAAATCCAACTACCGTCAGTGGAATGAATTGACCGAACAGGATGATGCGGAAAAACTGAAAGCGCAGATGAAATTGTTTTTGGAAAAGCCGCTTGTCGATGGATTTGAAGAAAAGTCGGTGGTCTATGAAATTTTGGTCAAGGAAGGATTTGACCTCAATGCGGGGGTGCAGCAAGAAAAAAATGATGATTTGCAAATTTGGAGCGTGAAAGACGCAGATAAGAAAATGACCGCTTCCTTTGCTGAAAAAATTTCCAAAGAACAGGTGGAAAAGCTAGGGCTTGGTGAAAATGATATTTTTGTCTGCCTTGACAGCGCCTTGGATGACACAATAAAGGTCAATATTATGCGGAATTTAATTGTTAAAGTGATATAATTTTTTAAAAATACTTTAAATGTATGATGGAACTGTTTAATTCGAATTTTTTTGCTGGCTTAGCAACCTTGTTAACAGGAACTGTTGCGATAGGAATATATTTTCAGCAAAAAAATGATACTAAAACGCAAGCGGCGAGAGTCCTACTTGTAGAAATAAGGACAGCTGAAGAGAGGATTGCTCAAATAAAAGAAAAAATAGCCACTGAGGAAACTGCTGATATCCCCTCTGTTTTGCCGACAAAAAGTTGGAAAATATACTCTCATTTATTTGTGAGTGATCTTGATCAAGATGAATTGAAGCTCATGGGATCTTTTTATGATTATTGTGAATCAATTGAAGATTTTGGAAAACGCAACAATGATTTTTTCTGGATAACAACAGAAGAGAGAGCACGCGTTTCGCAGCAGCAAATAGCCGAAATCTTCAATGAAGCATATGCGATTACAGAAGATAATCGCGATGAATTCATAACTAATAAAATAGCTTTTGTGAGAAATGCCTTTGATAATTATGGTTTTATGTATTCACCACAAAAAACACTTACAGGAATTAAGAATTATATTGATAAAATCCAAACCATAACAACTTCTACTTGTGGACTGAAATTGAAACGCATCGCTAAGCTTTCAAAATAATTTTTTAAGACGTGAGATTTTAATAAAAATAATATGTTTAATAATGATTTGGAGCAAAAAATAATCCACGCAATACAGAATCAATTGATGCTGGAGATTAGATATAGAAAAATTAGTGGCGAGCGAGATAGTAAAATAGTTGCGCCGTATGATTTGTTTCCTAAAACAAGTAGGGATGGACATAAGAAAGATTTTTTGCAAGGTTGCTCAGAGAGTCATGGCGAATTGTCTGGTTTTTCTGCATACTTGGATGGCATTGAATCGGTAAATGTTTTGAGCAGGAATTTTTCAGGTGAAGACGTGAAAAGAGTTTTGAGTTATCCAAATAAGCAACCTTATATTGAAAGAAATTGGTAATGAAATTTAAATTCTCAAAAAACTTAGACTATCAACTGGAAGCGATTGATTCAATTGTGGGTATTTTTGATATTGGAAAAAATATTTTCGGACATGAAGTGGTGATGGAAAAAAATGGCCAAGCACTTTTTGAAAACGTGAAGGTGGTCAAAAATTCATTGGAAATTGAGCCACAAAGAATTATTCAAAATGTGCACGCGATTCAGAAATCGAATAATTTGGAGTTATCTGAAATTTCAGTCCATGGAGGTATCGGTATTGACGCAATCGGAACTACTATGATTGGCGGTGGATCGAGTTACTCAAGGCTGAAATCTGGCATGGATTTTTCAATCGAAATGGAAACCGGAACAGGAAAAACCTATGTCTATTTGCGAACAATTTTTGAGCTCAATCAGAAATATGGATTGAAAAAATTTATCATTCTTGTGCCCAGCGTGGCCATTCGTGAAGGAGTTTTGAAAACGTTGGAACAGACTGGGCAACACTTCAAGGACATTTACGGCATTGGTTATAAATACTATTTTGGCTATGATTCAAAAAAACTTTCCAAGGTGCGCGAATTTTCCCAAAGCAATGATTTGCAGGTGATGATCATGACGATCCAATCCTTCAATTCTGACAATAACATTATGCGACAAACTCCGGACAGGTTCAATGGAGAGAGTCCGCTGGAGCTGGTTGCCCAAACTCAACCGATTGTGATTATGGATGAGCCACAAAATATGGAATCGGAACTTTCCAAATCTGCGATTGCCGACTTGCGACCGCTTTGCAAGCTCCGCTATAGCGCCACGCACAAAGACAAGAAAAATTTGATGTATCGACTGACTCCAGTGGATGCGTATAAACGAGGCTTGGTTAAAAAAATAGAAGTGTTTGGCGTGGATGATAGCGGAGTGGAGGATTTTGTTTTCAAGGTGAAGGAAATTATGAAAACCCAGCCGTTGAAAGTGAAGGTTGGTTTGGAAGTTAAAAATGCCAACGGAGAATTTGTTGTGAAGGATGTGATTTTGAATGCCGGAATGGATTTACGAAGAAAGGCTAATAATGAAAAATACACCGATATTTTTATAAATGAAATTGATGCCAGGACTGGAAAAATTGAATTGTCAAACGGAAAGATTTTCAAAGTCGAAGAGGATGCTAATGAAAATAAGGAAGCTATTTTTAGAACGCAGATACGAGAAACAATCAAGGCGCATCTGAGCAAACAGGAAAAGCTTGGCGACCAAATCAAGGTTCTGTCGCTTTTTTTTATTGATAGAGTAGAGAATTATGTGAGTGATCAAGGTATAATTAGAAAAATTTTTGTGGAAGAATTTGAACGGTTCAAAGGCGGTTCGGAATTTTTCAAAAACACGGAAGTGGAAAAGGTTCATAATGGATATTTTGCCAATACCAAGACCAAGGGGCAAATTGTCTATAAAAATACGACTGGGAAAACGCAAGCCGACAAGGAAATTTATGATTTGATTATGAAAAACAAAGAAAAGCTACTTTCTTTTTCCGAGCCGACTTGTTTCATTTTTTCTCATTCAGCCTTGAAAGAAGGTTGGGATAATCCCAATGTTTTTCAAATTTGCACTCTCAATGAAACGACTTCCGGCATGAAAAAGCGGCAGGAAATTGGACGGGGTATGCGCTTGGCAGTTGATATCAATGGAGACCGTATTTTTGATTCGAAAATCAATGTCCTGACAGTTATTCCAAATGAAAGCTATAAGGAATTTGTGGGTGGATTGCAACAAGACTATACGGACGCTGGATATAAGGAAGTTCCACAGGCGACAAATGGTCGGGAGAAAATGACAATTAGGTTTAGATATGAAAAAAATAGGTTACCGGAGGATTTTGATAATTTGTGGAAAAAAATACAAAGAAGGACAAAATTTAATATTGAACTCAAAAAAGAAAGTCTTATTGAGAAAGCAGTCGCAAGAATAAACGAGCTAGGCATTCAGAGGTTAGTTATCAATGTGGAAAAAGTGATGATTGATTTTGCGGATGGTGGAAAGCTCAAGACTGTCTATGAAACGACTTCTGTCGGTGAGAGATTAAAAAAGGATATTAAAATTGGCAATGTTATTAATAAAGTCGTGAAGGAAATTGGCATCACTAAAAAAACTGCCTTTGAAATATTATCCAAAGCCGAAAACCTTGAGTTTGTGTTTGAAAATCCGGAAGAATATTTGCGCAGTGTTATTGTGATTATAAAAAATTCGTTAAATGACTTGCTGATCAATGAAGGTTTGAAATATTCACCGATAGATGATGTCTGGGAAATAAGTTTGTTTGAAAATTTGGAAAGCTACGAAAGCAAAAGCATCCCAAGTGAAAAATCGGCGTATGAAAGAGTGGTTTTCGATAGCGACGGGGAAGCTGAATTTGCCAAAAGCTTGGAACTGAATCCGAATGTTAAAATGTTTGTAAAATTACCTCCAAAATTTGTAGTTGATACGCCACTGGGGACATATAATCCTGATTGGGCGATTGTAATGAAAACCGATGAAGGAGAAAAATTGTATTTAGTGCGAGAAACAAAATTTGGAATGGAATTGGGTAATCTGCGACCATCGGAGCAGCAGAAAATTTTGTGCGGAGCAAAACATTTTGCGGCGATTGGAGTTGATTTCAAAGTTTCGCAGGATAAAGATTTGAGAGATTTGGTTTAATTGCGTAATTGATTACTTATATAAATTTAAAAATAAACCCATGTATGGAGACCCATTAGTGAATTTTAAAGCTTTTTTCGGAGGATTTTTCACCCCCAGCATCTGGATCTTTGCTTTGGCTGGATTTATAATCGCCGTAGTCATGAAAAAAGGTTTCAAAGCATTTGAAAAGAATATCAAAAAATCTAAGAAAAAATAAAAGTAAACATACCCATCTAACACTCCGACATTCTGCAGAATACCAGAATGTCAAAACGTATCAATTTTTTTGTGATAGGCGGGAAATTTAGGGAGTATGGAAGTATTAGTAGCTCCGAAGGCTCAACCTTCGGAAAAACTAATCCATAGTTGTTAAATAAGCGATAATAATAGATTAATATTATGCAAAAAGGACTTATTGTAAAATTATTGGATTATTATTTGGGTCAGCCTAAATTTAAACATGAAATGGAGCGTGCTATGCATGAATTCTTTGATGTGCCTGGCGGGCAACAGCTGGCGACGGTGGATGAAGTAGCTGCTCCCTATTTTAATGAATGGCTGGTATATGATTTTCGCCTGACTAATGGCAAGTCATTGATAGACGATTTCTATGAGCGCAACCCCTATAACAAGCCACTCTATGAAATGCAGGAATATCATGATTTGAGAGACAATATTTATGGTTTATTGGAAGCGCAAAAGGTTTATCGGGGGGAGGGGATGGATGTGCTAGTGTTGCATACGGGTGAAAAATATTTTGTCCGGGAGCATAGTGCAACCTTCGAGCTGAAAAATAGAGATTTGTTTTTTGGCCGCATCGGACGCATCGGCGATCATTGGGAATTGGTTGGTTCCAATTCTTTTTCTCTGGGAATGTCAATTGACAAGGCTATTAAAAAAGCACTTCTGGATCCAGCGAAAAAAATGACTCCCAAAGATGCGCTGATCTGGTATAATAGGACAATGTTGAATATAGATGAAAAAGAGGCGGCCTATGAAGAATCACTGACAGATGATGTGGATGAGATTATGGAGCGAATCGATCAATTACTTAGAAGTTGTGATATTGATATGATGGTAAATGCGGAGAGGATAAAGAGCTGGATAAATAACCTTGATTTCAAAAAAACGCATGCCGTGTATGCAATCAGTCCGATGCTGTATGGTTTAATGAATGAAGGCCAGGGAAAACACTTTGAAGATTTGATGGCAGAAATCATCCATCTGGCTAATAATACGGAGCATTTTGCGCTCAAGGGAAAATCACCCAAAGACATCCGGGGGGAGGATCCGGACAGGCCTACGCATTTTGATAGTCGAATCACTCAATTTGGCGGATACAAAAGTTGGAAAATGATGGAAAAAGCCACTAGTGCGATGCAATTAATGGACTATGATCTAGCAATAGATGCATTCGAAAAAGGATTTGAAAAAATGAAAAAGGAACATACTACTTACCGTGAAATTTATCGAATCTATACTAACCTGGCTATTTGTTTTTTTACTTTCGGCGAGGTGGTGCAAGGAAATGAATGCTTAAAAATAGCACTAGAGCTTAATCCAAATTACGATTTTGGTATTTTGACTAAAAAAAGATTGGATAGCGGTGAATTTGATGAAAGAATGGCAAGTTATGTGCGGTATTTCTTGGATAGGTCGAGAAAGCGCAAGGGTTGGGAGTTTGAATTGAAGAATAAAGCTGAAAAAATGAGTGCTAGTGAATTATTACAAACATATTTTAAAATAAATAAGGATGATGAATTTTCGCGATGGACACTGTCGCCGGCCAAAGAATATTATGAATTTTTGAAGCAGTTTCAAATTAATTTTAAAACTGATAATTTGACGAGCTCGGTCATTAGATAAGACTTGCCAAGAAGGGAATAATGTGAAAAAATACACACAGAGTGGAGGGAGGCTTTGTATCTACTCAACTCACTGGTATAATTAATAATGTTAATCAAATTAAGTTAAAATTATGGCTAAGAAAATTGTTAAAAGTGTCGTGTTGAAGAAAGAACTGACTCCGAGTGAGTTGCAAAAATTAGCTCACGCCGGGACAAAGGAGGCGATGGCGAAAATTGAAAAATATATCAAAACTGAAAAAGATGACGCTAAGCGCGACTATGCCGAGATGGCGCTGGAGGAATGTGAGTTCTTATATTATAATCCGGCCAACGAAAAAGAGGATGAGGAATTTATGCTGTGCGCTTTGATCATGATGCGTGAGCAAAATTTGGACAATTTGTTTGTGCGGGAGGACGCCATAAAAATGCGCTTGGAAAAATTGGCTTTGGAGAAAAAAGTACATGAAAAAGTGCTGGCTAAAAACAAGAGCAAACAAGAGGCTTGGCAATATAACTGGATGCAGGATTTTGTGATGATGGAAGAGAGTGATTTGCAAGCGGTGGAAGACGAGATTGCCTATGAAGAGGCTTGGATAGCGGAAGCCAAAAAAATGGTTACCACCAAGCGCTACAAGAATATCCCGGCGCATTATCTGGAACATTTTGACTTTGATTTTGACAAGCAATGGGACGACGAAGAAGAGGATTATGACAACTATGATGAGTCATGGGATAGCTGCAATGATGGATGTTGTACTGGGTGGACTGATGAGTCGGAGGAGGCAGTTGTCTAGGGAATAATTTAGTATAAAGCAAAAATTTCCCTATGCGAATAGCTTTGGTGCATGATTATCTCGTTCAATATGGTGGAGCGGAAAGAGTGCTGGAATGTTTTACGGAACTTTTTCCGCAAGCCACTATTCATACCTTGGTGTATAACAAAAAAGCTATGCACGGTTTTTTTGCGGACAGAAAAATCCGCACTTCTTTCATTCAGCGCATCCCTTTTTCCAAAGAAAAGCACCGTCTGTTTCCGCAACTGATGCCGATGGCGATTGAGCAGTTTGATTTTTCAGCTTATGACGTGGTGTTGTCGGATTCTTCCAGTTATGCCAAGGGGATTGTGACCGGTCCGGAAACATTACATCTGTGTTATATGCATACGCCGATGCGCTATGCTTGGGATGATTGTCAGAAATATACCAGTGATTTTGATTTTCCCAGCCTCATCAAAAAGTTGGTGCCTTTTGCCATGAACTATATCCGTATCTGGGATCGCATCAGTGCCGAACGACCGGATTGCATCATTGCTAATTCCAATTTTGTGGCCAAGCGCATCAAGAAATATTATAAACGGGACAGCACGGTTATTCATCCACCGGTTAATTTTGACGCTTTTTATGCCAGCAGTGAAAACGATGGCTCCTTTTTGATGGTGGGGAGGTTGGTGGTTTACAAGCGACATGACATTACTATTGAAACATTCAATAAATTAGGCTTGAAGTTGAAAATTATCGGGCGCGGACCGGAAATGCAAAGATTGAAAAAAATGGCGAGCGCTAATATAGAATTTTTGGGGCGAGTGAGTGAAGAGGATTTGCCTAAATATTATGCCCAGTGTCGCGCGTTTATTTTTCCCCAAGAAGAAGATTTCGGGATTGTGGCTATGGAGGCCTTGGCTTCCGGCAAACCGATTGTGGCTTTCCGGGGAGGGGACGTGGTGGAGCATGTAGAGGAAGGAAAAACCGGAGTTTTTTTTGATCATCAAACAGTGACAGATATGACCCAGGCCATCGCTAAGCTGGATCAATTGAAATGTGATCCGCAATATAACCGGGAGCAAGCCCGGAAGTTTGATAAAAAAATATTCAAAGAAAAAATCAAAACCTATATCGACATCGAATACGCCGCGTTCAAAAAAGAACTTAGATAGTGGCAATAAAAAAACCGCTCCAAGAGATGAAGCGGTCCAAATTGGCAGAAAATGCATATGATAATGCATTAGGAAAATTTGCCATACAATTCGTACAATGATTCGATGACGTGCATTGCACTTAGGATGGCGGCGATGGCGTAGAGGGCTTTGGATATGCCTTTACCATGTGTGTAAAGATCATTTGAAACCAATAGAAAAATAGTGTTAAGCAGTAATTCCGCAATGGTTACCGGCATGATTTTTTCTCCTTTGGATGTAAGTCCATTTTTTTTATTCTGATATAGGATATTTCATTGTAAAAATACCGTCTATAGGGTAATTGTGTATTGTAGCACATCTGAAGAAAAAAGTCAAACGACCATTGACACAAGCCATTTATTGTGTCACAGTGGTGACGGGTTAGTACCTTAAGCGGCTGCCAATGGCGGCTAAATCAAGAAAGAAGAGAAGAGGAGAACGGAGTGATGGGAGAAGGTCAACGCAATGTAGGCAGGGTAGTCTTGGAGAAGAGTGCTTCGCAAGAGCTTGATTATCGTCAGGCACGGGGCATTTTGGGTAAAGAAAGGGCTATTAGCGCTCGGATGGCGCATAATGCCTGGGGAATTCATGACGTGGCTCAGGGTTATCGCGTTCTCTACTTGGAAGAAACGCTTCGGCAGTGTGCACGGGAAAACGCGAGGGGAACTGCCGACTGGTGGCTGATGTTTTTATTCAGCTGGGACATTGTACGGGTCCTTGGTATGCTACCTAGGATGCGCATAGCACTTGGCGAAGCGTGGAAACAGTATCTGTTGTCTCAAGCGGACGGGAAGGGAAGACCCAGGACGGGTTACCATCTGTGCAACCGGATGTCTGTTCCTTCCGTCTTGCCTCACGAGGAGCGTCGAAAGGAGCTTCTGGCAATTGACCAGCAGTATTCCATCGCTCGGGTAGTGGAACTGACTCAGATATTGGCGGTAGCAACTCGCTTTGAGCCGGGCATTTGTGATGACCAGGTCTACGTAAGCAAGTTTTCCAAGCGTTCTATGGTGTTCCAGCTGGCGCTCAATCACGGAATATTAAACCTGGGCATTCCAGCTCCAGATAGCTGCTCGGTATCCGGCATAGTGCCAATGCGTCGATGGGAACTGACGCCTACGAACTAAGTATCCGCCTAGGATACGGCCCCGCTTTTGTCCATGCGACAGAAGCGGGTTTTTTTTATGTAGTTAGTTAAAAAACATTAAATGTGCGTTGATTAATCTGGGGAATAGTGATAATATGGGTGTAGAGGAGTGGATAATGATTAAGCTAATTTTATGGAACTAAGAGAATATTTACAGATTATCCAAAAAGACATCCGGACACTTTTTTTGGTGACTGTGCTGGCGGTGCTGATGAGCGTGGCTTATTTCGGTTTGCGACCAGTGTCCTATGATGTTTCTATGGCGCTCAATGTCACTCGAAGCGGATCCCAGCAAACCACCGACTATCGTTATGATGATTTCTATCGCTTGCAGGCCGATGAAAAATTTGCCGAAACGATTGTGGAATGGCTAAAAAATCCCCGCATAGTCACTGATATCTATACGAAGGCGGGCATCGATGTTGGGCAGCTCAATTTGAAACAACTAGCCAAAGCCTTGAATTCCGAGAAACTTTCTTCCCAAATTGTGGCTGTTTCTTTCTCGGCATCGGATGAATCTTCTGCTAGAAAAATCTCAGAGGCGGTGGCGGAAGTGATTGAAAAAAATGTGGCTGTGCTGAATGAAAATCAAAACGAAAGCACTTGGTTTCGCATCATTGCCCAGGCGCCGGTGATTGTGAAAAATGCAGGCACTATTTGGACGCTGCTGGTTTTTCCGCTGCTGTTCGGAATGTTTATCGGGTTTTGGCTAGTTATGTTGCGCCACTATCTAAAAAAGTAACGAAGAATAATCATGGCAAGAATCGGAGTTGATGTACGCTGTTTTGCGGATGGTCGAAGAACGGGAGTGGAGGAATATGCTCTGGGTTTTTTGGATAGCCTTTTTCAGATGGATCAAAGAAACGATTATATTCTTTTTTTTAATGCGTTTAAAAACCGCCATGTGGATTTTTCTTGGATAAAAAAATATCCCCATGTGACGTTGCACACTTTTAACTATCCCAATAAGTTGTTGAATCTATGCTTTTGGTATTTGCATTGGCCGAAAATTGACCGCATGCTGGGCGGCGTAGACATGTTTTTCATGCCTAATATCAATTTTGCCAGCTTCTCGCCAGAAACCAAAGTGTTGCTCACGGTGCATGATTTGTCTTTCGAACGGTATGCGGAAACATTTTCTTGGAAAAGACGGGCGTGGCATTTTTTCATCAATCCCAAAGGATTGTGCCAAAGAGCGAATCGAATCATTGCTATCTCGCAATCCACCGCCGCGGATATTGTGGAATTGTTTGGCGTGCGAAAAGAAAAGATTCGCGTGATTTCCAACGGGCTGTCGGAAAAATTCACAGTTTTGGATCGCAATGATGGCAATCTGGTGCGCGTGAAGGAAAAATATAGCTTGCCGTATAAATTTATCCTCTACCTTGGAACTATTGAACCCAGAAAAAATATCGTGGCCATTATCCGGGCCTATAATAAATTGCAAAAAAAAGCGTCCAAGCAGGGGGATGAGGAGCTGCAAAAATATAAATTAGTGATTGCCGGATCGGAGGGGTGGCTGGGAGAAGAAATCTTCAGCGAGGCCAAAGCTTCTAAATATAAGAAAAATATTATTTTTACCAAATTCATTAAAGAAGGGGACAAGGAGTATGTACTCAATCTGGCTGCACTGTTTGTCTATCCCTCGCTCTTTGAAGGCTTCGGTTTTCCGCCGCTGGAGGCGATGGCCTGTGGCGTGCCGACCATCACTTCCAATAATTCTTCCTTGCCGGAAGTGGTGGGTGCCGGCGCAATGATGATTGATGCCGACAAGCCGGACGAAATTTTCCAAGCCATGCAAGAAATTTTGAAAAAAAGTGACCTAAGGAATGATTTAGTGACTAAGGGTTTGGCGCAGGCTAAAAAATTTACTTGGTCAAAAGCCGCCGGAGAGTTTTTAAAAATGATTAACAGACCTATTACGTAATAAAATAAAAATATGAGAATTGGAATTGATGCTCGTTTTTTTGGCATCAAGCAAAAAGGCTTGGGTCGTTATACTCAAAAACTAATTGAAAACTTGGAAAAAATCTCAGATCAAGAGGAGGTGGAATATTATATATTTCTCAAAAAAGATAATTTCCATGAATACCAACCGACTAACCCTAGGTTTAGAAAAGTGTTGGCAGATTATCAATGGTATACTTTTTCCGAGCAATTGCTTTTCCCGTTCCTGCTCTATCGCCACCGCTTGGATTTGGTTCATTTCCCGCATTTCAATGTGCCGATTGGGTATGGTAAGAAATTTATTGTCACCATTCATGATTTGACGCTGATTCATTTTCCGACCGTCAAAAATAGCACCTTGCATCCTATTTTCTATCGCCTGAAATTTTTAATGTATAAACTGGTTATCCGCTTGGCCATTTGGAGAGCTGCTGCCATCATTGCTATCTCGCAGTTTACCAAAAAAGATATCCTGGATAACTATGGACAGGCTCTGGAAAATAAGATCAGAGTGACTTATGAAGCCAGTGAAGATTTTTGTATGTTGAGCTCAGGCGGGGGTGGTCAAATTCTGCAAAAATATGGTATAATAAAACCGTACCTGATTTATGTCGGTAATGCTTATCCGCACAAAAATCTGGACAGGCTGGTGCGGTCTTTTGCACTGGTGGGGCAGGAAAAAAAGGATTTGCAATTGTTGTTGGTGGGAAAGAATGATTATTTTTATGAAAGGCTGAGGCATTTGGTGCACAGCGAAAAAATCAAAAATATTCTCTTCCTTTCCGATATTTCAGATTATGAATTGGACGTGCTGTTTCACAATTCTCTGGCCAATGTCTTCCCCTCGCTGTATGAAGGCTTCGGTCTGCCGCCACTGGAAGCAATGTCCAAAGGGGTGCCGGTGATTTCTTCCGATCATCCTTGTATGCGGGAAATATTGGGAGAGAGTGCTTATTTTTTTGACGGAAAAGATGTGACTTCGATTGCGCAGGCGATGAAAAAAATAATGACGGAGGCTGATTTGAGACAAACTTTTATCAAAAAGGGTTATGAGCAAATTAAAAAATATAGTTGGAAAAAAATGGCGCGCGAGACATGGCAAGTTTATCTAGAGTCGGCTACCAAATATCAACGCTAAATTAAAACGCAAAAATAAATGCCAAACCAAATTAGGAAAAGAATTATACCGCAAATGCACGATGTCCGACGAATGGACAGATCGGGTAGTTTAGTTTTGGCAAAAATGCAGCCGGTTAGATCGGAGATTGAAAGGACTATTCCGAAACGAGAGACATTTGGCAGCGGTATGATGGACGGAGCGAGACGAGCTAGCTTGCCGAGCACAAATGTTATTGAAGCTCCCCAGGAAATACCTGTAGAAATCCAACAAGCTCGGATCTATCAATTTGGCCAGGTTTTTAATGCGGAAGATGTGCCCATTATTCAATATGCTGATTCTAGCGCGTGGGAGAAAAAAAATGCAGTAGTTCAGGAGCCAATGATTGCGGAGGAATCAGTTTTTTTGTCGAAAGAATCGGTGCAACCAACGGAAACCTATCAATTTGGCAATGCTTTTGATTTTGACCGAGAACACATGGTGCAGCAAGAAGTCGTGGATGCAAAAAACATTTTTTCTAACAAAGAATCTGTACTGGTGCCAAAAAATGCGGTTTTTTCTCCGGTTAAATTAGCACGAGTTGGGGAGACGCTAGAACTCTCCGCGGGAAACCACTTATACGAAAAAATAATTAAAAAAATTGAAGCTAGGGAAAAGAATTTTGGACAATCTTTTTTTACTGTGTTTTCTTGGTTAAATTTCAAAAAATCCACTTTTTCTTTTTCGGGCGTAGCATTAGGTGTTTTTTTACTGGTAATCAGCGTTGGGTTTTTTAATAAAGGCTTGAAGTTGCGCGATGCCATTTTGGGTACCGGCAAAGACGCCTATGTTAATTTGGCGCTGGCCAAGGACGGGATGATGAGTCAGGATTTTCAGAAATCGGCTTTTGAATTTGGTGAAGCGCAAGACAAATTTTCCGCCATTTCGCACGAGATTAATGATTTGGCGGGCATCATCGTGCCCTCTTCGCGCTATATTCCATTTTTGAGCAAATTGTCTTCCGGAGACAATATGGCGCAAGCAGGAAAAAATGTTTCGCGCATGGGAATTTTGGCGGGAGAAATTATGCAAACCATGGATACGGTGAAAAATCCATTAAATAAGGATAATAATTCTGTTTCTTTTTTGGATATTTTGAAAAGCACGGATAAAAATTTAGGTGAAATTTTGACTTTAGTGAGTGACACGGAGGAAAAATTGGCCAAGGTAAATGTGGATGATATTCCGGAGTCGCAGAGAGTGCAGTTTGTTGAGTTGCGCAGCAAGTTGCCGGAGATAAAAATATTTATCAGCAGCTTCTTGGA
>CAIMIV010000031.1 GCA_903841185.1 uncultured bacterium
ACCAGAGATTCCCTGCCTGCCGGCAGGCAGGGAATCCTCTCGCTTCCTCTATTAGAAAAAATCCTACCTCAGGTAGGATTTTTTCATTATACAAATACATTTCCCCTTTTTCCTCAAAAATATTATACTTACCTTATGATAACCCTGCGAACCCAACTGAAAAACATCCCCAAAATCACCCCCAAATATGCCGGTGTTTTGGAAAAGATAGATCTGCATAGCGTGGAGGATCTTTTGCTGCGCTTCCCTTTCCGCTATGACGACTTTTCGCAAACCGCCCCCATCTCGCCAACCCACCTCAATCAAACAGTTACCGTGGAAGGCACGGTCACCAAAAAGAAGCTGGCCCGCCTCTTCCGCCGCAAAATGACTATTGCGGAAATCACCATTGAGGATGAGAATCACTTGCCTTTGAAAGCCGTGTGGTTCAATCAGCCCTACGTGCTGGAAGCCCTGCCGGAAGGCACCGTAGTGCGCCTCAGCGGGAAAATAACCCTGAAAGGTAAGGAACTGACGATGTCCGCTCCAGCCTGGGAGAGAGCCGGGAGAGAAGCCACTAACACGGGCTGCCTGGTGCCGGTCTATAGCGAAACGCGCGGCATCACCTCCAAGTGGCTGCGTTGGCAAATTAAAGCCCTGTTAGAAATTGCTCAACAACTGCCCGACCCTGTCCCCTATGACATTCGCATGCGCCTACATCTCTATGATATCTATACGGCGCTGACCCAAATCCATTTTCCTGAGTCTCGTGAAAAATTATTACGGGCACAAAAAAGATTCGCTTTCCAAGAAATGTTTTTGGTGCAGCTGAAAACTTTGCAATTGAAAACGCAATGGGAAAATAATAATTCTTTGCAAATTACTTTCAATGAAAAACTAATCCAAGACTTTGTCAAAAATCTGCCTTTCCAATTAACTGGCGCGCAACGCAAAGCTTCTTTTGAAATTCTCAAAGATTTGGAAAAACCTATGCCGATGAATCGCCTGCTCAATGGCGACGTCGGATCCGGAAAAACTGTCGTGGCGGCTATCGCCTGTTTGCAAACGATGCAAAGCGGTTTCCAAATTGCCCTGCTCGCACCGACTGAAGTTCTGGCGAAACAGCATTTTGAAAGTTTTTGCAAAATTTTTACAAATTATAATTTCAATATTACCCTCTTAACTAGCTCGTACAAATTGATTAATAATTTTCAAAATTCTAATTTAAAAATTGATTCAAAATTAAAAATTCGAAATTCGAAATTGTCTTCAGAAAAAACAAAGCAATTATCTCGCAGCGAATTATTAGACAAAATAAAATTAGGCACTGTGCAACTGATTATTGGTACACATGCAATTATTCAAAAAGATGTGCAGTTCAAAAATCTTGCGTTGATTATTATTGATGAGCAACATCGCTTTGGCGTCCAACAACGCGCCTATTTGCAACAGGAAACGATGTCTGCTAAAGACGGCCTGGCCCAAACCATCCCCCACCTTCTGACTATGACTGCCACCCCCATTCCACGCACTCTTTCCATCGCCCTGTTCGGCAGTTTGGAAATTTCTATCCTAGATGAAATGCCCAGGAACAGAAAGGCTATCCTCACGCGTATCATTCCTCCCGGCCTCCGCCAAGAAACCTATCAATTTATTCAAGCGGAAATAGACCGCGGCCGCCAAGTCTTCATCATCCTGCCACTCGTAGAAGATTCCGAAGCGCTGGCAGAAGTCAAAGCCGCTACCTCGGAACACCAACGGCTGGCAGAAGAAGTCTTTCCTCATTTGCAACTGGGACTACTGCATGGCAAACTGAAGGCCAAGGAAAAAGAAAGTGTCATGCAAGATTTCAAGGACAAGAAAACCGCCATCCTGGTGGCGACTTCGGTGGTGGAAGTGGGCATTGATATTCCCAACGCTTCGGTGATCATCATTGAGGATGCCGACCGTTTTGGTTTGTCCCAACTGCATCAATTCCGTGGTCGCGTGGGACGTGGAGAACATCAGTCCTATTGTTTTCTGTTCACCAACTCCAACACTGAGAAAGCCACCGACAGATTGCGAGCACTGGAAGAAACTAATGATGGTTTTGAAATTTCGCAAAAAGATTTGGAATTGCGTGGTCCCGGACAATTTTTTGGCCTGGCCCAATCCGGACTACCCGACATTGCCATGGAACACCTGAGCAATTTGAAACTCATCAAGTTCGCCCGCGCTGAGGCGCAAACCATCCTCGATGCTGATCCTCAATTAAAAAAGCATCCCTTACTACAAGATGCCCTGCAAAAATTTCAAGAAAAAGTTCATTTGGAATAATTCAGGTCATATTAACCTGTTAGCATGTTTACTACTTTTTGCGGATTTTTTCCGTCACCCAGAAATCACCGAAATAATTCTTGGTCATGATACGCGTTTGGGAATCAATGGCCGGTAGGGCGGAAAAGATAGCCACAATGGGAAACAAAATATATTGAAAAAGCATATTGAGATAGCGCGTCCAATGATATTTCTCCGGTTTCGGCGGCAGGGATAGCAGTGATAAGGGGACAGTCACAAACATCCCTAATAAAGAAATTTGCATCAACATTTGCGTCATCAAAGGCAGATTGTGGGCTAGCACACTGCTGCGAAAAATTTCCCCCCCCAAAGCCAATGGCAACCAACCCATCAAAGCCAAAACAAAAGCCGTGGTGGCCCAAGTATAATGCCCTTCCAGCATTTCAAAAGAGATGCGCAACTTGGTGCCCAGGGCAATTTTTTTATTCGGCCAAATAGCTCGCATAGTGATGGGGAAATTTTCAATCCCATAGGCCCAGCGGCGATTTTGCTTATACTGATTCTTGATAGTTTTCCAATAGGTTTCTGCCAGCACTGCGTCCAGCGAAATGGGCAAATGGATAGGATAGACTTCATAGTCACCATCATACATCGACAGGCATTTCCAATAAATATTGGAATCTTCACTGATGATATTCACCGACCAAAAACCTACTTTCACCAAGGTATCAAATGGCTCAGAATGCGAAGAAAAAGTCACCATTTCGCGCCGGGTGCTTTGATAGAGATGCCAAAAAGATGACCCGGTCACAATCATCCGCACCACCGCATTAGTGTCCCACAAAGTGTTGTGATAGACCGGGATGGGCTGATAGGCGCGTTGCAAACGCTTGGGCGTGGTAATATAGCCATAGGTGAGAGCCGCAAAATATTCCGGATGCGCCACGCTGTCACAATCAAAATTCGAAAAAATCACTTTTTTATAATCAATCTGGCGTTCATCCAAATAGATCATCAACTTTTTCGCAGCATAGGTCGCATTAGAAGCCTTGCATTTCATTTCGCCCTCTGCCACCTCATGCGTAGTGACAATAAAATCGCGAAACACTCCTTGAAACTTTTTTTGTAAATATTCTACTTTCGGCAGGCGCGTTTCCGGATCTTCCCGCTCTTCCGTGCCCAAAACAACAATCATCTGACTCTTGGGAAAATTAGCATCCATCAATGATTGAATGGCGGGCTCAATAATTTCCGCCGGCTCGTTAGCCGTGGGCAGGAAAACGACATGCACAATACTCCGCCAATCCCAGATTTCATCCTTAATCGGCACCAGCTTTTTTATTTCTTGTAAAAATTCTTTTTCTTGTTTTATTTTAGATCGAACCAATTGGCGCTCTCGAATATTAAATAGAGCTATCTCTCGCAAGGATTCTTTCAAAGTTTGGATATGTAATTTCAAACTAGCGACGTATTCCACCGGATGCACCACATTTTGGCATCTATCCCACCAGTTGACTTTTTTATTCTCCCGCATGGTGAAATGCGCCTTCAAGGAATAGTAAGTGATAAAGATTATTTTCAGAATAAAAAAGATATCAAAGACGATAATAGCAATAGCGGCCACCATTGGAAAAAAAGAGGAAACACCAATCATCAAGACAAAAGTGGACCAAGTCATGGCTCCCGGGATAACCTCAAAAAAGCGCTGTGCTCGGCGCTCTTTGGGGTCGGTGGTTTTAGGATTAGGAAAATTATACATAGTTTGAATTTCATAAACCTGTTGCATAATAAGTTGCGTAACGAAATTTTCAGATTTTGAGGTATAATTTTTCAAACAATTTTTGCGGTTTAGCCGTAGCTAAGCCAAGAAAATTTTTGGAAAATTTGACCAAAATGTGGAAATTGCAGTAGCGAGTTATTATGCAACAGATTTATTACTTAGAGTATAATTTTATAGACGAAAAGTCAAACAAGATGTTATTATTTGCCACTACATTCATGAAAAATTTTCGCCTTGCAATCCTGGCATTTAGCATTGTCTAATCTTGGTACGATATATTTAAGCGCATCTGCCTTAGATTCAAAAAGATGGTCCTCTCCGATAATCTCCATAAAGCCAGCTTTTTTCATTTTTCTTTCCACGAAACTGTTTATATTGCTAATAAACACATCGCCACCGAGCTTTCTTTTTTTCTTAATGACATTCATTAAGAACTCTATGCCCACTAAATCAATCAAGCTCACTCCGGTAAACAAAAGGAGTATATTTTTTTGTCCCGGATTTCTTTCTTCCAATTTCTCAAAGCGCTGCTCCAAATTATCCACCGAACCAAAAAATACTGATCCTTCAATTTTCAAGACAGCTAGTTGCGGACAAATGGTTTTGTTTTTAGAGCAAGTAAATTTTCTTTTAGGATGAGTATCATCCGGTACACAACAAGTCACCATAGGATTGGAAGCGTAGCGCAGATACATAATGACCGACAAAAATACCCCGACAAAAATAGCAAACTCCAATTCAATAAACAAGGTGGAAAGAAGCGTCACTGCCAAAAGAATGGTCTCGCTTCGACTCGCCTTGATAATGCTTTTGATGTGATGAAAATCAATCAAGCCCCAAGCCACCAGAAACAAAACGGCGGCCATCACGGCTGTTGGCAGAAAAGCAGCCAGAGGCGCTACAAACAAAATGATAATACTCAAAAAAACAGCGCCAAAAATAGCAGCTAAAGGAGTTCTTCCACCGGACTCAAAATTCAAGCCGGTGCGGTTAAAGGAACCACTAGCGGGATAGGCGGAAAAAAAGCTGCCGATCAAATTAGACATTCCCTGCCCAATCACTTCCTGATTGCCATTAATTTTTTGTCCCGAGCGCAAAGCTACGGCTTTGGAAATAGCCACGGCTTCTGTCAGCGCCAGCATCGTGATGGCTAAAGCAGGTGAAGCTAGTTTCTTGATAGTGACTAGATCAAAGCTAGGCGTGGAAAACGGCGGCAGGACACGCGGTAGAGCACCAACAGTCTTTATGCCAGTCACGTCAACGCCATATTTTTGGTTCAGAAAATATCCCAACAAACTGCCGACCAGCATGGCCGGAATCATATAGGGGAATTTTGGCCATCTTTTTTTAATCAAAATGCCAATCAATAACGTGGTAATGGCCACGGCAAAGACAAATTTATTAATTTGATCAATTTCGGAAAAGAAAATATGCATAGTTTCATAGAAGGAACTGCCCTGAGCCACCTTGATGCCAAAAAAATTCTTGATCTGGTTAGCGGCAATCAAGATGGAGGCCCCGGCGGTAAAACCGATGACCACCGTGTGCGAAATGAAATTCAACAACTTGCCGGTTTTCATCCAACCCATAAACAATTGGATGATTCCTACTAAAAAAGTAATAGTCAAAACATATTTAATATACTCCGGACTGCCCACTTGAGCCATGGGACTCACAATAGAAAAAATCACCAGGGAAATAGCGGTCGTCGGTCCGGAAATCAGATGCCAGGATGATCCCCACAGCGCCGCTATAATCGCTGGCACAATGGCAGCATATAATCCATATTCCGGAGGCATGCCGGCAATAGTCGCAAAAGCCACGCCTTGCGGCAAAACAATGATCGCCCCTACCAATCCAGCAATCAGATCTTTGTTTATATTACCTTTGGTGATCAACTTCTTCCATCCCAGAAATGGAAAATACTTTTCTATTTGTTTACTCATAAAAACACAAAAACTTCGGCTTTACCAAAGTCTTAGAAAATTAAAATTTATTATCTTTTAAAAAATACTCACCAAATCAGAATACTCCTCTTTTTTTTAGACGTCAATAGCAGATACAATTCTGCTAAAAATCCAAGCACAACAGCCCATTAATCCGGGCTATATACTACCCATGAACATACCCACTATGACTTCCATAGCTTCACAATAAAATCTCGCTACATGCGAAAACCTGTCCATCACATTTCCAATACTAAAAATGCTTTATTTTTTCGCAATTATTTTTTTTGCCATTTTAATCGCCTCCGTACTGTTTTTGGCAATATATTCCTCCCCGCCTAAAAGCTTAACTATTCCGGTTTTCTTTAGATTTAGCAGCACATATTTCTGCACAGTGGCGAGAATAACTTTTCCACCCACTGCATGCACTTCATCAATTAGAATCTCCAGCGCGCGCGTCGCCGTGGCATCAATCGCTCCGACATGTTTCATACGAATAATCAAAACCCCCTCTTGCTCATATCCCATGCGCTCTTGCATCACACTCGCTGCTCCGAAAAACATTGGGCCATTGATTTCATACAATGAAATTTGCGGGAATGCAGCAAGGCTTTCATGTAGCCGTTTGCTTCCCTCACTACCCACTTTAATATTATCCTCCAGACTACTGACAACTTGAATATCACTCACACGTTTAATAAATAACAGGGCTGCCATAACGACTCCAATTCCGACCGCAACAGTCAAATCAGCAAATACAGTTAAGGCAAAGGTAATCAATAAAACGATAACATCTCGACGCGGAGCTTTTAAAAGCTTTTTGAAGTGATCCATCTCGCTCATATTATATGCCACTGTCAACAAAATCGCTGCTAAGGCAGACAGGGGAATAAATTTAGCGTATCCAGCAAAAACTAAAATTATCAACAGCAGTACAACAGCGTGAATAATAGCCGCCATTCTTGTCCTGCCGCCATTTTTAATATTTGTCGCCGTTCTCGCAATTGCCCCCGTTGCGGGAATCCCGCCAAAAAATGGCACGACAATATTGCCAATTCCCTGCGCAATTAACTCCTTATTAGAATTATGTTTTGTCCCTGTCATGCCATCAGCCACAACCGCAGAGAGTAATGATTCAATTGCTCCCAACATTGCCACCGTAAAAGCTGCTGGCAACAAAAGTTTCATATTAGCAAAATTAAAATCAAGCATATGAAAAGATGGCAGCCCTGCTGGAATATCTCCAACGATTGGTAATTTTCCCATAAAAAATAGACTAGCAACTATTCCCCCAACAAGAGCAATCGGCGCTGGTGGAAATTTTTTATTAATTTTTTTCCAAAGGAAAAATACCGCCAAGGTTGTAAATCCAACAATAGTAGCGGGGGTATTTATCCCGCGTGAAAAACTTTCAAAAATCATTTTGACTGTTTCCACAAAATCAAGCGGTCTTCCTCCAGCAAAATCCAAGCCTAGGAAATTTTTTATCTGCCCGGCAAATATAATAACTGCAATTCCTGAAGTAAAACCAACTGTCACAGGATAGGGAATAAATTTAATAATTGATCCAAACTTAAATGCCCCCATTAAAATCAAAATAACGCCCGCCATAAACCCAGTCATCATCAATCCATCTACGCCAAATTTATTCACGATGCCAAGAAGAACTACGATGAAGGCGCCTGTCGGTCCGGAAACTTGATAATTTGAACCGGAAAAAATAGCAATGATTCCACCAGCAATAATCGCAGAATATAGACCCTGTTGCGCACTCACGCCGGAGGCAATAGCAAAGGCAATGGCCAACGGCAACGCTACCAAGCCAACCACAATTCCCGCAATCAAGTCTGCCTTAAAATCTTTTTTAAAATACGTTTCCAATTTTATTTTGTTTAAATTCATACGTTTTTTAACTATTTATTTAATTTTTTTACAAAAAAATCTATTTTTCTCAAAAGTGTTCCTAAAAACACAAAAACTTCGGCTTAGGCTCTGTAATAAAATAAATTGTGCAGTTCGTGCTCAGATTCGTGTCAAATTTGTTTAAAAAAATCTGAAAGATATCTGGATACCTTGAAGAATTTTTTAAGCAAAGATGATATGAAGATGAGTGCGAAATGTATGAGTTATTTTGTTGCAGATCCTAAACCAAAGTCTTAAAAAAACGTTTCACTTTATTCTTTTTTTAAAAATAAACTCATTGCGTGATAGGTCTATTGCTCACTTATTCAAAATACTCCTCTTTTTTTTGGGCGTCAATAGAAAATAAAAAAATCCTTGGCCAGGGGATTTTTTTTATTTTGCTTACATTCTCTCCCTGAAAACATATCAATTACTGCATTCTCCTTTCGTAATGTCTTTTTCGAGTTTTCGGATGACATCTTCTGCCATATCATAGTCCTCCCAATTTTTCTCATTGAAGCATTGTGCTTGAAAAGTAATCATATTCCTATATTTTCTCACCATTTCACATTTTGACATATTTTTATTTTTAA
Source organism: uncultured bacterium (assembly GCA_903841185.1). Taxonomy (GTDB): domain Bacteria; phylum Patescibacteriota; class Minisyncoccia; order Moranbacterales; family UBA2206; genus UBA8518. The sequence goes on from CAIMIV010000031.1 coordinate 8,478, forward strand.
TTTTTTAAACGCTGGACACTAGGTGTCTTTCATCATCATGTCTTATCAGACACCCAGTGTCTTAAAAAATGTACCGCAACAAAAAGGACCTTTTGGCATTCGCCAGGATATATTATTTTATTATAACTCGTTTTCCGTAACCAAGGATTTGCTTTCCAGCGTCGCATTTCACCCACATAGCGACACTAGATACAAGCGTCCTAAAATAAAGAAAATATTTTAAAAAGATGAAATATTTTCCTCAATCACCCATTTTTTAGGATGCCAGAGCAATCAAGGCACCAATACATTATACATGGAAAAAGTGGTTGTGTCAATAATTCCAGAAAAACCCCATATTTAAACCCTAAAGCCCCGATTACTACACCTCGCACCTGCCCGCCACGTCGCTCGCGAGCGACGTGGCCTGTTCGAATCCCCTTGGCACAAATCAAAAAATCCTCTTTACAGAGGATTTTTATTTTGTACCGCCAAGGTCGAAATACTCGGAATCAGATTATTCCAGAGTCAACAGAATAAATCTTACTAAGAAAGCATCCGATAGGAGATTTTATGCTTTATTCTTTCTTTCTGCAGCCCAGTCCACAGCATCCTGTTCATTATTTTTTCTAGGTCTCCACATTAAGCCTGACTGGGAAAGCTCTTCTTCCGACATATGTTTATATTCTGAAATGGTTTTAATAGGATTAGCCTGAACTTTATCAAGATGTTTTTGTAGAAGAAGCATCTGATTTTCAATAGCTCCTATAAATTCACCGGCCTCCTTTAAATTACCCATATTCATGGTTTCTTGCACACCTATTACATTCTTTTCAGCTATCTTGCCCATTTCTTGTTCCATTTTTCTTTCAACCTTGTCATAGGAGACGCCTTGATTTCCAAAAGCCTGCTCAAGCACCTTGAATGACTTTAGGGTTGCAGCCTCTTCTGCCGCTTCATCAAATGTCAATCTGCATTTTTCACACACCCTAGGATCTTCTCCATGTTTACAAAACTGTGCCTCTTTTTTAGTCCTCCCAAATGTAAATCCTCCAATTTCCATAATTTTAAATTATAAATTAAAAAACCAAGTAATACGTTACGCTCTATTTTTATACCGATGTATCAATTATAGCATACTTTTAATTAAAATTTACATTTTGTACCGCCAAGGGGATTTTCGTCCTCGTCGCGGCGACTCGTAGTCCTGGGCAGCGCTGAATGCTCGCTCGCTCGCATTCATCGACATTCGACTGCATCGCGGCGACTTGTCTCATTTCTGCCCGTTCGAATCCCCTTGCCGACAAAAAAACAAAAACTTCCCAAAAGGGAAGTTTCTGAATTTTGTACCGCCAAGGGGATTCGAACCCCTGATTTCCAGGATGAAAACCTGGCGTCCTGACCGGGCTAGACGATGGCGGCATGTTTCTACTTTATATTAAAATCTAGTTTTAATAACAATTCTTTTCTGATTTTATAATTCTTCTTCAACTGAATTTCTCTCCTCCTTGCCTCTATTTTTGTCTCGTAGTTTTCAGAATAAACTATGCTAAATGGAATTCTACTTTTTATGGATTTTGTTTTACCCTGGTTATGTTCCTTGAGTCTCTTCTCTAAATTTTCGGTAATTCCAATATAATAACCAAGATCCTTTAAACTTTTCAAGATATATAAATTATACATCGGTTATAAAAATTTTAAAACCCACCCACCCCTGATTTCCAGGATGTCCGCCTGAGGCGGATCCGCCTAGGGCGGAAAAACCTGGCGTCCTGACCGGGCTAGACGATGGCGGCATATCTTTTGGATAACAGTAGGAATAATAGCACAAACTCAAAATAAATCAAGTCCCCTTAAAAAAGCAAAGACCACTTGCAGTGGTTTTTGCTTTTTCAGAGCAGTTTCGACTACCTAAGTTCCAGACATCCACGACAGATGCACTGAAACCTAGTTGCTATTACTGCTCACTCTATACTACAAAGTCGACCTCTTTTTATTGCAAAAAAGTTCTATTTAGTCCTAGTCTTCTTTTACCTGAAAATCAATCATTTGATTTCCTCGCGCTTGCGCTCCGACACTACCTTCCAGTACTTTATTTTTATCCCAAACTTTCAGCATATCCCCGATACCATTGATCAGAAAAAATGCGCTAAGCAGCAAGGTCATCACCAACAGCAACAGCACTGACATCCGAGTGTTCATACTTATATCATAAGACATATCAAATTGGCGGATGATAACATTCGCTAATGCTATAGTAATAATAAATAAAGCGATATAATCATACGGCAAGGACACTAAAAACCTCTCTAGACCCGTCCAACCAAAAGACAATCCCCCCAGCAACTGCATCCTTTTGATAAGATACAAGATGCCGCTTCCCAACAATGCCCCTAGGACAATAAAAAAAGCCAAGAGACTCTGCAGGCCAATTTTTTTAAGCCAAAAAAAATAGGCCGGCCGCATTTCAATATTTTCCTGCTTAATTTTTTGCATTACCTGTTCTTTTACCGACATATGTTGTTACTTATATTTTACTTAATTTAAATTTCTTTTTTCTTCCAAATTGAATTTTCTTCTATTCTTGTCCACCTCACGAGCCATTTTCTTTTTAGCCCGGTTGATGAGCGTACCTACAGTGTTGATGGGTTTTTGCAAAATTTCACTAATCTCTTCATAGGATTTTTCGGAATAATAGCGTAGTAGCAATACTTGGCGATATTTGATGGGCAAGCGATTAATGACCTCATCCACTTCGGTGATCACCTCTTTTCTCATCCAGGCTTTGTCTGCCCCATCCTCTGTTTCACTGGTGCGCAACTTATCTCGAGTACTGACAATATCCTCCCAGGAAATGAAACGGCGTAAGGATTTGCGTTTCAAATGATTGATGGCTTCATTATGTGCGATGCGATAAATCCAAGAAGAAAATTTTCTCTCCACATCATAACTCCTCATGTTGCGAAAAGCTTTGATAAAAACATTCTGCAACAAATCTTGCGCTTCCTCCCTGTTGCCGACTAAGCGGTAGAGATAGGCAAACAACTTTCCCTGATATCTTTCAATGATGATGCCAAATAAATCAGTTTCTCCGGATTGCACTTTGAAAACCAAGTCATTATCTGACCAAAGGGAAACATCTTCACCTAGAGTCTCCTTGTTTTGGGACAACTTATTTTCACTAATTATTGTCATCATCTAATACCTGCTATTAAGGATAATATTTCAATTTGTCGAAAGGTTCAGAATCACTTACAATATAACATAGAATCCTATACCTTATCTTATTCTAAGTCAAGGCGCATATTTTCCCAGAGAAGTGTTTTATGAAAAAACTCTTTCAACTGTTGATTCCTGCGCAAACAAAAAAAATTATGAAAATATTGGGTATTGAAACATCCTGCGATGAAACGGCTGCTTCAATCATCGAAATTAATGAAAAAGAAGGCTCTATCAAGCCTTTGTCTAATATCATTTCCTCGCAAATAGCCCTGCACAGCGCTTGGGGGGGCGTGGTGCCCAACCTGGCTGCCAGAGAACATCTGAAAAACATTTTTCCGGTTATCGAAGAATGCCTCGCCACAGCCAAGGCCACGCTAGCGGAAATTGATCTTCTGGCAGTGACGCATGGTCCCGGGCTCATCCCAGCGCTGCTCATTGGCACCACGGCAGCCAAGACCCTCTCTTATGTGTGGCGCAAGCCCCTGTTGGGCATCCATCATATTGAAGGCCATATTTATAGCAATTTCATCCATAAAAATATTCAAGACATTCAGTTCCCCATCTTGTGCCTGGTTGTTTCCGGCGGCCACACTCAACTCGTTTTAATGTCAGAACATCTCCATTACGAAATCATCGGCCAAACGCAAGATGACGCTGTAGGGGAAGCTTTTGATAAGGTGGCTCGCATGCTCGGATTGGGCTATCCCGGTGGACCAATTGTTTCCACTCTCGCCTCTCAAGCAAATCCAGTGGAAAAAAAATATACCGTCCAATTTCCGCGCCCGATGCTTCAGCGTGATGATTTTGATTTCTCTTTTTCCGGACTGAAAACGGCTGTGCTGTATTATGTGAAAAAAAATACCGCCGCCTTATCTGACCCAACTTTCCTCCAACATGTCTGCTACGAATTTCAGCAAGCTGCTCTGGATATCCTGATTGAAAAAACGATGCGCGCTGCCAAAATCCATCATCCACAAACTATTCTGTTGGCAGGGGGTGTGAGCGCTAACACCGAGTTACAAAGGCAACTCGCTAAAAAAATTGCGGCCGACCTACCAGAGACCAACTTCTTTTTTCCGGCTCTGGATTTTCAGTTGGACAATGCCGGCATGATCGCGACGGCAGCCTTTTTTCGCCATCAAAAAGAACAGCACCCGGAAAAACTTTTATCCACCTGGAAAGACATGGAAACTAAGGCTAACTTAAAATTAGAAACAATTCTATGACAGCGCTAAAGTTTTTTATCTTCGGCCTCTTGGCCGCCGCCGGAGCCCTCGTGGGGGAGCTTGTTTTAGTGACGCTGGCGAGTGTATTATTTAATATTGATCTGACCGCTAACTATTTTGACGCCGTCACTGCTTTGCTCATTCTCGCCATTGCTATCGAAGAAGTTTTTAAACTCATCCTCCTACGTCAACTTTTTATTATAACAAAAAAGACCACTGCCAGAATTTCCCTAGCTCTTTTGTTTGGCAGCGGCTTTGCTTTTTTGGAAATTTTTTCCAAGCTGACTGCCCTCCCGCAACCGACATTGCTAGCTATTTTTTCCTGGAATTTTTTCGGTGTCTTTCTCATTCATGTGCTGACGGCCGGAGTACTGGGTGGCTTTCTCACCGCCAAAAAAGGATTTTCCGTTTCCTATGCCCTGCTGGCATTCCTATTTGCCTCCTTCCTGCATCTGGGCTATAATCTGCTAATTATCTACAATCAGGGCGCCATCTTCATTGGCATCTACCTACTAGGCATTACCACCGGATTCTATTGGCTCCAAATAAACTTGCAAGATAAAAAAAATTCTACTATAATTGAAGCAAGACACTAATAAAAATAATCTATATAAAAAGATGATAAAAGTAAAACGTTCTTTTTTGGAAAAACTCACCGGTTCCAGTCGGATCGATGAAATCGATGAGGAGTTCGAAACTCCCAGCCGGCCTCTAGCCAAGATCTATGAAGAAGATGAGGGAGAAGCAGAGATGTTTATTAATTCGTCAAATAGAAGAACTATGCAACAAGAAGAAACTATTACACCCACCAATGATGAAAGCGAAGGTCAGCTCACCATTGATGTCTACCAAACCGAAAATGATATCGTTATCAAATCCACTATCGCTGGCGTGAAGCCGGAAGATTTGGATGTCAGCATCAACAGTGATATGGTAAGCATTCGAGGAGAAAGAAAGAATGAAGAAGTGGTGAATGATGACAACTACTATTATCAAGAATGCTATTGGGGAAATTTTTCTCGCTCCGTGATTTTGCCGGTGGACGTGCTAGCAGAAAAAGCGGAAGCCGCTATGAAAAATGGCATCCTGACTATTCGCCTGCCGAAAGCAGACAACACCAAGACTAAGAAAATCCAAGTGCGTGGTTTCTAAAAAAACTGCTCCTTTTCTCAAGAAGCGTTCTAGCTGACAAATTAGACGCTTCTTTTTTTCACCCCATTTGATTTTGTGTCTATTTTAGGCTATCATAAATACATGAAGATTACCGTACGCATCATCACTTTTTTTTATTTATTACTTCTAAGCAGTTCTTTTTGCTATGGCAAAGAAAATGTTAATTCATCCCCACTCATCCAGGTGGAATCGGGTAAAATCACCCACTCCATCAACCTAAAAGTGCGCAATGATAGCTATCCGCTCACCACGGAGGACATGGCCGGATGGATGACGGAAAAAAATGATCTACGCTTCAACCCCCGCTATTCTTCTGAAATAGAAACCCGCGATATTTGCACCCAGAAAAAATCCATTCTTTGTACCCTCCTCACCACTATCCAAGATCAATCCCATATCCAAAAATCATCCGCTTTTTTTCTTAATACAGAGGCAGTAAAAAAATATATTGGAACACTGGCGCAAAAAGTCAATCAAGAGCCGGTCAATGCCACGCTCAATATGCAAGACGGTAAGATTTCAGTTTTCACGCTCAATCAAAAAGGACTCGAACTGGATACTGCTGCCAGCACCGTCGCCTTAGTAGATTACCTCACTGCAAAAAATCCAACCGGAGATATCACTTTGCCCTATAAAGAAAAAAATGCTGACGTCTCCATTGATTCTATTGACAATCTCGGTATCACCTCTCTCATCGGAGAAGGTCATTCCAATTTCCGCGGTTCCCCAAAAAACAGAATTTTCAATATTAAAGTGGCAGTGGATAAATTCAATGGCACCCTGATCAATCCTGGAGAAGAATTTTCTTTCGTGAAAAATCTGGGTCCGGTGGACGGTGAACATGGCTATCTGCCGGAGCTGGTAATCAAGAACGACAAAACCGAGCCGGAATTTGGCGGGGGCATTTGCCAAGTCTCCACCACCGCTTTTCGGGCGGCTATCTATAGTGGTCTGGAAATCACCGCCCGTCGTAATCATGCTTATCCTGTCGGCTATTATAATCCCCAGGGCATGGACTCCACGGTCTATATTCCCAAACCGGATTTGCGTTTTATCAACAATACGCCGGGACATATTCTCATCCAAACAGAAATTGTGGGCACGGAACTGATTTTCCGATTTTTTGGCACCGCCGATGGTCGCAAGGTCACCGTAGACGGACCGCACATCCTGGAGAAAAATCCGGATGGTTCCATGAAAACTACCTTCTCGCAAAAAGTGACAGATGCAAACGATAATCTTATTCGAGAAGATGTTTTCAATAGTTCTTATGAATCCCCCAGTAAATATCCACATCCAGGCGCCACCACTGCCCTCACCCAAAAGCCCAAGAGTTGGTCTCAATCGGAATGGGATAAATATCTGAAGGCTAATAAAAAGCCCTAGTTAGACAACTATTGACCAAATGTGTTTTTCCTGTTACGATAGCTACATTGCCTTAGGGCAGTTTTGCATTATAAAAATAAAGCACCCATAGCTCAGTTGGTAGAGCAGATCCCTCTTAAGGATATGGTCCTAGGTTCAAGTCCTAGTGGGTGCACAAAGTTGCGCTAGCAGCCATGATTCATGCGCCTGTAGCTCAGTGGATAGATCCGCCAGCTGGCGGACTTCTAAGCAACTAGGTTTTGACATTAGATTAATTGCACATATATCTGCGCCTGTAGCTCAGTGGATAGAGCAGTAGCCTTCTAAGCTATTGGTCGCAGGTTCGATTCCTGCCAGGCGCACCAGAACGAAAAATGCGAGTGTTGGCTTGCCATGACGTAGCCTTGGCGAAGTCTGGCCAGGCGCACACTTCGACTCGTCCCAATGCAAATTGGGACTCGCTCAGTGTAAACACAAGTTTATACAAATATCATAGTCGAGGTACCCCGAGTTTATCGAGGGGCATAAAAGTCTCTAGAGTGGCGATCATAGTTCAGTGGTAGAACATTGGTTTGTGGTACCAAGTATCAGGGTCCGATTCCCTGTGATCGCCCCTCTGCAGATTTTTCCAAAAAATTTATCTGAAGAATATCCAAGTCATGCGCCCTTAGCTCAATGGATAGAGTGCCTGGCTTCGAACCAGTAGGTTGGGGGTTCGAATCCCTCAGGGCGCACAAATGAAAATTTAAACTGCTTCTTGCTTCGGATTCGAACGGGCAGGAGCGAGCCGTTGAGCGAAGCCGAAACGATCGAGTGTCGATGAATGCGACCACAGGAGTATTCAGCGCTACCCCGGACTACGATCCGCCCTAGACGGAGAGGACGAAAATCCCTCAGGGCGCACCGCGAAAAATGCGTGCCGCATCTCGCGGCAGACCAAAATAAAGATAGTTCCGAATAATACCGGGACTATTTTTATAACAAGCTAAGTAAAGAAAAACATGCCACAAAAAATCGCTTGGGATCAGGAATATAAAAATCCCCTCTTCATTACTAAAGGCAATGAGCCGCAAGCTGACACGGTGCGTTTTTTGAAGTTCTATCGCAAAGCCACCGGGCAAAAACTCACCGGACTCACCATTCTTGATCTCGGGAGTGGCACCGGTCGCAACACTAACTATCTCGCCACTCTCAAAAACACTGTCTTTGGCTTGGAAATCTCCCCCACAGCCATCCGCCTTGCCCAAAAAAACGCCCCCGAAAACAAAGGCGCAGTGCAATATTTGGAGCAAAGCATCGGAGAGAAATATCCTTTTCCGGATAATTTTTTTGACATTGTGCTCGACATCACTTCCTCTAACGCCCTAACTGAAAAGGAGCGCGCGGTGTATTTGCAAGAATCCGCGCGCGTGCTCAAGCCGGAAGGATTTTTGTTTGTGCGGGCGCTCAGCAAAAACAGCGACAAGAATGCCAAGAAACTCATTGCCAAATTCCCCGGTGAAGAAAAAGACACCTATGTAATGCCCAAAAGCCATTTGGTGGAGAGGGTATTTCTCCGAGAAGATTTTTGCGCGACCTACGAAAAATTTTTCACCCTCTTGCAACTAACCCAGAAAAGCGGCTACACCAACTTTGACAATCAGCCGTATAAACGAAATTATTGGCTGGCTTATCTTAAGAAAAAATAAATTTCTATTCCTTTCGCAAAAAAAATTAACCTTGTCCTAAGCGGAAAATATCTTTCACATTTTCTACATTTTTTTGAGATTCCTCAACTCTTCTTTCCACGTCTTTCAAAGCCTTTTCAAACTTTACCCGATTGAGATTAGTGCCAGCGTTTTTGTTATTCATATATTCTTGTGTCTTGACTTCATCCCAGGCATAGCTATACACATCCTGATACCAAATCAACACACAGTAGCCCAAAAAAAGCAGCCCCACACCGAACAAAATCAGCGAGGATCTATGCACAATAAAATGTGCCACCTTTTTATTTAAACTTTTATAATCAATGGCTAATTTTATTTCCATGTTTTTTATTTTTTAATATAAACCGCCATATCCAAGATACTATTCAGCACTTCTTTAGCCTTCACTTTTTTTGCTTCGGGCACAACCGCAAAGGGATTAACAGCCGTCGCGCTGCCTGTGTCTAGGGTAATTTTTTCTGATCGGACGGAGATGATATTGACATAATTTTTACGATTCTCTACCTGATGCATGAAATTCAACAATCCCGAATAATCCCCCTCCAAGGCCACCTGCATAGATAAAAAATTAGCGTAGACCAACTTGCTTTTGATATCAGTGGCCGGTTTTTTAGTTTTATCATCTACCTTAGCCACTACCTTATTCTCCTGAATCTTGAATTCGATCTTATTATTAGTTTCTTCCGCTATTTTTTCCAATTCTTTGATAAATTCCACTTCTTGCTCTTGGTCGATCACGATATTCAAATTTTCTTCATTTTCTTTATATTTTTGATAATCTTGCTCCATTACCGGCACAGTGAGGATTTTTTTCTTGGTAATGTCTTGATCGATTTGTTCCTGCTGAATATCACTGGCCTTGCCAACGATCTTTTCCTGAATAGGCAAAATCAGAAAATAGAAAAACGCTCCTACTCCGGCAAGATATATAACTATCGCTAAGGTTATTCTATTTTTCGCTAAAAAATCTTTCATTTATTTTTAACACACTCCTCTTTTATATTAAACTGAATTTGAAAATCAATATTGTCCTTGGAAACTAGATTAGAGAGAGGCAGATTAATATCTGTGAAACAGCCCTCTTGGGAAAAATTATCTTTCATGGCTATCAAAACATCCCTGGTCTTAGCGTTGCCCGCTAACAGCACCTGGTAATCCTTGGTGGCAATTTTTGCCACGCTCACCCCTTCCGGCACAGCCTCATTCAATTTAAGAAATAAATTGGACCAATAGAGTTGATCTTTTTGAATGGATTCATCAGTAGTAATCTGCTTGTTGGCCGCTTTAAAATCCTCATTAAACTTAGCCACTTTTTCAAATTCTGCTTTGCCCTTGCCGTTGACCACTGCACTCTGCTGGGCATCCAGATTCAAGGTTAATAAATAATACATGCTGGAGATAAGCAGAAAAAAAATCACCAAAATAATAGCAAAACCGGCTTCCCACTGCAAAATCATCCGCAGTCGATTGGACAAGGCAATTTCTTTTTTTCTTTCCTCTGGAATAATATTCAATTTAATCTCCATATTTTGCTCCCCGTAAAGCCAGCCCGATAGCTGTCACAAAACGCGCTGAATTATCTTTATTAATAATCGGCAAATCATCATTCAATTGCAAATTCACCCAAGGATTACCCACCACTACTTCTTTATTAATTTTTTGGCTCAAAAATTCCGGCAACCCTTTCATATTCGATCCGCCGCCGCATAAAATAATCTCATCTACCTCTTGCGAGTTACCCGACATCTCGCCATAAAAATCCATAGTTTTCATGATTTCCATTACTAAATTTTCTAGTAACGATTCGACAGCTTTAAAGATAGGGTTTTTCTTATCAGAATTTTCTATGCCATTAATCATCTTAGCCTCCGTAGCTTCTGCTAGCGTCAATTTTAGGGCTTTACAAATAGCATTGTCCAGTCCGTCCGAAGAAAAAGGGATGCTGGAAGTGAAATAAGGCACCAAACCCTCCGCGATAATGAAACTCGTTCGATTAGCGCCAAGATCCACAATCAGCGTAGTCTTTTCTTGCGTCACTTGGATATCAATCAAGCTTCGGATACTGGCGATAGATTCAATCTCCAAACCATATACTTCCAGCCCCGCCATGGCCAGCACCGCCATCAAATCATCCACAATTTCCTTAGAAATGGCGGCGGTCAATACTCTTTGCATAGCGTTGTTCTCACTCACTCCTTTGATAAACTGCCAATCAAAATAAACTTCGGAAATGGCCATGGGCATATTGGCTTCCATTTCCCATTTCACCGCCTCTCGCGCTTCCTCTTGGCTCATTTTGGGAATGTTGATAATGCGCACAAACGCTTTCGATTCCGGCAAAGAACAAATGACCTTCTTGGAATTTATTTTTTTAGCTTTCGGTGAAGCTAGCACTTCTTGAATAGCTTTAACCACATTCTCCTTATGGATTATGCGGCCATCTTCGATATTGCCTAACGGGATATTCACTGAACCATAGCCCCGCACCTGATCATGATTGCCTTCCGTTTCAATTTGAAAAACTTTTACCGAAAGATCGCTCAAATCCATGCCGAATATTTTGGGTTCAAAGTTAATTATTTTTTTCTTCAGAAAATTCATGTTTTTATTTTTATATTCTATTCACATTCTACCACATTAAAATGTTTTTTTAAATAGTCGCACGCTGCTAGCATGTTAATGTGTTAATATTTTTTTATAGCTCATCCCATAGATCGATAGCATATTCGGTGCCGGTCGGAAAAAAGGGCGGCGGATAATACAGCAGATTGTTATCGAAATTCAAAATCCGATTATCATAACCCGTGCCATCCGTGTAGGCAAAGCCATAGCGCAAATTAGTCGCCATGGAACCATTAATGGTTATACTACTCTTATGATTGCCGGCGTAATAATCTCTTCCCACACGCCCTGATTGCGCCATCATACCGGCATCAATGGTGAGTGTATTGAGACTATTGAGTATTACGCTAATATTCTGCTGGGCTACCAAACCAATAATATCTTTGCCATCAAAATTAGTATACAGCAAATTGCCATTACCGACATACATATTAGCCTTAGATCCATTCAAAAGATTGGCGGCGACCACAGAAACCCGGTCATTATTGATGGCGCCTTCGATCCAAACATTGTTCTCCACAAACAGGACGCCCTTATTAGGAATGGCATAATTGGCACCACTCACGCACCGGCCATTCGTCGTTCCATTTATATAGGCACACGCGGTTCCTATGCAACAAGCGGTTGTTGTGCAAGCCTTGCCATTGTCCGCTGGTTTTTTCGTAGCTCCCGTAATGATGCCCGCATAAGAACTGATGGCATAAGAAACACTATCATAGGCACTGACGGTACAAATATCAAAAGTGCCGGTAGTTTTCAAAATTACACTCCGCCCTAAACCGGTGGTATCAAAATAACACCCGGTCGTGGTGCAGTTATTAGTCAGTGTTCCGGTGGGCTTGCGAGACTCCGTTTTCATATTATTCAAATCGGAAACCAACCCATTGAAATCAATGGTCGGCATAGGAAACTTCCGGCCGGCCAGAAAAACATCCGTTCTGGCTGGCACGCTGCTGGGTGGCGCCTCCAAGGTGCGGAAGGTGTCATTTTGTCCGGTGGCCGGAGGCGGGTTGATGTGCGTATGCACGCCAAACTCCACATTTCCTGTATGATCCGGATCATCATAACTAATCACTGAGCTGCTCACGATGTTATGGGCGACACCATCAAAACGAATGCCCTGATTGGAATGAATTTTTCCAAAGACATTTGTGCCCGCCCCAAAACGCATCACGTCGTTAGCCGCCACGGCATATTCACTCCAGGAGGGACGCCGAAAACGCGCTTGAATAATACGTTTGGTGTTGGGTTGCGCATAAGTCCATCCCGTAACTTTCACCATCAAAATAGTCGAATCATCATCCGGCTTTTGCACTTCAATTTTATATTTACCGATGGCGCCTCCCTCGGGATCCGTAAATTCCGCCTGATAGGGAGTCGTTACGCCATAAGCCGTGCCGCTATTCCAAAAATCTTTGATCTGTTGCACCGTCCTGCCGGAAACCTGATGCGCCAAATACCAGCGATAAAAATACATCCCGGATTCGGCCACCTGAAAAGCTTCCTCCTTATGCTCTCGATAGATACTGAACTTGAGTTGCGAAGTGATGTATTGCAAAAGAGAGGTTAAGATAATCGCCACCACCATTGTCATCACTAAGGCATAGGCCAAAACCGAGCCTTTACGGTTAGCGAAATTTTTCCCTAAGGACAAATCTATTTTCTCTGCATTTTTTTGCGCTTTTTTTTCCATATATTTCATTAGACTTATTTCATACGATCATAATCATTAAGATTTCGAATTTCCACGAAAGATTGCATTTCCATATTTTCCGGTCCTTTGTTGGGAACGATATTAATCTTCAGTAAAATCTTCACCAGCCGTACTGTGGAAACATCCAGTGGTATCGCCAAAGGATTATGCACCTTGTCCGCCGGATAGTTCGCATCATAATAATAGAAAATAGGCTCAGCAGCGGTATTTACAATATAACTAGCCAATATTTTCGTCTGCTGATCACCGGCAGGATAGGTCTTAGGAATGCCGGTGGTGGGCACGGTCGCTCCCATCTTTAACTGTCCGCTCTGCAAATAAAAATGCACCCGTTCGGTGATGCCGTCCCGGTTATAATCCGAAAAAACCACCAGATCATTGCTTTGCGCGGAAACAATGGGATAGGTACCGTCATCCCCTTGTCGCACTTTGCGCAAATAGCTTACCGTGGTATTCACGCCCTGAGAAACCGCTGTAGAAGCTCGCCCCATTTCGAAGGTATAGGAATTAGTCTTCCACGCCCGTATAAACAGCAAGGAAAATCCCGCTATAGAAACGGTGAAAATAGCAATGGAAACTATCATCTCAATCAAGCCCATTCCTGAATATTTTTTTTGTCTGCCTTTGATTCTCTCCATCATATAGCTGTTAATTTAACCTCCTTTAAAATCAATTTGTTTAAGGTGATATTCTCTTCCGTAAAATCAGTGAAGCTGTCCGCTGTTATTTTCAAATTATAAGCTCCTGCAACCAAGGGCGTAGTTGTTCCCGGGAAAAAAGCGGTGCCATCTTTGCCCGTCACCACACTCTCGCTATACCCGGTAGTATTGGAAAGTGTCACCGTAGCATTGGCCAGAAGCTTGCTATCGGCATTATTTTTCACTGTCGTCAACAGGGCAATCGCATTATTATCCACATATTTCAATTGCACTTCCCGAGTTTCTTCCGGTGATAGAATAAAGGAATAGATGTTGGTTACGTTATTATAATCCGTAAAATAATTATTATTCACCAGCGTATAGCCAGTCGGAGGGGCGCCTGAGGGAGTAATAAAAATTTGCCCTGGACTGATATTGGGCCGTTCTTTTTTGCCGGTTGCATCTGTAGTATCATCCTCTTTTATCTTATACACAGGAGCCGCCGGCGATTGGGACATATCAAAACCAAATATTCTCGTACCCTCCAAATGGAAATTCACTCCCGGCAAAGGAGCTCCCAAAGAATCCACACTAGTGATTTTTAAATTAGCTAGCTTATCTTGAATAAGGCTTTTCACATTCATCATCCCCCCCACCACCGAGGCCGGAGTGTCCGTGACCGAATATGTTACCGAGGCCGGATTAATCGTATCCACAGCTTCATAACCATCCTTAGTGACTGACAAATAATAAGTACCAATAGATTGCTTCGCTCCCGGCAACATTAAATTACCGGTATTGTCCGTCATGGCTGTCACATCCACCTTGGGACTAAGCGCGTTATTGATCACATGCACAGAGGCTTGTGGCACTCCGATGCCTTTGCTATTCATAATATTGATGGAAAGCGCCCCTCCGCCAGCCACATTTTGCTCCACTCCCGGAGGAACAAACCGCGTCACTAATACCACGGAACTCGTTTTGCCCATAGCCCCCAACCAAGAAACAGTCACTTTCACCAGCTTATAATCCAGATCAATCGGACTCACCCCATCAAAAGGATCATCCACATATTTTACAAAGGTCTTTACGTGATAAGTTTTTTTACTGGCATAGACATCTTCTTCCGCGGGCAGGGTTCCACTAGGGATTCCCCCAACAATCCCCACATTATCATAATTCAAATTCCGGATAATTTCCATGCGCTCATTGGCCAGCGAGACGGCGCCTAATTTATTTTTCGATTCCAGAATAAATTTCACTCCCAAGGTAAAAACTGAATAAAAAGTCATCGTCACTACGGAAAATATAAATAGCACTATTAAGGCTTCTATTAAAGTAAAGGCGCTATGAAATTGACGACCTTTTGATTGTCTCATGGTTTTTATTTAATAGTCTCTAGTACTCCGTACATCGGTTGCATGATAGCGATGGCAAAAAATCCCACCGCGATTCCCATCACCAACATTAGAACCGGCTCAATGATGGAAGAAATATTCTTCGTCAATTGATCCACATCTTCCTCATAAAATTCCGCCAACTTTCCCAGAATCTCTTCCGTTTTTCCAGTGGCCTCACCTACTTCAATCATTTGCGGAACAAGAATAGGGAAAACTTTTTTTTCTTCAAAAATAACCTTACTGAGGTTCACGCCTTTTTGCACATCCGCGATGGCATGCAAAAAAGCTTTTTTGTAATAATAATTCGGGATAGTACGTGAAAGAATTTGCAAGGATTCCACCACTGAGACTCCGCTCTTGAGCAACGAGCTATAGATTCGGGCGAAGCGGGCGCAATTCACTTTGATGACAATATTCTTTACCACTGGGAGATTCAACAAGAAAATTCCCAGCGCTTTTTTCCCCGTAGTGGTGGTCATTGAAAATTTAGCAAAAAAACCCAACAAAGGAATGCCGATTACAAACAAATACCATTGCTCTTTCATGGCACTGCTCAGCGAAATAACAAATTTAGTGGAAGCCGGCAAATCCGCCCCTAAATCCTTGAAAACACTGGTCATCTGCGGCACGACATATACCATCATCACTACACCCACCAGACCCATGGCCGTCATAATGACTGCCGGATACACCATCGCCCCCTTGATCTTCTTGAGTAAAGCACTATCTTTTTCTAATTGGCTGGAAAGGATTCCCAGCACCTCTTCCAAGTTTCCACTGATTTCACCCACCCGAATCATATTAGTAAAGAGCTCATCAAAAATACTGGGAAATTTCACCAAACTGTCCGCAAAACTGGTACCGGTTTGGATATCATCACAAATATGTTGCAGAACATCAATCAACTTTTTATTTTCTGTTTGCAGGGTAATATTCTGCAATGATTTGGACAATGGCAACCCGGAAGAAATCATCACGCTCAAGTTGCGGGCAAACATCATTTTTTCTTTCACTGAGATGCTAGAAAATCTATCCATAAATTTTACGTTAACCTTCGTTCCTTGCTCGCTTTTTAGCTCTTTGAAAGAGGTCAAGACAAAGCCGTCTTGGCGGAGTTGCTCCACCAAGTCTCGCTCGTCATTTACTCTGGACTGACCGCTCTTAGTTTCCCCCGAAAAACTTTTTGCTGTATAAAATACTTCCATAATATTACCGATACGAACCTACGAATAAATTCGAATCTACTAAATTATTATTTAATATTCGCATGGGCGCATTCGTAGTGCGCCTGCCTGCCGGTAGGCAGGCTTTTCGCATGCTATTCTTTAGTTACTCTCAAAATTTCCTCAATCGAAGTCATCCCCGCCACCGCCTTAATAAAACCATCTTCTACCATCGTGATCATCCCTTTTTCTTTGGCTTTTTTTTCCACCACTTCCGTGGAAGCGCTTTGAGAAATCAACTTTTCCATTTCGTTATCCACTTCCAATACCTCATAAATTCCCCGACGGCCTTTATAGCCCTCATTACCACATTGATCACAGCCCGCGGCTTTATAAAAAGTGACGTCTGTCCACAGCGACTTGGCTTTCACAAATCCCTTAGAAACCTCGTTGGTTTTTACTATTTTCAAAATCGAAGGCATATCATAACTTTTATTCAAAGACTCTAATTCCTTAGTTGTCAATTGATAACTCTTTCGACAATCAGAACACAGTTTTCTCACCAAGCGTTGAGCGATAATTACGTTCACTGTGGAAGCCACCATAAAGGGCTCGGCGCCCATATCCACGATTCGAGGCAGGGTGGCCGCCGCACTATTAGTATGCAACGTGGAGAGCACGAGATGTCCGGTAAGAGCTGCATGGATAGCCATCTCCAAAGTTTCTTGGTCTCGAATTTCCCCTACCATAATAATATCAGGGTCTTGACGCAAAAGTGAACGCAGACCGGCCGCAAAAGTGAGTCCGATCTTGGCATGAATCTGGGTTTGGTTCACTCGATGCATGCGATATTCTACCGGATCCTCCACGGTGCTGATGTTGACTTCCGGCGTGTTGAGCAGATCCATGACGGTGTAGAGGGTGGTGGTTTTTCCGGAACCGGTTGGTCCCGTCACCAAAATCATCCCATTAGGTTTTTTGATTTGTCGATGCACTATTTCCAAGGCCTCACCCGTTAATCCCATTTTTTCCAGCGTCAAACCTTTGGCCGTCTCATCCAAAAGACGCATCACAATCTTTTCCCCATTAAACACCGGCAGAATACTTACCCGAAAAGAAATTTTTAAATCCTCTTTTTCGATTTTAAATCGACCATCTTGGGGCACGCGATGCTCATCCAATTTTAGATTGGACAATACTTTGATTCTGGCAATAATACCCTCTTTGACTTGCTTGGGCAGCGTCATGGCTTCATGCAAAATGCCATCGATGCGATAGCGCACCCGCACTTCCATTTCATCCGGTTCAATATGGATATCACTGGCGCCCTGCAAAATGGCATGCTTGATGAGTGTATCCACGATTCTGATGACCGGCAGTCCCTGAGCCACCTTTTCCAAATCTTCCTCTTCCCCTTCACCTACTTCCGTCGCATTTTTCTCTATAATATCGCCAAATTCCGCCTGTAAACTTTTTTCATATTGTTTCAGAATGACGTTAATACTATCTTCAGAAGTCAAACAAATAATAATCTTCAAGCCGGTTTTCTTTTTAATGAAATCTACGGTTTGAATATCCTCCGGGTTGAGCATGGCCACCATCAAGTCCTTGCCAATTTTTTTAAAAGCCACTATTTTATATTTCCTAGCAATCGGCTCCGGGATGATTTGCAAAATATTAGCTTCGATGATTTCCTTGGTCAAATCTACAAAAGGAATGCCCAGAATATAGGCATATAATTCGCGCAGCAGGACTTCTTCGGCTAATTTTTTTTCTAGAATAATCTCCCCTAATGATCTGCCACTAGCTTGCGATTCCTCATAAGCAACATCAAGATCCGAGATTTTTATCAATCCCGACTCTTTGATGAATTTATATAAGCGTTCATTTTCTACTTTCATTTTTGATCCACCTTATTGATATTGATTTAGTTCATTTTAAGAGCCTCTTTTATTTTAACCACGATCTCTCCTAATTTATAATTCGATTTTACCAAATACGTACTGACACCCAAGCTGAAAGCTTTCTCTATGTCCTCCATACTTTCCAGATTAGTCAGCAAGATTTTGGGGATAACTTCCGTTTTTTCGTCCATCACCAATTCCATCAGCACTTCAAAACCATCTTTCTTAGGCAAAATAATATCCAGTAAAATAAGGTCAGGCAGCTCGCTTTTCGCCAAGCGCACCGCAATTTCTCCATCCGAAGCCAAAACCACTTCAAAGCCTTCCGCCAGCAAAAACTCCTGCATCGCATTTTGCAAGGACGCCTCATCCTCAACAATTAAAATCTTTTTCTTTTTCATACAAATAAAAATTAATATTGGTAATATTTAATAGGCATACTCTAGCGATACAACGGCAAAGAAAAATTGAAAATAGTGCCGGTGTGCTCTTTTGATTTAAACCAAATTTTTCCGCCCGACTGCTCAATAATATTCTTGGTGATATAGAGCCCCAACCCTGTGCCCTCAGTTTGATAGCGAACCACATTGCTGCTGCGAAAAAATTTATTAAAAACCTGGGATTGCTGTGCTTCAGGAATCCCCACTCCATTATCTTTAATACTAAAGACTAAAAAACCTCTGGACTTGGAGATGTTGATCTCTATCTTTCCCCGTGCTTGGGTATATTTAATGGCATTACTTAAGAGGTTTTCAATGGCTAGTTTTATCTTTTCCTTGTCGGCAATAGCATCGGTTATTTTTCCCTTTTTATTCACGATTACTTTTATATTTTTGGCGCTCGCCAAGGAAAAAAAGTCACACACCACTCTATCCACCACATCCAGGATATTCACACTTTCTTTGTTCAAAATTAATTTACACTGATCAATCCTGGTGACATCCAGAAGATCATTCACCAGACGGGTCATACGATCAGCTAAGATATTTATTGTCGCAATGCTGTTGCGCTGCTTTTCATTTAGGCCGACGTTCAATTTGGTCAACATCAGCTCGGTTTCCCAGCGAATAGCGGAAAGCGGGGTACGCAATTGATGAGAAGCCACTGAAACAAATTCTGATTTTAATTTATTCAACTTGGCCATCTCCTCGACTTGCCGAATAATAAAATTGCCAATAATAAAAATCAGAGAAACCACCAGGGCTTCGGTTATCACTACTATTCCCGGTTCATCATAGCGCCTCGAGATGAAAAAAGTGGCCGTCATAGCAATCACGTTAATCAACCCCATTACGATAAACAAAAAGCTGGGGGTTTTCCAAATACTGACCCCTAAATTCTTGGCTTGTTTGCGCAAATCAAAGTCGTTGATGATTTTCATTTTATTTGTTTTAATTAGTTTTAATTTTACCTCTCGATTATACCACAAAAATAAAAAAATTGTAACAAAAAGTTACAATTAAATAAGGCTTAATGGAACTTTTGTAAGGATTTTATCCTCTAAATATCTCTTGAATTACTTTGTATCTACGCTCTTGCGTTAGTCCTCGATGGACTTGCAAGAGCA
>CAIMIV010000032.1 GCA_903841185.1 uncultured bacterium
AATTTCTGTTTAAACTTTATTTTTGAAAAACAATTTCCTCACCACCCAATAGGCGCCAAAAATAATCAAGCCATACAAGAATAGGATAGGGATCACGCGAATGAATAGGACGATCATGAAATCCACAAAGCCTTGCATATCCTTGAACAACGCATTGATGGTTTCCATGGCCACTTGAGCCGGCCGCCATTTGTCCGTAAAAGCCACCGTAGTATCTTCTATCATTGAAATGCTGATGCTGGCCATGTCGGTTTGCGATTCCATAAATTTGATGCGGCCTTGCAGACTCTCGACTTCCCCTCGCACGCGCGCCACTTCCCGCGTCACCTCCAAGATGTCGGATATTTTTCCCGCCTGATTCAAAATATTCAGAAAGGCTTGCTCTTCGACTTGCTTGTTTTTGAGTTGCGTTTGCAAATCACTATACGCCATGGTCACGTCAGTCCCGGAAGTTGATTCTCGAATCACCAAGGTGGCCACACCCTTGAGTTCGCCAAAGGTTTTTTCAAAATTAGCCACCGGCACGCGCACCTCCACACTGCCACTTTTGACATTCTTCGCCGTTTGAGAAAGATTCGAAGTAAAGACTTCCCCGCCATTACTCTTAGCAATCTGAGAAATTTTCTCAACCGCACGATCTGCCTTATCCACCCGCAAATTCAAACTGCCATTTTTAATTTCTTTTTTTTGTGGCTCGGTGGCTGCAGGAGTCATTTCCGAAGTCACACTATCCGACATAGCGGAGAGATTTCTTTCGCTAAAACCATTGCTAGACATTGGACTAGCTAATCCCTTAGGCGAACCACCCGTGGGTAAACTAAATTGACTACCGGGATTCATTCCGGTTTGTTGCGCCGGTCCATTAGTCATATTGAGCGCCGTCACAATCGCCACCAGAAAAACCAACACCGCAATGGCAATCCCCCCATACTTTTTTAGCTTGTCCATTTTTTTGTTTGCTTACTTTTTATATTTGCAGTATAGCACTAAATAGGTCTGGTGGAAAATAAAAAAACCGTGAACTGTGCATAATTCACGGCTTTAATATTCAACTATAAGGGATTTATAACTAGTCAATTTTCATTCCCCTTCTGGAATGATGTTTGCGGCCGACTTTTATGCGAGCCAATTCCTTTTCAATAGAGGCCGCCACGCGAGCATATTCAGTGTCATCCATAGAAATCCTTTCTTTTTTTATTTCCTCTGCCCTCGCCCGGGATTCTTCGGCTCGCTTCAAATCGATCTCTTCGGCTCGTTCCGCCGTATCCGCCAGAACCGTCAGGTTGTTTTGATTAAATTCAATAAACCCGCCCGAAACCACCAAGCTCATTTCTTCACCGTTCGTCTTCAGCATAATTTCTCCCGGCTTTAGGGAAGCGATGTAGGGTCGATGTTTCGGCAGAATAGTCACTTCCCCATCAGTCACCGGCAAAGTCGCCTGATCCACTTCAGCCTCAAAAACCGTTTTTTCCGGAGTGATGATTTTAAATTTTATCTTATCTTGTGCCATATATCCGTAATTTTAAATTTTAAATTCAGACTTTAAAATTATGCTTTCTTAACCTCATCAATAACCCCTTTCATATAAAACTCTTGCTCCGGCAATTCATCATAATCACCAGCTAAGATAGCTTTGAAAGATTTGATAGTGTCTGCCAACTTCACATATTTTCCCGGTGTGCCGGTGAATTGCTCGGCCACGAAAAATGGCTGGGAAAGGAATTTCTGCACTTTTCTCGCGCGTGACACCGTCACTTTGTCTTCATCAGACAATTCTTCCATACCTAGGATAGCGATGATATCCTGCAAATCCTTATATCTCTGCAAAACTTTTTGCACTCCGCGCGCCACGTTATAGTGCTCCTCACCGACAATTTTCGGATCAAGAATTGTAGAACTGGAATCCAATGGATCTACTGCCGGATAAATTCCCAATTCAGACAATCCACGAGAAAGCACTACGGTAGAATCCAAATGTCCGAAAGTCGTGGCTGGCGCCGGGTCAGTCAAGTCGTCTGCCGGCACATACACGGCCTGCACGCTCGTTACGGAACCCTTCTTAGTCGAAGTGATGCGCTCCTGCAATTTACCCATTTCTTCCGCCAAAGTTGGCTGATAACCTACCGCTGATGGAATCCGTCCCAAAAGAGCAGACACCTCGGAACCGGCTTGGGTGAAACGAAAAATATTATCGACAAAAAACAACACATCCTTGCCTTCCGTATCGCGGAAATATTCAGCCATGGTCAAAGCGGACAATGCCACACGTTGGCGAGCTCCCGGCGGTTCGTTCATCTGACCAAACACCAAGGCGGTTTTGTCCAACACACCAGACTCTTTCATTTCGTGATAAAGATCATTTCCTTCACGCGTTCTTTCTCCCACACCGGCAAAGATGGAATAACCACCATGCTCGGAAGCGATGTTTCGAATCAGTTCTTGGATTACCACGGTCTTGCCTACTCCTGCTCCTCCAAACAAACCGACTTTTCCACCTTTTACAAAGGGGCAAATGAGGTCAATAACTTTGATACCGGTTTCCAAAATTTCCGCTTGCGTAGATTGCTCGGCAAAGCTCGGGGCGTCTCTGTGAATCGGATCCTTCCTTTCAGATTTAATCGGCGTGTCGATGCCGTCGATAGTCTCGCCTAGAAGATTAAACATCCGTCCCAACACGCCGGCGCCCACCGGCACACTGATAGCCATCCCGGTATCCACTACTTCCATTCCGCGTTTCAGTCCGTCAGTTGAACCCATGGCCACGGCGCGCACCTTGTTGCCACCGGTGTGCTGATGAGTTTCTAAAACAAGCTTGCTTGTTTTACCCTGAGCGGAGTCGAAGGGCAACGTGATTTCCAAGGCATCATAAATCCGCGGCAGACCTTCCGCAAATTCCACATCCACAACCGGCCCGATGATTTGTACAATTTTACCGATATTACTCATATTTTTTATTTAAACTATTTATATATTAACTTATTTACTTTTTTAAATAATACTCTTTTTTAATGGATGCAACTGATGACTCATGTTCATCCCTGATCAACGCGACTAAAAAATCTAGCACCTTAACCACATTATCATTATCAATGGAGTAATTATTTTTCTTTACTAACTCGATTGCCTTTGAAATATTCTCCTGTGAAATATGCCATAAGTCCAATAATTTATTTTCTGGAATATTTATTTTTATTAATAAGTCTCCAACAATCTTCTTCACACTTTCACATTCCAATTCAATGCCATAATTCATGAAAATATTAGCTATTATAAAAACATAAATTTCTTCACTTGTGCCATTTCCGGTAAGATTACTGATTCTTTCACAATTATACAATTTTTCCTCCTTTTTATTCATTAACTCATCCATTTTAATATCAGCAATCCCCTTTGTTAAAATATTTGGTTTATAAATTTTTCCATTGATAAATGTATACCCAAAAAATTTATAGACCGAATAATTTGCAATGGGATTCACCCCAACAAACAAACCTAAAAAGTCAATGATTATTTCAAAAAATGAATTTCTATTTATTATTTTCTGCTCCTCCTGAACGCTTCTACATTTAGACAATCCACTATAGCTAAAAATAAAAATTCTATTACCCTCATTAATACCCCAAATAATTGAACTAATGTTATTCGAAGTAACCCCATTAATATATTTTAAATTGTTTTTCTTCGCCCAATTACTTAGATTGTTATTTCTTAATTTATATCTTATCAGAATAGCCAACACACTAATTATCAATATAGACAATAAAAGTGTTATAAATCCTAAATAAAAAATTTCTAATTCGTGCATTATATTCCTAAAAAAATTATTCATTTCACGCTCCCTCTCCCTCTGGTAGAGGGCTGGGGTGAGGGCGCGTGGTGAGTGGGCTTATTCCGCTTAACCTCATCCGCCCTTCGGGCACCTTCTCCTGGGGAGGAGAAGGGGTTAGGTTTCCCATCCCTCTTACCTCATCCGCCCTTCGGGCACCTTCTCCTCTAGGAGGAGAAGGGGTTGGGTTTCCCTACGATTCTAAGGCAGCTCTTCCTGCTGAAATTTCTGCAATCTCTTGCGTAATCTTTCCTTGCCTAATCTGATTGAAAACAAACGTCAAATCGTCTTTCATTTCTCCCGCCGCGTCAGTAGCACTGCGCATGGCTAGCATACGGGAGGATTCCTTGGAAGCGTTGGATTCCAGAATAGCGTGATAGATCTGCATTTCGATCAGGCGCGGAAAAATATAATCCAACACGATTTCCGGCGTCGGCTCCACTTTGTATTCTTGCTTCGGTTCATCCAAGCCATACTCTTTCGCCAACACATCCATCTCAGCAATTTGTTTTTCTAAATCAATCTTGCTTATCGGCAACAACTGCCGGACTTTAGCCTGTTGGCTCATGGCGGAAACATAATCGGTATAAAAAATCACCACCTTGTCATATTTTTTGGCTAAGTAATCATCAATCACCATCTTGCCCACCGTGCGCACATCATCAATCTTGGGTAAATAGGACAATTCATTGAAAGAAGCTACGATCTCACAACCTGTTCGCCGCACGACGCTTTCTCCTTTTTTTCCTATCGTAATAAAATCAATATCAATCTTGTTTTCTTTTGAATCAATTTTTTCTCTGCCGATGCGGTTGATTTTCAACTTTTCCGGATGATTAATTTCATCTTTGATTTTCTTGGCAATCTGGGAATTGAATGCACCGCACAATCCACGATTGGAAGTCACGGCAATGGCCAAGACTTTTTTCACTTCCCGCACCTCCAAAAGACCGCTCTTGTGTTCCGCAAAAGCTCGCGACAAATTGGTCAGCACGCTCCACGCTGCATGGGCATAGGGCCGAATAGCCAGCACGCTGGTCACAGCACGCTTCATTTTGGCAGCCGAAACCATCTCCATGGCGCGGGTAATTTTCTGGGTATTCCCCACTGACTTGATGCGTCTTTGAATGTCTTTAGTTGATGCCATAAATTTTCTATGAAAATAATCACCAAATCACAAGATACAATAACCAAAAATTAAATATTGCGATTTGTTAATTGGATATTTCTTGATGTTTGCTTCTTGGTTATTGATTAATTACCATTCTGGTATACTTCCTTGAATTCTTTAATAGCTTTTTCCAAACTCGCCACCACCTCTTCGGATAGCTCTTTCTTTTCTGCAATCATATCCAAAACAGCTTTGCCACTGGATTTCATATATTTCTGGAAATCATTTTCCCAAACCTTCACTTTCTCCACCACCACGTCATCCATAAAGCCATTGGTCAGAGCATACAAAATCGCCACTTGCTGAGCCATCGGCATCGGCTCGTATTGATCTTGCTTCAAAATTTCCACGGTTCTTCTACCTCTTTCTATTTGTCTTCGGGTATTTTCATCCAAGTCTGAACCGAACTGGGCAAAAGCTTCCAATTCTCGGAACTGCGCCAAGTCCAAGCGCAATTTTCCGGCCACTTTTTTCATGGCCTTGGTTTGCGCGGCTGAACCCACGCGAGAAACGGAGAGTCCCACGTTCAAGGCGGGACGGATTCCCTTATAGAACAAATCAGTTTCCAAATAAATCTGACCGTCCGTGATAGAGATCACGTTCGTGGGAATGTAAGCGGACACATCTCCGGCCTGAGTTTCAATAATAGGCAAAGCCGTAATCGAACCGCCACCAAAGTCCTCGTTCAGGCGAGCTGATCGCTCCAAAAGACGGGAATGCAGATAGAAGATGTCTCCGGGATACGCTTCGCGTCCCGGTGGTCGACGCAGAATCAAAGAAATCTGGCGATAGGCCCAAGCGTGTTTGGACAAATCATCATAAATAATTAACACGTCTTTGCCCTTATCCAGAAAATATTCACCCATCGCACAACCGGCGTACGGGGAAATGAAAGACAGCGCCGCTGGGTCAGAGGCTCCGGCCACCACAATAATAGTGTGCTCCATCGCACCATTCTTTTCCAGTTCAGCCACAATACGAGAGACCTTGGATTCCTTTTGTCCGATAGCCACATAAATACAAATCAAATCCTGTCCTTTTTGGTTGATAATCGTGTCAATCGCCACGGCTGTCTTGCCGGTTTGTCGATCACCGATGATCAACTCGCGTTGTCCGCGTCCGACTGGGATAACAGCGTCAATCGCCTTGATTCCCGTTTGCACTGGCACGCTCACTGATTTTCTAGTAATCACGCCAGGGGCAATTTTCTCTACAGGATAGAAAGTGTCTGACACAATTTCTCCCTTGCCATCAATCGCCACTCCCAACGGACTCACCACTCGGCCAATCATCATCTCTCCTACTGGCACAGACAAAATTCGTCCGGTGGATTTCACAATATCACCCTCCTTGATGCCGGTGTAGTCGCCCAAAATCATCGCACCAACCGCGCCTTCTTCTAGATTAAGCGCTACGCCATACACGCCGCCCGGAAATTCCAACATTTCACTAGCCATCGCATCCGTCAGGCCGGAAATTTTCGCCACGCCATCACCCACTTCTATCACGGTACCAATCTTTTCGGTTTGGGCGGTCGTTTGAAAATTCTGAATTTGTTTTTTCAGCTGTTCGATAATATAATCCTTGCCTGCCACGTTATTTTTTTCCATAATATTTTATAAAACTTTTATCCTTAAATTAAAAATTTATTTTACTTTATTAAAACGGCTTTCAAATTACTCAACTGTTTCAAGATACTTGCGTCCATCAGTTCATCTCCCACCCGCAAAATAATCCCGCCTTTGATTTTCGCATCCACGCTCTGTGTTAGAACAACCTCCTTGGCGCCATATTTTTTGGCCACAAAATTTTCCACGCCGACTCTCGCCTCTGCGGTCAACGCTTGCGCACTGACCACGCTCGCTTCCACAATTCCCTGATCTGCATTATAGAGTGTTGAAAAAATTTCCATCACTTTGTCCGCCAGCTTCAGCTGATTATTTTTTTGCAGCAGCTTGGCAAAATTTTCCACCAACACATCCGCCTCTTGGGAGGATTTGTTTTCCACTGAGCCATATAAGGCTTTGGCATATTGAGTCGCTGTTATTTTCATACATTTATTCTAAATTCTTTTTTCTAATTGATGACCTGATTGATTAATGCTCCGTCTTTGGCGCTATCCAGTTTCTCATCAATAATTTTCTCAGTCGCCAGCATCACCAAATTAGCCACCTCCGTTTTCACCTCGGCTAAAATTTTAGTCTTTTCCTGCTCGATTTGTTTTTGAGCCACGTCCAACATCTTTTGTGTCTGCTCCTTGGCTATAACGATGATTTCCTGCGCTTGCACTACTGCCGCCACTTCCGCCTTTTTAATAATTTCCTGAGATTGCTTTCTCGCCTCCACTAAAACGGCGGCCTCTTTTTCGGAAATTTCCGCTAATTTTTTGTGCGAAGCTTCGGCATCCTGCAAGCCTTGCTCAATTTTTTTCGTTCGCGCTTGCAACATTTTCAACACCGGACCATAAGCAAATTTATATAACACAAAGAAGACGATGATGAAATTAGCCAATTGCGCTAAAAGCATACCGGCCTCAATGTGAAATGTTTTTACTAGTTCTTCCATAATATTTTATCAACAATTTTTAATTTAAATAATCTCGTTAAGACCCTCCATAGCATGGAGAGTCCGTTGAAACTATTTGATAGAAAAGGCGATTACCAGTGCGTAAATGGCCACTGCTTCCGCAAAAGCTGCCATCAAAAGCATTGGTACGAACAATACTTTGGATGATTCCGGATTGCGTCCGATGGATTCCATTGCCTTGGCTCCAATCATACCAATTCCGATGCCAGGTCCGATGGATCCCAGTCCGATAGCCAAAGCTTTGGCTAACATAGTTAGATCTGTTGCTCCCATTTTTTTATCCTGTTTGCATCAGCCATACTTTCCCTGCCTGCCGGCAGGCAGGTCTCCTTTGGGGAATATGAGTGATGAAAATATTAAAATTATATTAATTAACTGCCGAATATTTAAGTCGTTTTTCACAACTCACCCATTCGCCAATTCACTAACCATTATTTAAATTAATGTTCTTCAGCTGTCGTCGCAATCGCCATGAAAGCCAAGGTCAAAATAGCAAACACCAGCGCCTGAACCGTGCCAACGATGAGCTCCATAAACATAAACGGGATCGGCAACACATAAGCCGAAATTGCCATCATCGAGGCCAACAGCACCTCCCCGGCAAAAATATTCCCGAAAAGCCGTAGACTAAGCGAGGCGACTTTGGCCAGCTCGCCGATGATTTCAATCAGCCCGACAAAAATCTTGATCGGATTCACCATCAACAACATTGGATCTTTCGGAGCCTTCTTAATCGTTTCTACCAGAATTTTTATGTTCACAAATTTATTCAAATGCGCCCAAATTCCCAACGAAATTACGCCTGAAATATGCGACAACACCACGACAAAAAGTGACAGCGCCAAAGTCATGTTGAGATCCGCCGTCGCTCCGCGAAACAGTGGGACAAAAACACCGTGCCCGGCGTGGCTTTCCACAAAGCCTATTGTTCCTATTCCCGGCAACAGCCCGAGCCAGTTATTGATCAAGATAAACAAAAACAACGTCAATACAATCGGTAGAAACTTTTCCGTTTTCTGGCGATTGCCTGTAACGGAGTCCGCCAGATTGAAAGCCTCTTCCAAAATGATTTCAAAAATATTTTGCAAACCCTTCGGCACTTGTCTGACCTTCTTGCCAATTAGCACAAAGATAGTGGCCAGAATGACCACCGTGATCCAACCGCTCAAGAGTGAATTAGTGACGGTGAAGCTGCCGATATTGAAAATCGGTTCCGCAAAAATAGTCGCCTCATGGGACACCTCCCCGCTTGGCACGGCTGTGCTATTCACTTGTGTTGTATTTTCCGCCATAATTTATTTTTCTTCTTCTTTTTTGGAATCAAATTTTTTAAATTCTCTCAGCGAGATGATGATCATTCTGGCCATGGAAGTGACAAAGGCAATGGCCATCAGCAAGAAAAGCAGCCAAGGCGCTGTGCCATATCGCGCATCCAATCGTCCTCCTACAAAAACTGCCAGCAATACCGGCGCAATAATCCACCCACTCAATCTGGCGAATAGATTCAGTCCGTTGCTCCAATTATAGATTTCGCTTGGCTTGTTGTTTTTTTCCATTCAAAAGACCTCTTAAATTTCTGCATCTAGCATTGCTTCTAATTTTCTCTCAAAAACGGAAAAAAGTCAACCACGTAAAAATTTCAGTCAATTTTAAAGAATTTGCTGGCATTTTTTGAAGTAACCGCATCCACTGTTTTGACAGAGATTTCCTTTATCTCCGCAATTTTTCCACCCACATAGGTCACCCAAGCCGGTTCATTGCGCTTTCCCCGATGCGGCACCGGAGCCAAATATGGACAATCCGTTTCCAGCATTATTTTTTCCAGCGGAATGACTTTGATCACCTCCAAAATTTCCGCGGTTGGTTTAGCATAAGTAATATTACCATTGAAGGAAAACCAGATATTTTCTCGTCCCATAATCTTCTTGGCAAAATCCAATCGGCCACCAAAACTGTGAAAGACAAAATTGAGCTCCGGATATTTTTGAATCATTTCCCACACATCTTCATAGGCCTCGCCCTTTTCACGATAGCTTTCTCCAATCTCTGCCCGCTCCCCGCGACAATGAATGACTACCGGCTTTTTTAGCTTTTTTGCCAATTCCAATTGAAAAATAAAACCTTCTTTTTGAAATGCTTTTTGTTTTTCACTGATTGGCTGGCCGTCATGCGCATGATATTCCAAGCCGATTTCTCCAACGGCCACCACCTTTTCAGCATTCGCTAATTCCCCTAATTTCTTCCTATGTTCTTCCTGCCAAGTGCCATGCCGCATAAAATATTCCGGATGCAGACCCACCACGGCGAAAATATTCGGATATTTCTTAGCCAGAGCCACTGCACGCTCGCTACTGCCGAGACCGGCCCCAACTGTGATAATTTTTTCCACGCCACCCTCAAGAGCCCGTCGGATCACGCCCTCGCGATCCATATCAAATTGCTTATCATCCACATGGGCATGGGTATCAATCATAATCTTCTTCTTTATTATCAGTAGCCCCTTTCTTCCAAAAATAATAACCGACAGCCAAGCCGATAGCCATCACGAAAATAAAAACGATGACCACATATTGAGAGGTCATATCCGTGGCTATTTCTATATTGGTAAAAAGCAACTTACTTTTTTTCGGGGCTGCCTTCAAACTTGCATCGTTAAAATTAAATTCCACCGCATGCGCAGCACCATCTTGATTAAGAGTCGCTAAATATTCCAAGCTTTCTCCTTTAGGCCCAGACACGATAAATTGATCTTGCTGGTTGAAAGTGCCATCACCGCTTGAATCACCGCTGCCAAAAAACTCACTCTGAAAATCGAACAGGGATTTTTTAGTTTCACTCAGGGCATTTACTGAATTATCCACCACTGCACCAATAGTACTTCCAATAGCATTGAAAATATCATCGGGGTTTACTATTCCCTTATGATTATCATCATTGTTGTTATCCTTATTATGGTTGCCGTCACTGCTATTGGAAGGATCCTCCGCCCCCAAAATTGGCTTTTCCAAAACCGGCTTTTCTTTTTGATTGGAAAAAAAAGTTGTAGTGCCATAGTTGGGATTAGTCGATGCTGCCAAAAAAGCCACTGGCATCCCAAGAGCTAATACTAATATTATCCCGGCTATTATTTTTTCTTTGGCTGTTTTTTTATTTTTCATAGTTATTACTTTTTCGCCGGCAATTGTATGCGCGCAAAAAGAATATCGGTTTTTTTTGTTTCCAGTGAAGTCAAAATATTTTTAGCTGTCTCGGGCATAAAGGCTCTTAGATTTTCGGCAATCTCTTGCAATCGAGCCGTCAGGTCGCCCATCACCTCTTCAAATTTATTTTTATCTGTCTTCACCAACTCCCAAGGCTTGTTCTCATCAATTATCTTGTTCGCTTCACTAACCAAATTCCAAATGTATTTCAAAGTTTTAGACAACTCCATTTTATCCACCAGGTTGGAAAATTCTTCCTTAACAGTCATTTCCTGTGGCACAAACGGCCCGGACTGCTCACTCAATTTAGTGATACGAGAAACCAAATTTCCCAAGCCATTGGCCAAATCCGCATTGTATTTTTCAATGATGCGCTCCCAAGTAAAATCCATGTCCTCGCCAAAACTATCCCCTAGTGTCAACAGCAGATAGCGGGCGGCATCCACGCCAAATTTTTCTACCAGGTCATTGGGACTGACGACATTCCCCAAACTCTTGCTCATTTTTTGTCCGCCTACATTCACAAACCCATTAATAAAAATTTGTTTGGAATTAGCAAGGCCTGCGGAAAAAAGCATGGCTTGCCACATAGCCGCCTGCTGGCGCAAATTGTCTTTGCCGCAAATTTGTATGCCCGGCCAGAAAGCAGTAAAATCACTCTCCGCGTCCGGCCACCCCAAAGTAGAAATATAATTTACCAGAGCGTCAAACCACACATACGTCACTTGCTGTGCGTCGCCCGGAATGGCTACTCCCCAAGGCATCTTACTTTTTAAGCGTGAAATGCTGAAATCCTGCAGACCTCTTTCCACGAAACTCCGCACTTCGTTCATCCTCTTTTCCGGCACCACTAACTGCGGATTCTGGCGATACAGCTCCAATAATTGCTCTTGGTAGCGCGAAAAACGGAAAAAATAATTTTCCTCCTCGATAGTTTCAATTTCCATATTCGGATGAAGCGGGCATTTTCCCTCTACCAAATCCGACTCCGTCTTTTCCAGCTCACATCCGACGCAATATTTTATTTTGTAATTTTTCTTGTAGATATCCCCGTTATCGGCGCATTTTTTCCAAAAGACTTGCACAGCCGCTTCGTGATAGACATCTGTGGTACGGATGAATTTGTCATAATCCAAGTTCAACATAGTCTTCATATGCAGAAATGTGGCCATCTTCGCGTCACAATACGCCTGCACACTCATGCCTGCCTCCTGGGCCTTTTGATAGACCTTGGCACCATGTTCATCCACTCCCGTATTAAAAGTCACCTCTGCCCCTTTTTGACGTTGAAACCTCGCCACCACGTCCGCCTGCACGCTCTCCATGGCAAAACCGATATGCGGAGCCGCATTCACATAAGCCAATGTGGTGGTGATATAAAATTTTCCGCCCGAGGCGGATCCGCCTCGGGCGGAATTTTCATTCAACATATATTAATAAACAATTATTACAAACTCTCCCTTCACCTTGCCGGGGTTGGCCTCGAAATATGCCTCTACCTGCGCAACGTTTCCCCGCACGATTTCTTCAAACATCTTGGTCAATTCCCGCCCCAGAATGATTTGTTTCAATTGGCCTTCCACAGGCATATTTTCCTCCAATGTCCGCAACAGCTCCAAATTTTTCAACACCCGATGAGGAGATTCATAGAACATCACCGGCAGAGAAAACCCCAGCACTTTTTTGAAAAAAGTTTCACGACCTTTTTTGTGCGGCGGGAAACCCAAAAAAACAAATTGCCCCATATCAATCCCCGAAACACTCGCCAACGTCGCCACTGCTGAAACTCCGGGAATGGGCACCACCGAAATTTGCTTAGCCACCGCGGCGGCCACCAGTTGATTGCCGGGGTCTGAAATGCCGGGTGTGCCGGCGTCCGTCACGAGAGCCAGATTTTTCCCTCCCTCCAATTCTTGCACCAAAAATTCCAGTTTCGGCACTGGCTTGGTCGCTCCGCCTTTTCGCTGGTTTTGATAGAAAGAAACTAGCTTAGTTTCAATGCCATAGTGATCCAGGAGTCGCTTGGTGATGCGGGTATCCTCACACACCACAGCGTCCACTTCTCCCAAAATCCGAACAGCCCGGGAGGTGATATCCTCCAGGTTTCCGATGGGCGTGGCCACAATATACAATAAACCTGACTTCATATATAGAGTTTAGCTTAAAAAAGAATATTTTTCAATAGTAAAAACGTTAACCTTATTTTAGCACACAAAAGAAAGTTACAAAGAAAAACAACTTTACAATTCGCCATTTTTCTTTTCCCAAAAGAAAAGTGGCTAAAAAGAAAAAGGCCTCCGCCGCGGCGGATGCATATCAAGACAAATTCTCAACTTGTTCGCTAAAATTCCCGAAAATGCCTAAAAAGAGTGTTAGTAGGTAATTTTTTAACGCGCACAAGTCTCAATTTGTATCTTGATATTCCACTAGTGCGGGATATTTTTTAAAGTGTGAGAAAAAAAATTCCGCGCCTTGGCGTTAGTGCGTTTCTAAATTCCAGATTGAGAGCGTTAAAAAATTTCCTTCCCTCTATGGAGCTTGTCGTCCTGGGAATTTTAGTGAGCAATCTGAGAATTTAGACAGCACAAGCCGGCGCCGGCAGTTTCTTTTCGTCCACTTTCTTTGCTGCCAAAGAAAATGGACATTCTGTTTTTTCTGTTAAGAAAAATTAGCGCTGTACGTCACTGCCAAAGAAAAATGGCACATTGTAAACTTTAGTATTTCAACAAAGCTTTTAGCTTAGCCTCATTCTTATGCGGTCCGATGATGGCCAGATTGAGCGTTTCTTCTTTCAAGACTTCGCCGGCTACGCGCAAGATATCCTTGGTCGTCACTCGGTCAATCTTGGCGAATAATTCCTCCAGAGTCAGAATCTTTTTCTTGCCCAATGTTTGTTCAATGAAAAACATCGCCACCTCGTCTGACGACTCCAAATGCATCACCGCCGAACCCTTCAAAAAATCCTTGGCTTTTTGCAATTCCTTTTCCTCAATTCTCTGCGTGGCTATTTTCCGGTATTCTTCCAAAATCACGCCTACCGCCATTTCCAATTTCCCATGATCCACTCCCGCTTGGGTCACAAAATAGCCGCAATCATCATAGGTTTCCGTATTGGACTTAATTCGATAGGCCAATCCCCTGCGCTCGCGCACCTCGATGAAAAGCCGGCTGCTCATATTACCCCCGAGGATAATCGACAGCAAGGAGAGGGCAAATCTGTTTTTATGATCAGCTCTATAGGCGCGATTGCCCAAAGCCAAATGCGTTTGATCAGTTTTCTTATATTCGATTCTCACCGCCGGCGCTTTTTGGGTCTCGACTATTTTTTCCATCTCGCGCTTTTTCCCTTTTTTCATCTGGGAAAAATAGCCCTCCAATTTCTTCAAAATAGTTTTCTCTTGGAATTTTCCGGCCACGCAAATCACCGTATTATTCGCCACATAAAACTTTTCCATATAATCCACAAAGTCCTGGCGCTTGAAGTTTTCCACCGTTTTTTTATACCCCACAATCTCTCTGCCCAAGTGATTATTCTGATAGAGCAAACTTTCAAACACATCCCCGATTCTTCTGGCAGGCATATCCTGATACATCTTTAATTCCTGGATAATGGCGCCTTTTTCTTTTTTGATTTCCGCCTCTTCAAATTTGGAATGCAGATACATATCCACCAGCACGTCCATCGCCGTTTCAATGTGCTGGGCATCTACCTTGGCATAGTAGGCCGTGGCGTCCTTGGAAGTGAACGCATTAAATTCTCCGCCAATAGCGTCCAACTCCTCGGCAATCACCAACGTCGTAGGGCGTTTCTCCGTCCCTTTGAACATCATGTGCTCGATGAAATGTGACAGTCCGGCCTCGGCCTCTGTTTCATAGCGGGAACCCACCCCCGTCATCACAATCACGGTGGCTGTCTGGGTGCCGGTCATCGGCGCGGTAATAATGCGTAAGCCATTTTTGAGTGTTGTTTTCTTGTAATTCATCCCGCACTAACTTTCGATATATTTCATATCCTGAACTATATCTGAAAGTGTATTATATTTTTTATTAAAACTATCTCCGCAACTATACTATCTCAAAAAAATTACCATCGAAAGTTAGTGCGGGATTATTTGTAATTTTCTAACATCTTAATTAGCAGTCCAACCGGGGCACCTACCGCTCCTTTTGCCAAAAATTCATCAAATACCGGTGTCATCCTTGGCGCCATATCGATGTGAGCCCAAGCCGGAAATTTTTTAGCAAACTGGTAAATAAACATCGCCGCTAGAATCGTTCCACCTTCCCGCGTATCTCCTTGATTTCTAATATTGCATATATCCCCTATCGTACCTTTAATTTCCGCTTCGTATTCCTCCCAGAGCGGTAGCGGCCAAACAAAATCGCCACTTTGTTCTCCCAATTCTCTTAATTCATTTTCCAGCTTCGCGTTGTTATTTGTGAAAACTGCTGAAGCGCGCTGACCCAGGGCCACTGACGCCGCACCTGTCAGCGTCGCTACATTTACAACCAAGCAGGGGCTGTACCGCTCGGCATAGGTATTGGCATCAGCCAAAATCAATCGGCCTTCCGCATCAGTATTCTGAATTTCCACAGTCTGACCGGACATCGATTTGATAATATCGCCCGGACGGAAGCTTTCCCCTGATGGCATGTTTTCCACAGCGGGGATAAGAGCGATAATCCTTTTTTTGACGCCAAGCTTAGCGGCCGCGATAATCGCATGCGCCACCGCTGCGCCACCGGACATATCCATCGCCATCTCGTTCATGCCATTGCCAAGCTTGATGTGCAATCCGCCACTGTCATAAGTGACCCCCTTCCCGATTAAAACTATCGGGCTCTTCTCTTTTTTTCCGACATATTCCAAAATAATAAATTTTGATTTCTCGCTCGATCCTCTGCCAACGCCCAAAATCAAATTCATGCCTAATTTTTTCATTTCGGCTTCTTCCACAATTTTCATTTTTATGCCCGTTCCAGTGATAGCTTTCTTGATAGTGGATGCTAAAATCGTAGGTGTCATATCTCCGCCGGGGATATTAGCCAATTCCCTGCAGGCATTGGTTTCTTGTCCGATTAATTGACCTTTTGTCATAGCATCCTTAATATTTTTTCCGTCATCCATCACTACCTTAATTTCCTCCACAAAATTCCAACCTTCTTTCGGGACTGTTTTGTATTTAACAAATTCATAATTAGCCGTTTCAAAATTAGTCGCAAAAGCTTCCGCCACGTCCAAGTCACTTCCCAATTTCAAAGCCTGCACTTTTTCCCAATCCAAGGCTATTTTTTTAATGCCCTGTTTCTTGGCATAAAAAATAATTTGCCTGGCAATTAGAAATGATTGTCTCCAATTAAGTTTTTCTTTCGCGGGCAATTTTATTTCCAGCACGCCGCTTGCACCATTCATCACTAAGCGACTCTCTGTTATTTTTTCATTAAAAGAAATTTCCGTAAATACTTTGTCATTAATTTTTTTTCTCTCCGCAATTGAAATTTTCATACTTTTTTATTAATGTTTATTTTCAGCCATAGGCTGATCAGCCTATGGCTGAAATTTGTTACTGATATAATTCTCCAATTCCGCGATTTGTACCCGCTCTTGTCGCATCGTGTCGCGATCACGCACCGTCACAGCTGAGTCTTCCAGGGTTTCAAAATCCACCGTCACGCAAAACGGCGTACCAATTTCATCTTGCCTCCGATAGCGCTTGCCAACATTACCATTGTCATCAAACTCGCACATCCAGCGCATTTTCAAGCTGTCAAAAATCTCCCGCGCTTTTTCCACCAACTCCGGTTTGTTTTTCATCAATGGGAAAATGGCTACCTTGATTGGCGACAAGCGACGTGGAAATTTCATCACGATTCGCTCGCTACCATCTTCCATTTTTTCTTCCGTATATGCCTCTGTCATGACTGCCAAAAATGTCCGATCAACACCCACGGAAGTTTCCACGACATGCGGTACATATTTTTCATTAGTCACTGGATCGCGATAACTCAGCTCTTGGCCGGAAAATTTAGCATGCTGGGTCAAATCATAATCCCCTCGCGCATGAATACCTTCCAATTCTTTGAAGCCGAACGGAAAATTATATTCAATATCCCAGGCCGCCTTTGCATAGAAAACCAAATTTTCATGCTCATGCCATTTTAAATTCTCCTTTTTTATCCCCAAATCCAAGTAATATTGCCATCTTCTCTCTTTCCAATCCGCATATATCTCCATAGCCTTGTCTGGACGGACAAACATCTGCATTTCCATTTGTTCAAACTCACGTTTACGAAAAATGAATTGCCGCGCGGTGATTTCATTACGAAAAGCCTTCCCGATCTGCGCAATGCCAAATGGCACTCTTACTCGCGTCGAATCTACAACATTCTTGAAATTTATATAGATTCCCTGACAAGTTTCTCCGCGCAAATAAGACGGGTCCTTGTCCCAATCCCCGACAAAATTTCCTAAATTAGATTTGACTAGCAGATTGAAATTTTTTGCTTCGGAAAAATCGCTACTGCCGCACTTCGGACATTTTAATTTGGTCTTATTCTCTTGCATCAGCTTATTAATCTCTTCCTCTGTCATTTTTTCATCCGCAAAAACTCCCGCCTCTTCCAGCAAATGATCCACTCTGGAACGAGCGTGACATTTTTTGCATTCCGCCAAAGGATCAGAAAATCCTCCCACGTGCCCCGAGGCCTCCCAAACTTTTGGATGCATAAAAATACTCGAATCCAGTCCGACGATGTTTTCATTTTCTTGCACCATCGCCTTCCACCAAGCCGCCTTGATATTATTGGCTAATTCTACGCCATATGAACCATAGTCATACACCGCCGCAAACCCGCCATAAA
Organism: uncultured bacterium; assembly: GCA_903841185.1. Lineage (GTDB taxonomy): Bacteria > Patescibacteriota > Minisyncoccia > Moranbacterales > UBA2206 > UBA8518. The sequence continues at coordinate 17,645 of CAIMIV010000032.1, forward strand.
TTTCGCTGGACGGAAACACAAACCCGCGTCTCTTGCACAATGAAACTATTTTTTCCATTTTACCCGCCGTAGATTTATCGGAGGAGGGTTGATTTAATTCTGTCATAACACTACGAATTACAAATCTCTACAAATATACAAATGTACAAATCTATAATTTTACTTAAATATTTAGTATCCTTTTAAACTTAACTCCTTGTTGTGTCATATTAATTAAAATTGCCAATTTCAGGTTAGTTGCTTTTAAATATTGCAGTGTCTGTGTAATGTTCTGTTTTGAATAAAAATTTCCTTGTTTTAATTCTATGACAATCCTATCTTCCACTAAAAAATCCAATCTATATGTGCCAATTATCTCATCCTTATATTTTAATTTGTACGGGAGCTGCCTTTTATAAACTAACTTTATTCTATCAAATTCCTTGGCGATAGCTTCTTCGTAATATCTTTCCTTAAAACCATAACCCAATTCGTTATACACTTCAAACACGGCACCCATTATATCATAACTTAGTTTTTTATAAATGACTTTATCTTCATTCATAATAATTTGTATATTCGTAAATTTGTAATGATTTGTAATTTGTAGAATAAAAATTAAAACCCCGTTCCCACAACCAAAGAAAAAATCCTTTGATTGTCAGAACGAGGTTCTTCTCGCGTTTCCATCTGACTTCCTCCGCCTCGGGCGGAGACACCTTAATTAACTTACAGCTCCGGGGATCCAAACTCCCATCAACGCTGAATCTATCTCACAAAACTTAACTTCTCTAATTTTATAACTCTTTCTTCCATATTTTGCAACTTTTCTAGATCAGCCTTTTCTTTCAAATTCGATTTCAAATATTTCAGCTCTGTTTTTATGGGCATAATTTCTTTTTCGATTCGTACAAGATAATCTGCAATCGATTTATAACTACTTTTAATATCCTTTTCGACACCACTAAGTCTTGTTTCCACACTGCCAAGTCTTGTTTCCACACTGCCAAGTCTTATTTCCACACCGCTAAGTTTTATTTCCACCTTATCCATTCTATCGGTTAACTTATCTATCTTTTTAGAGACATCTTTCAGCTCTCGCTTAACATCAGCTAAGCCATCGCCAAAAACATTAAAATCACTGCGAATACCCTCAAGCATTATCACAACTTGGTCTTTTGGCATTGAATCCATTGTAGCCACTTCATTCCTTTTCATAAATCTATTATACTCTTTTGAATTTGAGTGTCAATTTGAAATAATTTTTGTCTCAATCCATCCGCATTCCCGTGCCCCAACATCCCCAAATATGAACGAATTGCTTCCTTTTTCGGTTTTTCTTCTATCCTCCGCATCATCCTTTCCTTGGTCGCTGTCCGCAACACTCGATGGTCGGAAAAGTTTATCCAGCCCAGAAAATCCACACCACTTGCTAGGGTTTTGATGAAAACTTTGTCAGGATGCATTTCCAATTTTAATTCTTCTGCTAAAAATTTCTCTCCAAATAAAAGTTTCTCCTCTAATAATTCTTTACTTTCCGACAAAAACACAAAATCATCGGCATAGCGAATATAATATATAGCTTTCATTCGATGCTTCACGAATTGATCAAATTTATTCATATAAATATTGACCAACAGTTGCGAAGTCAGGTTACCCAGTGGCAAGCCGACGCCAGGTTTAACGAAAAAGCTCTCGATGATGTTTTCTAAAAGTTCGAGGATGTTTTTATCCGGAATATGTTCACCTAGAATTTCAAGCAGAATACCATGGTCGATATTGGCAAAAAATTTGCGGATATCGCATTTCAAAACCCAGCAAGTTTGGGTATTATTTTTACTGACTTTGTAAAAATATTCGCGAAATTTATTAATAGATTTATGTGTGCCTTTATCTATTCGGCAAGAATATGAATCAGCAATAAAAGTCTTGTCAAAAAATGGATAGAGTTTTCTATATAGGGCGTGATGCAACAGTCGGTCGCGCACTGTTGCCTTGTGAATATCCCTGGGTTTGGGATCGTTTATTTTGAAAGCTTGATATCCGCCATGTTTGTAGCTATGATGAAGAAGGTCGCGATGGAGTGCGATTAGATTATCCATCAAATGCAGAGAAAATTCTTGGACATCTTTTTTATTTCTTTTGCCTTTGATAAATTCTTTCCAGGCGGCTAACAAATTTTCCACGCTAACTATTTCTTCAAACTTATGACTCAATTGAATTTTCACCCCATTAAAAATTAATTTTTTAATATAATTTACTAATTTTATCACATCATGTCTTTTACAAATACAAATTTTTCTAGCAAACAAAATTTTAACGGGGTAAATAATAATTCTTCTACTTTTAAGACCCCCCCCAGCAAGTTACCACCTATTTTTCATAAAGCCAAAAGTGCCTATCTCTTGTGGTATGCATATTATCAAATACTACCAAAAACTCATCGCTATACCCTAGGGAAAAAACTAGATGAAACTTTTCTGGCCATATTAGAGGCTATCTCCGTGGCGGCTTTTTTAATACCACAAGAAAAAGCACCCTACATAAAATTTGCCATCAAGAAAATGGATTTACTGAAGATATTTATCATGCTTCTTTGGGAAACCAAATCACTAGATGATAAAAAATATATTGAACTTTCTGAAAAGCTGGATGAGATCGGCCGAAATTTAGGCGGTTGGCTTGGCAAGATTGTTGTAAAAAAAGAAAACTCTCCCGATGAAACACAGGGAGAGAAATGAAAAGAGTTGCGCGACGACGAACGCAAAGCCACTATTCCGATTCCACCTGTTGTCAGGCTTATCATAGTTCGCATTCAACCGTTGACCATCATCATTACGATTCGCACTGAGCAGATTCGGATCGCCATCAGAATTGTATGAAATGCCTCCCCTACCACCGCCCTTCGAATACTCTCCGAGCTGAATTTTATTCGGCATCTTAAATGCCCTAGCATCTCATACCAAGTATCTTCATTTTTTTGAAGTTTCTGCATACACCACTCTATTTGAAAACGTAATCGCAAATACTCTCGATGCATGGATACTAGATTCGGAAGCAAGAAACCTTAATCGCTTGCATATTTTCCTACTACCAACTTTATTGTAGCACAAAAAAAATAATGAGCCTCGTGTGAAATACAACACGAGACCCATTTATTCATTTTTCCAAGGACTGAGATTCAAAAATCCAGAAGATCTAAGAAGCTGAGTCCAAAGCACTAAGCTTGCGCGACGACGAACGCAAAGCCACTAAGCCGAAGCCACCTGTAGTCAGGCTTATAATAGTACGCATACAACCGTGGACCATCACCACGACGACGCGCACTGAGCAGAATCGGACCGCCATCAGAATCTTTGATGGGTTCGTGCATAGCGACGATCCACCAGAGACCCATAGCCTCAAGCTCCTTATCCGTAAACACTTCACGAATGAGGCAAGCAACTTCGGCGTTCGGCTTTCCAAATTTTAGTCTATAAGCTTCAGTACGAATGTTTTTGGTTATCCGGTCGCTATCAGAAAACAACAGCCCTTTAAGAACAGCAATTTCATTCGTTATGCCATTCGTTGGCGCAAAGTCTTTCGACTGGAGAATGCTTTTGACATAATCGTCAATTTGAAAGCCCTTACTTTGCAAGCGGACAATCCAGTCCTCTCCAGTTGTACCGTCGGTAGGCGGAAGAGTGAAATAAATAATACCGTCTTGCTCCCGCCAGCGCAGAGCTGGTTCGGAAACCGTGAGTTCGCCACGCAGGAAACGCGCAACACCTTCCTCACCACCAAGCTTGTTCCAAACTGCCTCTACTGTGCCCAACTCCACTTTTGGATATTTCATGGCAATCTCCTTTCAACTGCTAGTTGATATTTATTTATCCCTGATAGAGATAAACAACTTGACCGTCATTGGTCATAGCCAGAAAATGCCAAACTATCTTAGTTTTTTAGGCTTAATAGAAAATATGTAAGGATAAAAATGTCGATTTGGAGTATAATAGAAGGCATAATCGTAAATCATCTATTATGCTGAATAAAAAAAGTGTCCAAAGTGCGGAAAACTGCAGGCAGTAAAGAACGGAATATTCC
>CAIMIV010000033.1 GCA_903841185.1 uncultured bacterium
AAAAGGAAAACTAGTAGGTAATTTTTTAACGCGCACAAGTTTCAATTTGTATCTTGGTATTCCGCTAGTGCGGGGATTTTTTAAAACTGAAGTGCGAGGAAAGAATAATTCCGCGCCTTGGCGTTAGTGCGTTTCTAAATTTCTAGCTTAATTACTGATTTTTTAGTGAGTCAATAAAAAGAATACCCGTCCTGTAAAATTTAAAACTATAAATTGAAGCGATTGGCCGTTAAAAATTTTGTCTGTCTCGCCGCGAGACTCGATAAAATTTAGGACAAGAGTTGATAATTTATTTTTGAATTTTGCTCGGACGGCCTTTTTCTTTCCTCCACCTTTTTTTTGGGAAAAGAAAGGTGGAACATTTCAAAATTTAGTCTTTAAAATTGTTTGCTGCCTGCCAAAGAAAAAGGCTTAGATAAAGGAATTAGTGTTGCTAGGGGGTGAGTATTGACTGGTGAATACTCACCACCGAGTTTTTATTGTAAAAATACTTTAAATAAGGCAAAAATGATTGATTTGACAGATAATATATTTTGTTATGTATTGCTTTACAGTTAGCTGTAAACTGTAAACCCTAGATTGAGCCTTTGCATCGCTCAAGCAGTTCCAATGTTTAACCTTTGAGGAGGTATGAATATCTTGACAATCGTCTATCAATCGTCTATAATTAGACTATAAGACATAAATAAAAGCAATATGTTTGAGCCTAAATACGCGATTTCAAATAGACTATTGGCTAATATCAAGAGAATAACGGAAATTATTGCTGACTTGAATAGTCGAAGTTTTTCTGGTGTAGTTTTGGCAGAATTGGAAAAAAGAGCTCGAGAAATTTCAGCTTTTTCATCAACCAGTATTGAAGGCAACCCATTGCCATTGACAGATGTCAAAAGAATTTTGAAAAATAGACCGGAGCATGTTCGCGATAGCGAGAAAGAGGTTTTGAACTACAATAAGGCGCTGGTTGAATTGAATAATTTGATTGAGCAAGAGACGCGCGATTTTGATTTGCCGTTAATTTTAAATATTCAAAAAACCATAACGCAAGATTTGATTGAGGATTATCGTTGCGGCCGATTGAGAGAGGAGTCAGTTTTCGTCAATGACCCTCGACTTCGTCAGGTTGCATATCTTCCGCCAGAACACTCTGAGGTTAGGGAGTTGATGGGTGAATTACTTGTCTATATCAAACAAAATAAAAACATAGTTGACCCGTTGATTTTGGCTGGAATTTTTCATAAACAATTTGTTATTATTCATCCTTTTATTGATGGTAATGGACGAACGGCTCGTCTGGCAACTAAGGTGTTATTGGCTAAGATGGGTCTTAATACTTTCAATCTTTTTAGTTTTGAAAATTATTACAATCAAAATATCAGCAAATATTTTCAAGAGGTCGGCCTGCTGGGTAATTATTATGATATCAAAGATCAGATTGATTTCACTTCTTGGCTGGAATATTTCACTGATGGAATTATTGATGAATTGCTCAGAGTTGAAAAGGGACTAATTCAACAAGCTTCTTCTCCGGAAAAAGAACTGAAAAACCATCATCGAAAAATCATTGATTATATAACGGAACATGGATATATAAGTGATCGAGATTATACTAAATTAACTGACCGAGCTAAACCCACAAGAAACCTAGATTTTAGAAAATTGATAGATTTGGGCATTATTGAAAAAATGGGTAAGGGCAAGGCGACCTATTATAAACTGAAGAGTTGAGGGTTCACCCGCCTCGGATCGACAAGTAGTTGTCTCTGCGAGTCGAGACGGATCAGCCTGAGTCGAGGCTGGTAAATTGAACATTGGTTATTGAAAATTAAAAAAAACTAGCCTGAGGCTAGTTTTTTTTTGAGTGTCGCTATATTTTTTCCCACGGGAAATCTGCTTTGCCAAAGTGACCATAGGCTGCCGTGCCTTGGAAAATGGGGGAGCGAAGATTGAGGGTTTCGATGATGGCTTGCGGACGAAAATCAAAAGTCTTTTTCACAATTTCCGCGAGACTTTCACCCTTTTCATTCAGCGCTTCCACCATCAGCGGTTCAGCTTTTCCGATAGCATAGGCCACGCTGACGAGACATTCCTTGGCATGGCCTTGCGCCACCATTTGCTTGGCTACAAAACGCGCCATATAGGCGGCGCTGCGATCAACCTTTGTTGAGTCTTTGCCGGAAAAAGCGCCTCCACCATGCGGCACCAAACCGCAATAGGTGTCCACCATAATTTTTCGGCCGGTGAGCCCGGTGTCGCCTTCAAAACCGCCTTGCACGAATCGGCCGGTCGGATTGATGAAAATTTCCATGCCGGAAAGGTCGCCGATAACCGGGATAATAACATGCTCAATAATTTGTTCACGAATTTGCGCGCTGTCAATGCTTTCCGCATGCTGGCAACTCACCAGTACGGAGGATATTTTTCCATCCTGCACGCTGATCTGGGTTTTTCCGTCCGGTCTCATCCATGAAAAAGCGGGATTATTTTTTCTCAGCTCCTCCAGTTTTTTCGCCAGCGCATGAACTTGCACCACTGCTCCCGGCATAAATTCTTTCGTCTCATCTGTCGCATAGCCATACATAATGCCCTGGTCTCCGGCTCCGCCCGTGTCCACGCCTTGGGAAATGTCCGGGGATTGTTTGACGATTTTCACCAGGATATCCAACTCTTGGTCGTAGCCAATTTCTTTGTACACTCTTCTAGCTATCTCGGCAAAATCAACATTGGCCGTTGTCGTCACTTCGCCGCCAATGAGCAGCGTGCCGTGACCGCCAAAAGTTTCCACTGCCACGCGACTCATGGGATCTTGCTTGAGGCAGGCGTCCAAAATGGCATCGGAAATTTGATCGCACACTTTGTCCGGATGACCGGAAGTCACGCTTTCCACTGTATATGTTTTTGGTTTGTATAGCATAGGTTTAACATTAAAAAATAAAAATAAAAAAATTCTCCTTTACCGAAAAAGAGAGAATAAAAAATCGACCATTTATCTCTTCTCGGAAAGTGCCGGCGCAAATCGCGCTAGCCAATCGAGCTGGAATTAGCACCCTTTCCCGAGAGTCACCTCGAGACGGTTGCTGGATGGGTCAGTGAGCCAGTGCTCTACCATCACTCTTGATAAATACCTATTTAGTTGTAATAGAATTATAGCACAAGTCATGTAACATGCAACATGTAGCATGAAGCATGAGGTATCCGCCAGCTGGAGGATTCAATTGCGCTAATTTTTCTTATAAGAAAAATTAGCGCTGTGCGCCATTGCCGAGGCGGGCTTGCAAGCAAAATAAAGGAGTGTTATGATATCACTATAAGTAATAAAAATAAAAAACAATGCATATTTTTATTGATGAGTCGGGAATACACAAAAAAGTCGATCATTCCTCATTTGCTTTAGTATATGTTGAAGTTGATAATTTTCATGTAATTGAAGAGAGAATTCATGCTATTGAAAAAGAATTAAAAATAGAAAAATTTCATTGGTCGGAAATTGCCTGGAAATTCAAAGAAAAATTTATTCAAGAAGCATTAAAATTAGATTTTAAGGTTAAGATTGCTATTGTAAAAAATCCCGTAAGTCCAGCCAGAGAGTTGGAAAGAATTCTTTCACACATGGCTATAGAGAAGAATATTTCATGTATATTTATTGACGGCAAAAAACCTAAATGGTATGAGCTAAAAATTAAAAAAGTTTTGCGTGATAAGGGTGTGTCTGCAAGAAAGGTGAGGATGGTACGGGATGATCAAGTTGCTTGTATTAGACTAGCGGATATGATTGCTGGTCTTAGTAGGTCATATTTTGATGGAAAAAATGAGAAAAAGCTAGATGGTTATTATAAAAAACTTGAAAAGAAATTAATTATTTTGATGCAGTAAATAACGCAAAACCGAGGCTTGCGCCTCGGTCAGGAAGTCCGATAGCCATTACTGGCTTTCCCTCTGGGATTTGTCTCGGATGCCTCGTTATGTTTGAAGCATAGCACAAAGGAAAAAATGCGTCAACAGCACTATGCATAAATAAATACATAATTTGAGTGGAAAATATTTCGATTTTTTTAGGACACTGGGTGTCCAAGGAGCATTAAGAATGAGAGACACCCAGTGTCTGGGTGCTTTCTGGTGAACTGTAAATTTGTTTTGGGTTGGAAATAAAAAAGGCTTGAATAAGGCGAAAATAATTGATTTGACGTGACCTTCGTATGTGATAAAATAGGACTATGGAAAAGAATAATAAACATAAGGATTTTATGCCCAAGGCTCAAGTGGAAATTATGCTTGAGGGAATTCGCAGTGATTTCAAGGTTTTTGGCGATGGCCTCAAGGATGTGCAACAAAACATTGCTATTATAAAAGAAAATATTTTGGAGATTAGGGGATGTATTGTGGATATGAAAGTGGAATTGAAAATGAAAGCAGATAAGAAAACGGTGGATGGTCACGAGAAGCGACTAGTGAAATTAGAAAAACCCGCTCTAGCTTGTTAGAAGAGGGTGAAAAGAAAATTGAAAATTAAAAAAACTAGCTTGAGCTAGTTTTTTTGGTCTCTAGGCTAATTTTTTTTCCAGTCTCTCGACGCGATAGATGAGGTCATTATGCTTGAAGACATCAACTTTCTTATTGAGGTCGGCCTTGACGTCGTCAGTATTTAGTTTGATTTCTTGAATATCGGATTCTACCTCCGCTAGTTTCTTTTCTAATGTGGGAAAGTGATTCTGCGTCATTGCGGCTAGTTCGGCAACAGAAGAGTTAATTTTTTCCTCCAGCAATGCCACTGTTTCCTTGGCTGAAGCAGCTATTTTCGCCTCCAGGGATTCGGTGGTGGCTTTTAGGAGATCAGCAATAGCGGCCAGAGTCACTTCTCCTGGGAGATTGTTTTTTTCTTCCATCTTGTTTGCTCAATAATTCTAATAGTTACAGTATACTCCCGCGCTTTGGGGGTGTCAATTTCAAAAAGGCCACAAAAATCCCTACTGAGAGTTTGACAAAAAAAGCGAAAAAGGACTATAATGGGCAAATGAAAAATAACTTTGCGAAAACAAATGATTTGTCGATTATTATGCCCCCGGCCGTGTTTGGGACGAGGGCAGTCAATTTGTTTTTGCGGGTAAAATATGGTGCGTGAAAAATTTTGCCAATAAAAACAAGTTGATTCCCATGGAGTCAGCTTTTTTTGTCCTTTTTATTTTTTAATCCTTTATCCACGTATCAAAAGGAGGCATTATGGCTGGAGCAGGCGAAACAGGAGAGAGGCAAGTTACCAGGGCATTAAGCGGAGGCGAACCAAAAGTTTTGGGAGAAGGAAGGCGATATGCAGGTCTTGACCATGCTGGTCCCATTGTGGTAGTTACTGGATCATCACAGGGAAAGAAGGATGGCAAAGATGACAAAGAAAAGCCGGTTTGCGGGTAATTTTTTGGAGGTGTTGCTATGCCGGAGGAGAAAATTGATCATGAACAAGAGCAATTCAAAAGTTGCGGTATTTGCTTGGAAATGTACGCGGTGCATATCCAGCTGGGTCGTGCAAAAATGGCTAACGATACGGCCGAAATAAATTTATGTCATGATCAAATCAATGAGTTCATCAGGCAACTGAAGGAAAATTTGACGGCATGACTCATGGATGCGAGGAGGGGATTTCTTCTGTGCTAAACTGAACCTAGTTTAGCACAGAAAACATTTTTTACATTTTTTTAGATTGCAATTGACAAAAAATCAATTGTGGCATACAATAGACTTGTTGCCTAATAATTTACTACTGCAATTCCCATATTTTGGTCAAATTTTCCAAAAATTTTCTTGGCTTAGCTACGGCTAAACCGCAAAAATTGTTTGAAAAATTATGTCGCAAAATATGAAAATTTCGTTACGCAACTTATTAAGCAACAAGTCTAATAAATGTATGATAAATAATCTAGCAAAAACAATGTATTTTAGTTTCCTCTTTTGGTTTATGCCAAGAGGCCGCTTTGTTTTTGCTAAGAATATGGATAGATAAAAAATTCTTGTCAAAAATAAATCGACCTCTTGCGGGGTCGGTTTTTTTGTTCTTTAATCGATTATTCATAATTTTGGGATAATCACAAACAACACACAATAGAGGTGGCATTATGAAAAAAGAGCAGGGGAAGGCTGGTAGTAAAGAGGGTATGCAAAAAAGAATAGCAGAGATTATTACTAGAATAGAAACATATTCCAGGAGTCCCTGGTTTGACCGGCTAGTTGTTGCCGGCATCATCTTGCTGGGATTTTTCTGGTTCAGCGTCACCTATCAACAATATCAACAATTCGCGTTTCGCACCGGGGACACGCCGGTGGCGGAACAAGCCATCTGGAACACGGTGCATGGGCGGATTTTTTACCAAAGTTTTCTACAGACCGATACTAATTTGCGCGAACATCTCAATTTCATCCAGCTTTTGTATGTACCTTTCTATGCCATCATTCCGCATACTTTGACCTTGTTTTTTATTATTCAACTTTCGTTTGTCGCCGGATTGATTTATTTGTTCTGGTTTGTGAAACGGAAAATAAATAGCATTGCGGCGGTTATCGCCGTCGGGCTGTTTGCCTTTAATCCCTTGACCGCTTCCCAGGCGGTGGGGGACATGCATGTGGTTTCCGTCGCCGGTCCTATGTTCCTCATGCTGCTTATCGCCTATCATGAAAAACAATACCGCCGGTTTCTTTTTTGGACCGTGGCGATGGTGTTTGTTTCCGAATTTGTGGCTCCGACTGTGGCGCTGGTCGGCGTGTTGGCTTTGATCGAACGGCGTAACTGGAAATGGATTTTACCTCCCCTAGCTGGCGGAGTGGGTCTGTATATGGCGGCTAAGTATTATATCACTATCGGCTTTGGTTCTAATGAAAATATTGTTTCCAAGTTTACGCCAACCGCCCTGACGTCGATTTATAAGATGGACAAACGACTGGAGCTTGTCCGTATGGTATTGGCTCCGCTTCTTTGGATTCCGTTGTGGTTGTCAAAATATTCAATCTTACTAATCCCATCCCTTCTCATCGCGCTGGTGATTATTATTCCGGGAAGAATCGCGGGCGGTAGTCACGTTTTCATTTTGATCGTGCCAATTTTGGTGATGATCTTTGTGGATTTGTTGGAAAAATTCAAAAATCATCGCAAGTGGATCTATGGCATTGCAATCGTGGGTATCTTGCTTTCAATTTATCCATGGTCAAAATGGATGGCGATTGACGGCAGTGATTTCACCTCCGAAATGAACCGGGCGGTGGCGATGGTGAAAGATGGCGGCAGCCTGACGGCTTCCACCCAATTCGGTCCCAAAGTCAATCGGCGGGAGGAATTTTTCTTACCGATGAACGATAAGATGACTGATTACGTGGTGCTGAAAACCAGCAAGATTGTCAAAGATGCCAACGAACTGCAAAGTCAAGAATTGAAATATGACCAAAAATTGGAAGCCTCCGGTCTGTATCGGATTGTTTTCCGCGAAGGTCGGGTGGTGGTGTATGTGAAAAAGGCGAAAATTGCCGAGCTGCTCCAAATTCCGGAGGACCAGCTAGCCAACCTTTCTGACAAGGAACTAACGGAGAGATGGAAGAATCTTAAATAAAGGAAGCCTACATAGCTAGCGATAAGAAAAAAACGTGCTTTTGCAGGCACGTTTTTTTGTGTTGATAAATTCTGCTTAGAAAAAGAATTTGGTTGCAATAACCATATAGAAGAGCGCGAGACAAAGGAGCACTGAGTAAGTGATGAAAGTCCATTCGATTCTGCGGCTTTTTTCTTGGCGAAATACTAAAAGGAGGATAAAGGACAATATCAAATAACGTTGCTCCACTAACCAGGACGGCAACAGGCATAGGACGGCGAAAGGATAAATGAAATAGGCATATTTTTTTAACTCCATGGTGTAGAGCGTCATGAACCCGGCAAAAATGGCAAAAGCATAGACCAAGGCATATTTTTGGTAGGCTAGGGACAGGATTACATCATGCAAAAAACCAGGGCTGAGGTTGTAGCCGTGGAGTTTGGGTGGAAAAAAGAAAAAAGATGCCGCTGTCATCATTCCCAAGGCCAATCCGAGGCCGAATTTTTTTGTCAGGATAGTTTTCTTACGCAGCTCGGATAATAATAACGGTAAGAAGAGAACGCTAGCCATGGCGAGAAAGAAATAGATATTCCCCAAATAGAGGCCGGCTTGATGACTGGTTTTGTCTCCGAAGGCAATGCCGCCATTGAGCCGGACGAATATGCCAAAAGCGGCTATCCCCAGGGGGAAGAGGATGGTTTTGCGCAAATGGCTCACTATGATTTCTTTTGAATAGGCAAAGCCGTGGAGGGAGACAAATGAATAGGCCCAAAGAAAGATATGCCAAACAAAATTATTTTGCCTGACGGCAATGGAAAAGATAGACAATAGTCCGGCGACGTAGTAGCGCTTCTTCTCGATAAAAAAAAGAGCGGCGAGCACCAACAGGGTGGAAAAGGTATCGGTATACACAAGGGGGTAGTAGATAAAGCTTATAGGAAAAAACATAAACTGGAGAGTCCTGGTGAGGGCGGTTTTTTTGTCTTGATGTATTTTTTTGGCAAGCAAATAGAACAGCGGGATAGAAATCAGGGAAATAACAAAGGTCAGAAATCTGATTTTCATGAAGGATGGCTTGCCCAGTACGCTGGAAAACAGAGCCATCAGGGCATGGTAGCCGGGAATGGTGGTCAACATGCCGACCAGCTCGAAATTCAAATCGTGAAACCGGGTAATCTGTTTGTAATGATAGGATTCGTCTGCATAAAATTTTTGGCCAAAGAGAATGACGGAGGTCCATAAGGAAAGAGCCAGGAGAAACAGGGCTGACGGAAGTTTATGGGTTTGTATAAAGCCGGTTATTTTGGCGAGGTGTGTTTTTAACATGAATAAGAAAATTAATAAGTTAGTAAGTTGACTTAATTAAGTATAGCATAAGATAAGATATCTTTATATTGCCAAGGTGGAGAAAATGCCGTAAAATGAAGGAGTAAATAGAGAATAAAAAAATATGCAAGAAAAACCTTATTTATCTGTCGTTGTACCATTGTATAATGAAGAAGGCAATGTCATGGAGCTGCACAAACGCATTAAAAATGCCTGTGACGCTCTTGCCCTCTCTCCAGCTCTCTCCCAGAGGGAGAGAGGGATGGGGTATGAGATTATTTTTGTGGACGACGGTTCCAAGGATAAGACCGTGGAGGAATGCAAAGCTTGTTCGCCTTTGAAGCTCATCAAATTCCGCAAGAATTTCGGGCAAACGGCGGCTTTTGATGCGGGCATCAAAGAGGCGCAGGGAGAAATTGTAGTGACGATGGACGGCGATTTGCAAAATAATCCGGATGACATCGGTTTGCTTTTGGACGAAATGAGTAAAGGTTTTGACGTGGTTTCCGGGTGGCGCTTTCAGAGAAAGGATAGTTTCACTAAAAAGTTTTTTTCGCGCGGCGCGAATTTGCTGCGCAAGATTTTAATTCATGACACTATTCACGACAGTGGGTGCAGTCTCAAAGCGTATAAAAAAGCTTGTTTTGTGGAAGTGGATTTGTTCGGGGAGATGCACCGTTTTATGCCGGCGATTTTGGAATTGCAAGGCTATCGCGTCGGGGAGGTGAAAGTTTCTCATTTCCCGCGGATTCACGGCCAAACCAAATATAACTGGAAGCGAGCAGTGAAAGGTTTTGTGGATATGATTTCCATTTGGTTTTGGCGCAAATATGCCAACCGACCCTTGCATCTTTTTGGCGGAGCGGGCATCGTTTTTTCCTTTGTGGGATTTGTGATTCTCGTTTGGATGGCGGTGGAGAAGATTTTCATGGGGGCTGCCTTGGCGGAAAAAATCTGGCCTCTCGTCGGCATCTTTTTTATTCTGGCCGGCATTCAACTGTTCATTTCCGGACTGCTGGTGGATATCATCATCAAGAACTATTATAAGAATCGCAACGCCATGAATTATTCGATTCGGGAGATCACGGAGAATTAATTAATTTTTTATAGGACATATATAACTTAATAAGTCGTATAGGTCATATTTTACTATATGAAAATTGGAATAATCGGGACGGGTTATGTCGGTTCAGTGACGGGGGCATGTCTGGCGGAGATGGGTAATAGGGTGATTTGCGTGGATAACAATGCCGAGAAGGTGGCGCAATTTTCACAAGGTAAAGTGCCTTTGCATGAGAAAGGATTGGATGAGCTGGTGGAGAAAAATCTAGCTAATAAAAATCTACGCTTCACAACTGATTTGCAAGAAACATTGAGAGTCAGCGACGTTGTTTTTATTGCGGTGGGAACTCCACCTAACGAAGATGGCAGTGCTGATTTGAGTTATGTAATTAGTGTGGCGCAGTCTATTGGACAATGGATGAATCATCCTTTGATTGTGGTGGATAAATCAACTGTGCCCATCGGTACAGCGGAAATGGTGGCAGCGACAATTGCCGAAGAGTTGAAAAAACGTAATGAGGATATTGAATTCCACGTCGTGAGCAATCCGGAGTTTTTGGCGCAAGGCACGGCGGTGAAAGATTTTATGGAGCCGAGTCGCATAGTTGTCGGTGCTGAGGATGCGATGGCACTAGAAACGATGCGGGAACTCTATGCTCCGTTTATGCGGCGCGAGGGTCGTTTCTATGCTATGGATACGAAAACCGCGGAAACCGTGAAATATGCTTCTAATTGTTTCCTGGCGGCGAAAATTTCAGTTAATAATGAACTGGCTAATATCTGTGCGTGCGTCGGTGCTGATTTTGATGAAGTGCGAAAAGCCATGGGGGCTGATCCGCGCATCGGCGAGGCATTTATGTATGCCAGTCCCGGGTTCGGCGGGAGTTGTTTCCCGAAAGATGTACACGCGTTGATCAAAATTGCCGGTGACCACGGTTATGAAGCGAAAATGTTTATGCAAACCTTGGAAACCAACGACAGACAAAAACACATTCTATCCAAGATGGTCATTTCACATTTCGGTGCCGATTTGAAGGGTAGGGTTTTTGCCGTTTGGGGCTTGGCATTCAAAGCGGAAACGGATGATATGCGGGAGTCATCCGCGATTGAAATTATGCGGGACTTGATTGAGCGTGGCGCCACTGTCAGGGCACATGATCCTGAAGCGATGGCAACGGCAAAGCGACCGGAATATTTTGGCAACAATTCCAGTATCAGTTATTTTGATAGCAAATATGAGGCACTGGATGGTGCGGATGCACTGCTTGTTATCACAGAGTGGAAAGAATTTCGCAGTGCGGATTTTGATGAAATGAAAAAAAGATTGAAGAACCCGTTAATTTTTGATGGCCGACTATTATATAATGCGAAAAGAATGACCGAACTCGGCTTTGATTATAAATCAATTGGAAGAAATATATAATTATGAGAGTTTTATTTTTCAATTATGAATATCCACCACTTGGTGGCGGAGCGGCCAATGCCACTTTGTGCATCTTGAGGGAATTTGCTAAAATTCCTGATTTGGAAGTGGACTTGGTCACGTCCGCTGTTAGCAATGAATATAAGCTAGAGACAATGGGAGACCGTATCCGCATCCATCGCTTGCCGATCGGAAAAAATGCGCAAAATTTGCATTTTCAATCGCAAAAAGATTTGCTGGTGTATGCTTGGAAGTCCTATTTTTTTGGTAAAAAATTGATTGCTCAAAGGAAGGCACAAAATCTGCACTATGACCTCACGCATTCTTTTTTTTCGGTACCGTGTGGGTTCGTTTCGCTGCTTTTGAAAAGAAAATACGGCCTGCCCTATATCGTGTCTTTGCGGGGATCGGATGTGCCGGGCTATAGCGAGCGGTTTAAGGCGGTGTATGCTTTTTTGAAACCCTTGATTAAGTTTATTTGGAGAGAAGCGGCAGCGGTGATTGCCAACAGCCAGGGGCTGCGGGAATTGGCTCAGGAGACGAACGCGAAGCAACGCGTCGACATCATCTTTAATGGCATCGATACGACCGCTTTCGTTCCTAATGAAGCGTTGCAAAGAAGAGATCAATTTATTATCACTCCCGGAGCTACCCGCATCACGGAACGCAAAGGAATTCGTTATTTGATTGAAGCCGTGGGGCTGTTGGTGTCAAAATATCCGCACATTTTTTTGCGGGTGATGGGGGAAGGAGATGAGAAAGAGGCTTTGCTGGAGTTGGTTAAAAAAAAGCAATTGGAACAATGTGTGCAATTTGTGGGTAGGATTCCCCGGGAAGAAACTGTTCCCTATTATCAAGAAGCTAGTCTTTTTGTGTTGCCTTCTTTCAATGAGGGGATGAGCAACGCTATGTTGGAAGCGCTGGCTGTGGGACTACCGATTATTGCCACTGAAACGGGCGGGACAGCAGAGCTGGTCACGGACGGCGTCAATGGATTTGTGGTGGCCATGAAAAATGCGCCAGATTTGGCAGAAAAAATAGAAAAAATTATGTTGGACGAAAAATTAGCTCAGCGAATGGGTCATGCTAGCCGGGCTATCGCGGAAAAGCAGAGTTGGCAGGAGGTGGCTGGGCAATACGCCTTGTTGTATAATAGACTTATTACGTAACAAGTCTAAATATAACGGAAATAAAAAAATGAAAAAAAAGATTTTGAAATTCAGTCTCAAACTTTTGGTCAGTGTCGTTTTTTTGGCGTGGATTATTTGGCGAGTAAACTGGACGGAGGTTTTTTCCCTGCTCAGGCAAGTGCAAGTCGGTTATTTGGCGCTGTATTTTTTGCTGTTAGTGGCAGGGATGGCAATCTCAGCGTATAAATGGAAAATATTAGCTAGCTTTAAAGGGATTGAACATTCTTTTTTTCAATTTTTTAAATTATATTTGACTGGTACTTTCATTAATAATTTTATGCCTTCTTTTGTCGGGGGAGACGCTTATCGCATCTATCAAGCCGGCAAGGAAGGGAAAAAATATACTTCTTCTGCTTCGGCTGTAGTGATGGATCGCTTGACCGGTCTTTTTGGCGCCATGCTACTGGTGATTATTTTTTCATTGGCCAATGTTTCAGTTATTCTGGGACAAAAAATATTATTGCTGCTTAACACCATTGTTTTTGCGGCTGTTTTGGGAATAATTATTTTTTTTCTGACGCGCCAACGGCTGTTTTGGAAAAAGATTCTGGCGGGTTCGCGGATTAAGAAAATCATTCCGGAAAAGTTCCTGGGTTTTTTTGCGGAGCTGGCACACTATTCCGGAGACAAAAATGTTTTAGGGCAAGCCCTGGGGTGGTCGATGCTGTTTGGTGTGGTGGGTCTGGCGGCGGCTAACTATGTGCTTTTTCTAGCCTTGGGAGAGCGAATGAATGTGTTGGATTATTTATCTGTTATTTTTCTCATTAGTTTTATTTCGGCGTTGCCCATCAGTATCAATAATATCGGCGTCAAGGAATGGGCCTATCTCACTTTTTTTGGTTTTTTCGGCGTGCCCGGAACGCTCGTGATTACGGTGGCCATTTTGAGCCGGCTCTTGCAAATGCTTGTTAGTTTCTTGGCTTGGCCGATGTATTTACAAAGTAAGAAATAAATCAACTTAATTCATTCCACTCTGAAAGGAGCTTAGCTCCTAGTTCTGTGGCATGATAATATATTGGGCGCAGTTTCCCTTATTCTGATGCGTCTAGGTTGTCAGTGGGGGAGATGTTCTCAACAGATGTTGCAGTTGTCTCGGCGGGGAGAAAGAGTTTTTTCCACGTTAGAAGCTGGTTTATTTGGGAGATCTGAATGGGGATTTCCGGCAAAGCCGTTTGTTTGATGGCGGTGATGCTAGCCGGTTTGGGAGTGAGATAATAGACCACGAGGGCGCCAAAATCTTTTTTCTCCGCCACGGTAAAGCGGGGCAAGAATGACTCTAACTCTTTTTTAGCGGGAAAGGTGATGAGAAAATAGTTACCTTCCTGATAAGTGACATCATCTTTGATAGCTTCTTCAAACGGGATACCTCTTTTTTCTAGGTGATACCAAAAAATGGGTTCGTATTCGTGTTTAGCCCGCAAATAGATGGGATAATGATTGAGCTTGCTTTTGGATTCCATAAAGTCGACAATCGCATATTGCTGGGCGAGCGTGACGCGCGCCGTGTTGGGAAAAACATCCTCTGTTTGCACTGAGACAGGTTCGGTTTGCGCCTGGGAGAGTTGGGAGAAATATGTTTTGACCACTGATAAATTGGAGAAAAGTAATCCTAGTATTAATACTAAGAAAAATACTTGGCGCCGGGCATTTTTTTCCGGTTTAATTTTTTCCAAGATGAATCCCAAAAGTATAATGGCGAGTGGAGCCATTAAGAGGAAAAAGCGCGGATAAATATTCAACCCGCTCTTAGCAACAGAAAATAAATAGAAAAAGGAGACGGCAAACCACAAACTGATCAGGAGGAGAAAGTCTTTTCGGGCGCGATCTTTTTCTCGGAAAAAATTGTTGCCAAGGATAATCAGTTCCGCGAGGAGCAAGAGGATGGCGGCGATTCTCCATGGTCGGGTTTTGGCCGATTGAAATCCATCATCGACTAATTTATTGCCATTAATATGATCAATGCCGGTGGTAATCAGAAAATAATTAGAAGCATGGTATTGGATGATTTGGATTAATTTTTGCGAAAAACTAGAGTGGCTAGTGGTGCCGCCGGCTAGTTTTTCCGTGAAATAGTGGAGATTTTGCCCGTTATTTTTGATGTCACTAATAATAACCGGGGAATAGAGCGCCAAAAAAATGCCTACAGTGGCGAGCCAAGTTTGCCATTTGAAAACCGGGCGCTTAATGATCAGAAAAACCAGTACTACCGGCGGAACGATAAAAAAGGCATTAAAGTGGATTTGGGTAATGATGGCGATAGTGGCGGAAGTGACCACAAACCAAAAATCTTTCTTGGCTTCTTCGGGGGAAACGCTTTTGAGCAAAGCATAGAAAGAGAGAATGACTAGAAAGGGCAGGACATTGGGACTCCAGGAAAAACGGGAATACAGCACGAGATAGGGAGAGACGGCAAAAATAGCTAGGAGGCCGAGTGCCACCGACCGGGAAAAATATTTGCGGCACAAAAGATAGAATAAGGGGAGAGAAAAAATAGCGAAGAGTAACACGAAAGCGGCATGGCCGGGTGGGGTGTTGCCGAAAAGGGTGGTGCTGAGATATTCCAAATAATAATACGCTGGGCCTAGGCGCAAGGCCCGTCCTCCACCAGCCGTCGGTCCCAGTAGGGGCAGATTGCTGATGCCATGCTCCACAGCGGGAGAAACCAGGAGCGTGTCATAGGATTGGTCGATTTCGAAATGCAACCAATCAGAGAAGTGATAGGCACGCAGAAAGATGCCCACGGCTATAATGAGGATCACGACTGCCAGTTCGCGCTTGTGGGCGAGAGATTTTTGGAGAATAGAATGAAACATGGAGATATTTTTAATAGATTAACACTTTTTATTATACATCGGATTAGTATTGATTAAAAGTGTCAATCTATGTTATACTAAGATTGTATAAATTTAGCTTAATAATATAAATAATATGAAATCAGTTTGTATCATTATACCGGCGTATAATGAAGAAAAGAATATCCTGCCGGTGTACACCGAACTCAAGAAAGTTATCGCGCCTTTAGCTAAGGCTTATACCTTCGAGATATTATTTGTCAATGATGGCAGCTCGGATAACACCATTGGGGAAATCGAAAAGTTGACGCAGGTGGATGAGACAGTCAAATATATTGATTTTTCTCGTAATTTTGGCAAAGAAGTGGCTACCACGGCCGGCATCAACAATTGCGTCAGTGACGCTTGCATTATGGTGGACGCCGATATGCAACACCCGGTGGAACTGATTCCGGAATTTATTGCGCGCTGGGAGAAAGGCAAGGATGTAGTGATTGGTGTGAGGAAAGAAAGCAAGAGTGATGGGTGGGTTAAAAAAATCGGCTCGAAATTGTTCTATCAAATTATCAATAGAATAACCGAAGTGTATATTGTGCCCAACGCCACGGATTTTCGCTTGATTGATCGAATTGTGATGGATGAATTCAAGCGTTTTACGGAAATCAATCGCATGACTCGCGCTTTGATTGATTGGTTGGGTTTCAGGCGGGATTATATTTATTTTAGTGCCAATGATCGGTTGCACGGCACGGCCAGTTATAGTTTTTGGAAATTGTTCAAACTAGCGTTGAATAGCTTTGTTTCTTTGAGTCTGGTGCCCTTGAAAATCGCCGGTTACCTGGGAATTTTGATCACCTTGACTTCGGGTGCGGCCGGCCTTTATATCTTGCTGGGAAAATATGTTTTTCGTACTTATTTTGCCTCCACCTTTTCTGATGCGGAGAATCTGGCCATCCTCATTCTTTTCTTAGTTGGTATCATTCTGATGTCAGTGGGTCTCATTGCTCTTTATGTAGCTAATATCCATGGCGAAGTCATCAGTCGGCCAATGTATGTAATTCGCAGAAAAAAATTATGAAAGAGATAGGAGTGAGGCTATTGAAAATTATCAAGGAGATGCGAAATAAGTTTTCTTTAGAATATGTGATTTACTTGTTTTTTTCGGGAGCCTTGTTGGTTTCTTTTTTTGCTATGGCCAGGAGCAAAACAGGACACCCCATACATTATTTTGCTTTTCTGCGCAATGGTTATGGAGAATTCATTGGTTTGTGGTTGTTACTGTTGCTTTTGACAATTTTATTTTTTTCCAATACTTGGAAGTTGACAGGTGTGGCGAAAAAAATGGCTTTCATTCTGTTGCCGGCGGAAATTTTAATTTTAACGATGATTTGGGGATCTAAATTGGTGGACATGTGGCTAGTTTTGTTTTCCGCGGTATATGCAGTGATCTTCTCGCTTTATTTAATCTGGCTGTGGCATGCGAGACGCATCGGCAGCAAAGCTGCACATGAGAATTTGGGTGGATGGATAAAAAAACAAGGCTGGATGCGGCTAACCTTGGTGCTGGTGATAATTTTTATTAATGTATTTTTTGGTTTGCGCAATATCGGTAAATTCGCGGCTGTGGATGAGGCGTTGTGGACCTTTGATCGCATTCCTCATTTTTGGAAGAATATTGGGGAGGCGGATTGGAATGGTACGCGCGTGAGTGATAAGCCAGGTTTGACCGTGGCCATGATTTCAGGTTTGGGTCTGGTTTTTCAGGATCCGATGGAATTTGAAAAAACATATGGGCAGTCATCTGATCCACAAGCGACGGAAAATCTAAATCGCGCTTTTCGAATCCCACTCTATATCGTAATGGCTTTGCTGCTGCCTTTCTTTTATTTTCTGGTGGAAAAGATAGCTGGCCGGAATGCGGCCATGTTTGCTATGATTTTTATCGGCTTGTCACCGCCACTGATAGGGATGGCGAGAATAATCAATCCCGATTCTATTCTCTGGGTTTTTACCGGCATTGCTATTTTGGCCTATTTCGCCTATCTTGAGGGTGAGAAATTAGCTTATTTATATTTAGCGGGTTTTTTTCTAGGCATTGCGCTACTGACTAAATACGTGGCCAACATCTTGTTTGTATATTTTTTCGCTTTGATATTTTTGGAATATATTGTTCACAAAAAAGCTTATGCGGGCATAGCGGTGAAGGATTATTTCAAACAGAAACTTTCTGAATTGAGTATCTTATTTTTCATTTCGATTGTAACTTTCTATGCTCTCTATCCGGCGGTCTGGGTGAAGCCGCAACGCATCTTATTGGCCACCATCCAAAGTCAGGCCTTCAGCTCGACCTGGCCGCTTTTCGCCGTAATCTTGATTTTGATGCTGATTGATATTTTCCTGCTGCGAGGAAAGGTGTTATCAGTGGTTCTTGGTTTTTTTGAAAAACAGAAGAGAGTCGTCAGCAGTAGCGTTATAATATTCTTCCTTGGTTGCTTGGCCTTCGTTTTCGTAAACACCTATAGCGGGATGTCCTTCTTTGATTTTGAGTCTATTTTAGCTTCTCCTAAATCATCTTATTTCAGTTCGGGATTATGGGGTGTGCTGTTGGCTAATTTCTATCCCTTGGTCTTTGGTATTAGTCCGGTGGCATTGCTGCTGTTGATTTGGGCTAGCCTGAGGTTGTTGCGAAAAAATAAGCAATTTGACCGCTGGGCTTTTTATCTGATATTTTTTATTCTGCTGTATTACGTAGGATCATCCGTGAATCAAGTGGCCTCGCCGGTCCGCTATCAGATTATGATTTTTCCACTAGCTTTGATTATAGCCGGGCTTGGTGTGGGGGCACTAGTCGATGCCTATGCTATTAAGGTCAAACAGCTGTATGGGTTGTTCTTGTTTCTGATTGCCGCTAGTGCAGCGGTCCTCTATCTCAATTATCCTTTTTATCTCAGCTACGCTTCCAAGTTGCTGCCAAATCAATATTATCTGGATGTAAAGGATATGGGGTCGGGCAGTTATGAAATGGCTAATTTTTTGAATAGTTTGCCTCAGCCGGAAAAATTAACCATTTGGACTGATAAGTCCGGGGTGTGTAATTTTTTTCCAGGAAAATGTTCCAGCAGCATGAGTAATAATGAGTTGAAAGCAATCAAGATTGATTATATTGTCATTTCCTCCGGCCGAGAAAGTCGCACCACCAAGATGATTGCCAGTCGACTAGAGAGTCCGCTGAATTATGAGATGCATTTGAATGATCTTTATCTGGGAAAAGTGGCGCCAATATTCGAGCTCAAGATAAATGGCCGGGATGGACAATATGTGAGAGTGTTTAAAAACAACCAGGAATAACAGACTTAAGAATGCAAAACATGGATAGCTTTAGGGAATTGTTGAAGAAAAATAAAAAACCCGTGTTTATTTTAGGTGGGATTTTTTTAGTGGGGATTTTTTTGCGCACGTATCAGTTTCATGATTGGTTGCGTTTTAGTCATGATCAGGCTCGGGACGCTTGGCTGGTGGGCTCGGCTATTGAAGGTCGGCATGCGTTGCCACTTTTGGGTCCCAATGCCGGCACGACAGCCTATCAGCTCGGCCCGATCTATTATTATTTTTCCTATCTTTCCGGGAAAATTCTGGGAAATTATCCGGATAAGTTAGCCTATCCTAGCTTAATATTTTCCATCTTATCCATCCCGTTGCTGTGGCTCTTTTTGCGGAAGTTTTTTGCCACTAACATCGCCCTAGCTATGACAATTATTGCGAGTGTTTCTTATTTTCTCGTCATCAATTCGCGGTTTTCTTCCAATCCGAATTTGATTACTTTTTTTGTTTTGCTCTATCTCTATGCATTGCTGGAAATCTTGAATAATCAGAAAAAAAGCAATCTCTGGTGGAGCGTCGGGGTGGGAGCGGGACTGGGAGTGGGTATCCAATTGCATACCACTTTGTTGATAGCTATGCCACTGGTCACGCTAGTGGTTTTTGCCTATCTCTTGAGGCGAAAGTTTATCGCTATCTGGAAGAGTTTGCTGATTATTTTTGTGGTGACGCTGGTGCTGAATGGCGGGCAAGTGTATCATGAATTCCAATCGTACGGTAAAAATTCCCGGATATTTTTGGCAGGTTTCCAACAAAGCTCCGGCAAGAGTGCGTATGGACAAGGTGTGTTTTCTATCGCCGCTTGTCAGATTCAAGCAAATAGTCATATTATTTCGTCTTTCCAGGAGGATGATCGGTGTCGGGATATTTTTCATGCTTCGACCGGTAATGGAGAAGATAGGTGGTCGTATTATCTAGGCATGACATTGGCGGTACTATTTTCCGCTTGGGGATATTTTTTACTGGGGCGGCGTTTTTGGCAAGAAAAGGAGATGGAGAAAAAGAATTTTCTGGGCCTGGTCATTTTGTTTAACGTTGTTTCCTTGGCTATTCTGGTACCGATTGCCGATATGATCTACGTGGGCTATTTCATCAACTTGTTTTTTATCCCCTTTATTTTGCTGGGGCTTATTCTGGAAGCGCTGCAACAAAAGCTTGGAAAAATCGGGCTGGGTGTTGGAATCGGGGTTATCACGGTGCTTCTAATATGTTCTTTGGACAGAGATATCCGAACAGCAGCGAGTTATCGGGCGGGATTGGAGAATAATGCCGAGAACAGCACCTTGGGAGAGGTGGAAAGGATGAAGGATTATATCTTCGCCACACTGGACGGTCAAACGAAATTTTATTTTTCCGGACAGGAAGAATTGAAAGGAAGATTTTTTTATCCGATTGAATATTTCGCGCGGAGATCAGGGGTGAAAATTGAAAAAGTAGATTTGAGTCCCGAGAACGGGACCAAGTTAAATTCATCCACCCCTATTTATTATATTGAAGCGAACGGGGCTGGCAGAATCGAACCGGGGCAAACGCGCGCCGGCCATCAGATAATCTCGAGCAAGCAATTTGCCAGTCAGACGATTCTGCTTTTGGGTAACTAGCGAGGTTTGATTTATACGACGTTATATAATAAAATAGGAGTGCGTCTTTAATTGGCAAGAATCAAAAAAATGTTAGATTATATTAAGAAAAATAGGTATCTTGTTTTGGTGTTGGTGCTTATTTTTGGTTTGGGTATTTTTTTGCGCGTCTATCATTTTTCTGATTGGCTGCATTTTGAACTAGACCAGTCGCGTGATGCGGCGGTGGTGGACTTAGCGCTGAATCAGGGTATTGGCAATTTGCCGCTTCTGGGTCCCAAAGCGGCCGGTTCATTTTTGCGTTTGGGGCCGATTTTCTATTATTTTGAATATCTTAGTGCTTTAGTTTTCGGTCATACACCAGCCGGCATGACTGGCCTCAATGGATTGTTTTCTATTCTAGCCATTCCATTATTCTACTATTTTGCCCGGCGCTATTTCAATCTGAAAATTGCCCTAGCTTTAACAACTCTCTTTGCTACGTCGTTGTTTTTAATTCTATATGCCCGCTTCTCTTGGAATCCTAATAGCTTGCCATTTTTTATCTTATTGACTATGTATGCTCTGTTGCGTGCAGTGGATGAAGCGGAGAAGCGAAATAGGTGGTGGCTGACACTAGGCGCATTTGCCATGGTGATAGCTACTCAATTGCATTTCGTAGCTTTCTTGGGTCTCCCAGCTATTGCCATATTTTTTCTGTTCATTAAGCGACCTCATATACAATGGCGTTATTGGTTGGCGGCTATGGCTGTAGCAGTGGTGTTGTATGTTCCGATGGTGGTGAATGAATTGAAGACGGGCGGGGATAATGCTAAGGAATTTGTGAAAATTTTTGCTAAAAAATCCACGGCCGGAGACAATACGCTTATAGAGAAAGGGATAAAAAATTATACGGAAAATTCTCTGGGCTATCTTCTGATGACTACTAGCTATTCAGGGGCGGAATTGCCAAAATTTAGACAACAAGGTTTAAAGATGGATGTTGTTTGTGACAAGGAATGTCGTTCTGCATTGGCGATGGGGGTAGTGGCTTTGATATTCTTTTCCTTGGGCATTGTGTTATTACTGAGACAGTTGAAGAAACGTTATTTCGAAAAACCAAGTACCCAAAAAGATTTCATCATGTTAATGGTGTTGTGGTTTGGCATGACGTTTATCTTATTTACGCCGATTGCCTATGATTTTGCTCCGCGATTTTTTCTGCTGATAGCGGCACTGCCTTTTGTTTTCTTGGGGTTTATTTTCCAATGGTTGGAAGAGAAAATAGCTTCCAAAAATATTTTCTTAGTAATCTTTGCTTCTGTAGTGATTTTGCTGGTGACGGCCAACCTGGTGGCAGTCGGGGGGCGTTTTTCTGAATTAGCCAGAGCTAAGACAGAGAACTTTGAAATTGGAGCGGATAAAATTTTGAAAGAACCCTACCGTGTGACACTAGAACAGCAACAAGAAATTACGGATTACATGGAAGCCATTTATCGTACTAACAATTTCCCGGTGTATGTGAACAGCGAGGCTTTTTATCGGCGGTCATTTTTGTATCTTTTGGAAAATCGCAACATCGCGCGCGACGATTTTCGCAATACACAAATTACTGACCATATTTATCGCAATGGCAACTATTTTCTGATTTATCCTAAAAATGTCAATCTGGATTCGCGCACGAGCAAATATGCGGAGAGTTATGATATCATTGCGGAGCGGGACTTTGGCACGTTGGTAGTTTTCCAGCTTCAGCCAAAGGAGAGTTCAATTAATACGTTAGAGCAGGAATTTGCTCCGGCTAAAAAAGCGCGTAGCGCCTCAGGCGTGCCGGTGCGGTGCCGTTGGAATGAAATTTTTGGACAGTGCAATCCGGACGAGGTGGAGGATGGGGGTATATAAGAGCATGTAGCATAAAGCATATAACATATAACATGCAAACCTCAATCCGCCAGCTGGCGGATAAAATCTCAATGACAAATACATTTTGAAAGATACAATAATCAAGGAACAAACATCAAGCAAAACTCAATAATCAATATCCAAAAA
>CAIMIV010000034.1 GCA_903841185.1 uncultured bacterium
CATTGAACACACCGCGGAGATGATCAATCAGGCGCAATATGGAGAATTTTTTGCTCATCCCAGGTTGAAAACCGCGCGCTACAAGTTGGTGGCGCATTTGGATGGCAACCGTCCGGTGTATACTTTTTGTATGTGTCCGGGCGGCTACGTGATGGCGGCCGCTTCCGAGGACGGGGGAGTGGTCACTAACGGGATGAGTGAGTATGCGCAGGATGGGAAAAATTCCAACAGTGCGCTTCTGGTGAATGTTTTGCCAACTGATTTTGCCACGGACCATCCGTTGGCCGGGGTGGAATTTCAACGAACTTGGGAGAAAAAAGCCTATGCACTGGGTGGGAAAAATTTCCAGGCACCAGCGCAATTGGTGGGAGATTTTTTACAAAATCAACCATCAAAGGAAATCGGGGAAATTGTACCGACTTACGGTCCGGGCGTGACCATGACTTCTTTGAATAGTTGTTTACCGGAATATGTGCTGGCGAGTTTGCGGGCAGCTTTGCCCATTCTTGACCGAAAAATCAAGGGCTTTGCCCATCCGCAGGCGGTGCTGACAGGCGTGGAAACGCGCAGTTCTTCGCCGGTGAAGATTGTGCGGGATGAAACTTTGCAATCTAATATCAAGGGGATTTATCCGACCGGTGAAGGTTCCGGCTATGCCGGGGGCATCATTTCCGCGGCTATTGACGGCATGCGGGTAGCGGAAGCCATTATTGAGAAACGTTTAGCTGACAAATAGCCCAAACAAAGAAAAACTGCTCCTCTAGGGGGCAGTTTTTGCGTTTCAGAGCCTGTTCAGAATCTCATGCCTTGATAAAATATTCTAATTTAGAGCGAAAACCGTGAAAAGGGAGAAGGGCTATCGAGATAACCCGACGAGCTTTGAGCGGTTTGCAGCCGAAATTAGGATATTTTAGCAGGCAAGCTTTTTTTAGTTTTAATTTAGCGTTGAGATTATGAACAAGGTTCTGGCACTATACTCTATTATACACCAAAAATATGATTTTGTAAAGGAGATTTTTCGCAATAATTCTTGGCGATGCCGGAGAAAGATGTTATATTTATACTATAAATCGGTGGCAGCCGCAGGATATTGCAAACTCGCATAAGGACGGGGTAGAGGTTGTTTTTAAATTCCCAAAGATAATATAAAGACTATGAAAATAATAATTTGCACCGAGAACAAAGCTAAGATTCTGGCGATTGAAGAGGTGTTTGGGAGGCTATGGCCTAATGCTGAAATGATCGGTGAAAAATTCTCTTCTGATGTCTCAGATCAGCCGCTCACTGAAGAGGAAGGCATAGAAGGCGCTATCAATAGAGCTAAGAACGCAAAGTCAAGATATCCGAAGGCTGATTATTATGTCGGCATGGAAGGATATGTCGACACAAACAAGTATGGAATGTTTTTAGCCGGGATTGTTGCGATTATTGATCAGGACGGAAAGATCGGTATTGGCGCAAGTGCCAAAATGCAACTGCCTGTATTTATCCAGAAGAGAATTGAAGCGGGTGAAGAGCTAGGCCCTCTGGTTAAGGAGTTGATGAATGACACCGAGGGTAATATCAGGCAACATGATGGGACAAATGGAGTTTTATCAAAGGGGCTTTATACTCGGGTTGATGGATTCAAGGACGCAACGAAATGTGCGTTGGCAAGATTCCAATCACCTGAATTTTTTGAAAAGGAATAATAAATAAATGCGGAATTTAAAAATGGAGGATCTGGTTCAAGAATGGTTCACATTTATAATTCAATGACTAATAATAACAACAGCCAATTGATTGATCCAGAAAAATACGAAGTTTTTATTTTGCGTTGTCCCGCCCACGTGCCTTTTAGCTTTGCCATCCATCCATGGTTTGTGTGCAATGAAAAAGGGAAGGTTTCCAGGTGGGAAGTGCTGTTCAGAGCGAACAAAGATGAAACGTGGGGATTTTTGCACCAAAACCATTATCCGCCGTTTAGCGGGATTGAAATTTTTCCTTTTCTAGCAAGGTGGCATTGGCAAAGCAGTTTGCTGAAAAAGGTTGAAGGAGAGACGGCAAGAAAAATGATTGACTTCATCAAAATGAGCAAGGAAAACTATCCCTATGTCCAAAGTTATGCATCCAGCGGGATAAACAGCAACACTTATGCGCAATGGGTGCTGAATCATTTCCCCGAAGTTGAGGCAAAACTCCCCTGGAATGCGATTGGAAAAAATGCAAAATAAAAAGACGACCATTGCATGATGCAGAGAGCGTCTTTTTTTCATGGTGAAATATTTGACAAGGAAGGCGGTAGTATATATTATACCTAGAGGGGGGGTAGTCATTCGCCGCGGCGAACGGAATTTTAAATTTCTAATTTTTAATATAAAAAAATATGGAGGATAAGGAAATTTTAATCGCTTTGAGAAAGGCTAACACTCATTTGAGCAATGTCATCAAGATGGTGGAGGATAAAGAATATTGCATTGATATTCTGCAACAGAATCTGGCGGTGATGGGACTTTTGAAATCAGCTAACAGCAAATTAATGGAACGACATTTGCATAGCTGTTTTGCCAATGCCATGAAAGGAACAAACGAAAAAAGAAAACAAGAAATGATCGAGGAAATTTTGAAAATCAATAAAATAAGTAAATAAGACATTATTATGCATACTAAAAAATTCCATATCAAAGGCATGCACTGCGTGAGTTGCGAGAAACTGCTGGATGATGAGTTCCGTCAAATCGCCGGCGTGAAAGATGTGCGCGTGGATCGCTTGAAAAATACCGGGGAAGTGGACTATGCCGAGGTGGAGCCTAGTTTTTCCGAAATAAAAAAGGTAGCCAAAAAATTTGGCTATGAGGTGTTTGAAGATGATGCTAGCTTTGGACACCCAGTGTCCAAGAGGACACTGGGTGTCCAAGTGACTGATTGGATCAAGGCGCTTTTGATTGTGGGTGCCATATTATGGGTGTTTCAAATTTTTCAAGGGACAGGTTTGATGGATCACCTCACTTTGCAAAGTACCAATGTCACTTTGGGGATGGCGCTGCTGGTGGGTCTGGTGGCTTCGGTTTCTTCTTGTTTGGTAGTGGTGGGGGCGGTCATCATTGCTTTTGGGGAAAAATATCAAAGTGGGGGGCAGAGTTTCTATTCTCGCGCCGTCAAGCCCAATCTGCTGTTTCACACCGGTCGACTGGCGACCTTCTTTGTGCTGGGCGGAGCGCTAGGTCTTTTGGGCGGAGAACTGAATATTAGTGGCAATTTTGTTTCTATTTTCACCATCCTGATTGCCGTGGTGATGGGTTGGTTGGGGCTGAATATTTTGGGCATTGTGCCGTCCATTGCTAATGCGGGAGTGCGGATGCCGAAGGGACTGACTAAGCACTGGTCGAGGCTAAAAGCCTCCGAACACAAGGCCGCCCCCTTCTTATTGGGAGGTCTGAGTTTTTTCTTGCCCTGTGGTTTCACACAGAGTATGCAAATTTTTGCGTTGACTTCGGGGAGTTTTTGGGTGGGCGGATTGACGCTGTTGGTTTTTGCGCTCGGCACTGTGCCAGCTCTTTTGATTTTAGGCATCACAGCTTCTTGGACAAGAAACAGTAAATTAGCCATTTTTCAAAAAGTGGCGGGTATCCTCGTAGTGTTGTTTGCCATTTTTACTTTGCAATCCGGTCTAGCCTTGCGGGGCGTGAGTACTAATGTTTTGAGCACCAGTGACAATAAAAAAGTGGAAACCAATGATCAGTCAGTGACGGGGGCGCAACAAATTGTGGAAATGCATGTGCTCAGTTCTGGTTTTTCTCCGGCTACGCTAAAAATCAAAAAAGGCGTGCCGGTGCGTTGGGTGGTGAAAGGTGATCAGCTGACAGGTTGCACGAGCAAAATTATCGTGCCGAGTTTGAACATTTCGCAAGCCCTGCAAGCGGGGGATAATATTATCGAATTTACGCCTACTAGCGCTGGTACTATTCCGTTTAGTTGTTGGATGGGCATGGTGCGAGGACAATTCATAGTGGAATGATTATTTTTTAATTTCTTAAAATCAAATTCATGAATAAGAAGATTATCTTGCAAGTGTCTGGCATGACTTGTGCTAGTTGTGCCTTGAATAATGAAAAGGCCCTGACAAAGACTGCCGGTATTTTGAGTGCTAGTGTGAACTTCGCTTCCAAGAAAGCTGTGGTGGAATTTGATGGGGCTCTCTTAAATGCGGAGCAAGTCAAAGAAATTATTCGAAAAAATGGGTATAATATTGTTGAAGATGATAGTCAATCGCATGAAATGCATGGGACAAATGAAATGGCAGGACACCAACATATGCCAAGTGACGCGCAAAAAGATTGGCGCGATTTTCTGGGGTCTTTTATCTTGAGCGCGCCCCTGATTCTGGAAATGTTTTATAAATTGCGCACGGGCGTCATGCTGGCGCACGCGGATCTGGTGATGTGGGGGCATATTCTTCTCGCTACCAGTGTGGTTTTCTATTTTGGTTGGCGTTTTCATCGGATGGCCTGGAAGCAAGCCAAGAAAGGGCAAGCGAATATGGACACGTTGGTTTCTATGGGAACCTTGGTGGCGTATTTTTTCAGTCTCTATATCGTTGCCCAGACTATTTTATGGGGCGCACCCTTGCAAGAGGCTTATTTTGAACCGGCAGCGATTATCATTACGTTGATTTTGTTGGGAAAATATTTTGAGAACAAAAGTGTCGGTCAGGCCGGAGAGGCGATGCGAAAATTGATGGAATTGGGCGCTAAAAACGCACGCCTGGTGATTAACGGTGAGGAGCGAGAAATTGCGATTGCGGAAATTCGCATCGGCGACATTCTTGCTGTGCGCCCCAGCGAGAAAATTCCTTTGGACGGAGTGGTGGTTGAAGGTGGAGCTAGTGTAGACGAATCTATGTTGACCGGCGAATCGATGCCGGCGGAAAAAATTGTCGGCTCACTGGTTTTTGGCGCCACGCTTAACACTAATGGTCTGTTGAAAATCAGAGTGACGCAGGTCGGCGAAGGCACGGCTTTGGCTCGCATCATCAAAACGGTGGAGGAAGCGCAGGAGTCAAAAGCTCCGATCCAGAAACTGGCTGATCAAATTTCCGGTATTTTTGTGCCGGTTATTCTGGGCATTGCGGTACTGACTTTTTTGGGTTGGTATCTGACTACAAAAAACATCGCGGTGGCCATTGTGAATGCCGTGACTGTTTTGGTGATTGCTTGTCCGTGTGCTTTGGGACTGGCCACACCCACGGCCATTATGGTGGGGACCGGCAAAGGAGCGCGGCGGGGAATTCTGTTTAAGAATGGGGAAGGCTTTGAAAAAATAAAAAATATTTCCATGGTCATTTTTGATAAAACAGGAACATTAACCAAAGGGATGCCGAAGGTGCATAAAATTATTTCCAATCCCGCATTCACTTTTCCGGCAGAGAAAATTTTGAAGCTGGCGGCTCGAGTGGCCATTAATTCGGAACATCCATTATCCAAAGCGGTTGTCAGGGATGCTGAGGAAAAAAAGATAGCAATCAAGGCGTTTGAAAATTTCAAAGAATTTATGGGAATGGGAGCTACCGCTTTGTGCGAAGAACACCATGATGATGTCATGCTGGGGAACATAAAATTATTAGAAAAAAATGGAATCGAAACTGCTTGGGCACAAGAAGTGTTGGCGGATGCTGGTCTGGGAGCAGGGACAAGATTGTTTGTGGTGCACCATGGCCAAGGTGTGATCGGGGCGATTATTCTAGCTGATGAAGCGCGCAAGGAGGCCAAATCTGTGATTGCCAAATTGCGACGAATGCAATTGAAAGTGGCGATGATCAGCGGAGACAATCAAGCGACGGCGACTGCGATGGCGAGGGAATTGGGAATTGACACAGTGCTAGCGGAAGTTTTGCCGAGTGAAAAAGCCGGGGAAATCAAACGGTTGCAAGAGACAGGCGAAAAAGTTATTTTTGTGGGGGATGGCATCAATGACGCGCCGAGCTTGGTGCAAGCTGATTTGGGCATGGCCATGGGCAGCGCCACGGACATTGCCAAGGAAGCCGGGCAAATAATTTTGTTGCAGAATAATTTGGAAAAAGTGGTGGAGGCTATTGAGATTTCTAAACTGACTTTTCAAGCTATCCGTCAAAATCTTTTTTGGGCTTTTTTCTATAACATCATCGCTATTCCCTTGGCTGTGGCGGGCATCTTGAGTCCGGTTTTGGCCGCTTCGGCCATGGCTTTCAGTTCGGTCTCAGTGGTGACTAACAGCCTGCGGATTTATCGGAAATAATTGAGTCGCCATTTTGGGTCGCATTTTTGTTGACAAAAACGGAGTAATGCGCTATGGTTTATTGTTACGGATGGCTCTTTCTATTTGTATAAACAAACAACCTGAAGGGAGGGGAAAATGAAAAGATTATGGCTGGTTTTTCTGATGTTGGCTATCTTGGCTATTTCGGCCAAGGCTGAGGCAAATGAGGATTGTCGGATTTTGTCTGTGGAGAATGTCGCTACGGATACTTGGCAAATTAAGCTGAGTTTAGCGGATTTGCCAGCGGGAGAGTTTTTTTTCAATGGACAAGAGTCCGTGAATGGACCCTGGGTTCATTATCCCGCCAGCATCGTTAATGGTGTGGGGGTGGTGACTATCAAATGGCCGGCGGGGGATTTGATTGAATTTTCCTATGGCACCGTGGTGAATGGTGTGGAACATTGGACGGATCCAACTTGTTCCAAATTTTTTTTCAACGGACATTTTCGCCGGCAGTTGGGTGAAAAACGTCCGCCAGTGGTATTGCCCGGTGTGCTTATGTTATTAAATAAAAAGCATACTCCGCCACCTCCAAAGCCAATCGTGCATACGTGTGCGGTGGTAAGCGTGCGGGAAAGCAATGTGAATGGTGATAAGGCTGATTATAGCATTACTCTCAGCTTACAGAAATTCACAGATGCGCCTGCTAGTGCGGTGCCGTATGTTTCTCGCCAACAAGCGCCGAACAGTGCTTGGACCGGATTTCAGGCCGTCACGCGTCAAGGTGACACGGCTCTTCTGACGGTTACCGGATGGCCTCGTGGGAAAGCTATGGAGTTTGCCTACAAGTTGGTAGCGGATGGGACTAACCATTGGCAGAATATACCCGCCTGGCAGACAAACAGTTGCACAGCTGTTTATAATGACCATTTTCGAGTAACGCTCGGAAATTAAGCTGTAAACAGAGAGATTGATGTATTGGGAGTTTCCTTATTTGGAAACTCCCGTTTTTTATATGCAGAAATTAAATAAAGCTACAAAAAATAGATTAGACAAAATGGATGAATAGGGTAAACTTAGGATGTAGGATGAAAACAAAATATTTTACAATACGTAATACAAGAGCAGTTGATTTTGGCAACGCATGAATAAAAAAAGTGAAAATTATACAAGGCGATGCGGAATAATTTAAATAAATAAAAAAATATATGAAAAACGAAGGATTTGTGGAGCGGGGGATTCAACTGACTATTAGTGCCACTTTGCTGGTGCTGGCTTTGTATTGGTTGAGTGGGATGTGGATTTGGGTCGTGGGCGCGCTGGCCATGCTGATTATGCTATTTGCAGTGATGGGATTTTGTCCGCTGTATGTGCTGCTCAAAATCAAAAAAACTAATCTCGGCCAACCAACGGCGCTGAAGGTTGCCGTGATCGTGCTGATTTATTTGGCGGTGCTGATCGGTGGAGGATATGCCAGCAATTTTTTCAGCCGGAAATTTTTCGTGGAAGATTTCAACGCTATGAATCAATATTATAAACAAGCTTTGTTTGAAACCGGCCAAGAACACCGCCCGGAAGCCAAACAGAACTATGGCGCACTGGTGACAGGCTACGCTACTTTTCAACAAAAGTATACCCGCTATCAACCCTATGCTTTGCGGGGTGATGGGCAGTTAATAGTTGACTTGGAAAAAGTGGCCAAGATTATTGCTGATACGAAACAGGATGTCTATGTCGGGGATTTGAAAAAAGCGCATTTAGCTTTGGAGCAGGTGCGACCATTGACGCAAGAGATTTTCAAGCGCAACGGCTTTTCACTGCTAGCCGTATCCTTGGTGGATTTTCATGATTCCATGGAGAAAGTTTTGGGTGTGGCCAACGCCAAAGATGTGGCGGGAGTGCTGGCCGCTTATCCGGAAGCGAATGACAAATTAGCTGCGGTGGAAAAAGAGGATAATGACGCTGAGATTCAAGCTATCCGAACTAACTTGGAAGCACTGGTTCAATTAGCGCGGGATAATCAAATAGAGGCGTTGCCGGCTAAAGCTGCCGAACTGAAAAGCAGTTTTGTGAAAGTGTATCTGCAACGGGGTTAAAAATTATTTCGTATCATGTAGATGATTGTGGATGAGATAGCTTGACAAATGGGTCTAGATTTCCTAGTATAGGGGTAAGAGTTCTTTTGTAGCTGTTGGTACACTGTCATTTTTGGGACTAGACACCCTTGTAGTATGTGGCGTGTGCCTGTCTTCATATTGTGTAAAAACAATGCAAAAAAACTCGAATGGGTTTTACAAAAAAAGAACGGATATCATTCGTTTGTTATCGTCGGAGGCGATAAAAAATTTGTAAAGCTAAAATTTTAAACTCACAATCATAACCTCAAACCTCCACCCACAGCACTGATTGTTCCTTGAACTTTCAGTGCTGCCTTTTTTTACCCTTGACAAATATGATTTTTAGGAGTACGTTTAAATACAAAACAAAAAAGGATATAGATATATAAAAATAGGCGAGAAGATAGAACTCTCTAACTATTTAATAAAAATCTATGATCAGTACGATTAGAGCCCTGCGATCCACTCTCAACCTGTTGCTGTCTATTGTGGAAGTGTTTATCGGGCTCGCCTTCGCTATCAAAGTCTTTGGATCGGATGCGATCGCTGACGGTGGCATAGTGGGGTATATCGTGCAACTTTTGACCGGGATGGGAGACGGCGTGACAGGCTTTGCTGGTAATATGGAAATAGCCGGCCCACTCGCTTTTCTGGTCTTGATTCTGGGCTTCATGTTATTTAGTGCCGCGCTGTTCCTGGCAATTCCCAGCATTTTGCGGCAAGGCCGGCGCAACGCAGAAATAGATGTGGGCTACGAATGAATTTTCTATATAACAGGTCTAATAAAAAAACTACCCGCGGGTAGTTTTTTTGTGGGCGGGTGTGGATAAATGTTTGATATACAAAAATAATGTTCCATGCTATAATAACTGCATGGGAACATTTATCAAAGCGGACATCTTCTTTTTTATCTCTTCTATCGCCACAATCGTGTTGACGATTTTGTTGAGCGTGGTTTTGTACTATTTTATTCGAGCGGGGAGAACGCTCTATTTGTTATCGGAGCAATTGCAGGATAGATTTCAGGATTCAGAAGAATTTGTCTTGGAACTCAGAGAGCGCTTGGAGGGCAATCCTGTATTTCAGTTTTTATTTCCTCTAGTGCGCATGCGAAGAAAAATAGCCGTTAAAAAAGAGCACAAAAAAAGCTAATTAAATTCCGCCATGGGCGCCTGCCTACTCGCCTCGCTGAGACTCTGGCGAAGCGGGCCGGCAAGCAGGGATCAATCTGTGGCTAATTATTTTTAATAAAAAAACTATGCAAAAGAAAAAAGACAATGCGAATGTTGTGGGGATGGCCGTGTTAGGAGCCAGTTTAGCTGGTCTCGCCGCTGGTGCTTATTTTTTCTTCGGACCGAACGCGAAGAAACATCAAAAGAATGCCAAGGCTTGGGCGATCAAGATGAAGGGTGACGTGGTAGAAAAATTGGAAGCGGCCAAGGAAGTGACCGAGCCGGTCTATCACCAAATCATTGACACGGTGGCGAAAAAATATGCCAAAGGCACTAAGGCTACACAAGAAGAAATTGACGAGCTGGCCAAAGACTTGAAAAAACATTGGAAAACCATCAGCGCTGCAGTCAAGGCGAAGAAGGTGACTAAGAAAAAATAGACATAATCTTATACGACATAAAAAAGGTCTGGGAGTTATATCCGAGACCTTTGCGTAGGACGCATCTCTTAGATGATGAGTCCGTTTGAAATTTATACTGTTTTCATCAGATGGTTATATGATTCCATCGCATTGAATGAAATTGCAGTGTCCTGACCTTGAAGAGAATTTCTAAAATTCTTCTTCATCTTCTTCATCCATCTCTTCAAACGCCAGCTCCTCAACCACGTCCAGCGTTCAAAGTGTTCCAGTTGCTTGCTACAGTTCCATACCACCAAAGTCGTTATCGC
Organism: uncultured bacterium; assembly: GCA_903841185.1. Taxonomy (GTDB): domain Bacteria; phylum Patescibacteriota; class Minisyncoccia; order Moranbacterales; family UBA2206; genus UBA8518. The sequence goes on from CAIMIV010000034.1 coordinate 10,233, forward strand.
CCCTCTTTGATAATTGGTGGTGATGTAGGAGTCGCAACAGAATTCCACTCTGGGATGATGCTCTCCTTGCTTAATATAGCAGTACAATCCGCTCGCTTTTCCACTACAGTCCTTGCTTATTTCATGCATGCAGTTCATGATATTTTCTCCTTTTGATGTGAGATGGTCTGAGTTTATACTGACTTGGAAGTATAGCACGAATAGATACAAGTGTCAATAATTATCATGTGATAATTTAAAAAAGGCTTATAATAAGGAAAATATGGACAATCTATTTACGCGCTCAGAGTTCAATCCAATTTTGAAGCCTAATAAGAAAAATTGGTGGGAGGTGAAAAAAATATACAATCCAGGTGCAATTTTTCATGACGGAAAATACCATTTGTTTTATCGGGCTGTTGGAAACGGAGTTGATTGGAAGTCTGCAATTGGCTACGCTGTTTCTAACGATGGTGAAAATTTTGAAAGATTTGACACGCCGCTACTGACTGGAGTTTATGAATATGAAAAGCGGGGAGTTGAAGACCCGCGAATCACGAAAATTGATGACACTTTCTATATGGCATACGCAGCATATGACGGCATTACACCAAGACTATGCGTGGCAACATCAAGAGATTTGAAAGAATGGACCAAATATGGTCCGGTATTCTCCGACTGGATGTTTGATAAGGCTGGTGGAGTGCGGACTAAATTTGACGAAAATGGCAAGACGTTTAACAAGCCACGACTAGTTGAATGGTCAAAATCTGGTGGCATATTTCCTGAAAAAATTAATGTAAAATTTTGGATGATTTTCGGAGAATACAGGATGTGGTTCGCCACGTCTGACGATGGTATAAAATGGACTGGGGACCAAATTCCATTTTTGTCCCCACGTAAAGGAGATTTCTTCGACAATATATTTGTGGAGATGGGCCCGTCACCAATCAAAACCGAAAAAGGTTGGCTCGTTCTGTATCACGGTATAGACGACAAGCATTGTTACAAAATAGGATTTTTAATTCTCGATTTGGAAAATCCAAGAGAAATTATTTTCCGATCTGATTTGCCAATTTTTGAACCAACAAAAGACTATGAAATGAGTGGTATGGTTGATGTTTTGCATGGCGGACTGGATGCGATGCAAAAAATGTCCGATGAAGAATTGAAAAATTTCTTAGCAAAAAATATTGATAAAGGCACAATGCCAAGAGTTACATTTTGTTGCGGTGCCACAGTTGCAAATGAGGAATTGCGAATATTTTATGGCGCAAGCGATTCCGTTATTTGTACGGCGACTGCAAACTTAAAGGATATTTTAAGTTTAGTGAAATAAAATTACCTTTTATTTTTAAAATATAAAAATGATAAGAAAAAATTATGAATAGCTTGTTTGTATTCAGAGGAAAGGCAGCTAGTGGGAAAACTACAGTGACAGACCTATTAAGCAAGAAGCTTAATGTCGTTGTGTTGCGTAAGGATGATATTTATGATGAGTTGGCGAAATATAATCTAGAACATTCTGTGCTCAACAGCGCCTGTTATGATGTTTTGACTAAGATATTGCAATCCAACATTGATAGGGGTTGTAATGTAATTATTGATATCGGCTTGCTTCATAAGTCATATATGGAACAATTTTTGTCAAAACTAGAATTAAAAGAAACACGGGTAGTTCAATTTTTGTGTGCTTGTAGTAATCATGAAGAGTGGAGGAAAAGAATGGAGCAAAGATTGACCAATCCTGCGCCGAATCAGTGTTTCGAATCTGTGGAATGGATAGAAGCGCATTATGAAAAGATGGATGCTACCCCATTTGAAGGAGAATTTATTATTGATAGTGCGGATGATGTATCAGTTATGATGGAAAAAATATATAATGCAATTAATCTAGAAAAGAATATTTAAATTATTGTAACAAATTTTTTTTATGGTTAGTTTCAGCACATTTCAAGACACGATCGAGTTATTTAGAAAAAACGAGATTAGATTTTGGGTCTTCGGTGGTTTTGCATTAGACGGAATCAGGGGAAAAATAACTCGCGAACATAGCGATATCGACATATATTTAGTCTCGGATGATTTAGACAAGGTCCTAGTATTATTTCAATCTGATGATTACAGTTGCTACAAACGTGAAGTCATGTATTTTATAGAGTCTGCTGACTTAAAGATCGGGATCATTGTTTTAACCGAAGAGGATGACAAAATCATCGCGCATGGCAACAAAACACTCGTTAAATTTCCCAAAGATATTTTTTTGCATGATAATACGGTGTCTTTGAATAACATGTCATTTCGAATAGTTCCAAATGAGGCTATAGCTCTCGACTCAAAATTTTCTACTCATGCCAGTGATAAATCATTCGGGACAAAATTAAAATATGATAGCGCATTGTTTCGTCAAATTGAAATAATTAAGATGCGAGAATGATAGATAGTGGCGATAGAAAAAATAAATCGGGCTAGGTAAATTCTGAAAAGCGCCATCGTGAGTGATGGCGCTTTTTTTATTGCGAAAAAATATTGGCGGGAGGCGGCTTATTTAATAGAAAAACACTGCATTTCCTAGGAAAATGAGATATTTTGGCAAACCCTTGACAATATCCTGAAAAACACTGGTCAAGATTTACATGGTGGTGTATAATACTAGTATAAATGCACTGAAGAATAATCTCGGTGCAATTAATAAATAATAATTTAACCTGCCCGCAATGCTTTGCCTAAAAAATAATCAGTAGCAACTTTTAGTCTCTTTGAGACTGTAAATGTAAATACTGATTATAAAATGGCATAAGCGATGCAGGCGGGAAAACACTATGGCAAAGTTGACAAAGTCACAGCTGCTAGTTGTCCTGGCTGAAAAATCAGGGCTGGCAAAGAAGGACGTGAAAAACTTTCTTGATGTGCTAACCGAGTTAGCATACAAAGAAGTGAAGAAAAGCGGAGAGTTCGTTTTACCTGGATTCGGTAAGATGGTAAAAGCAAAAAGAAAAGCACGCGCTGGAATCAATCCTGCCACTGGAGCAAAGATTCAAATTCCTGCCAAAACTGTTGTGAAATTCAGATTGGCGAAAGCTGCTAAAGACGCAGTTTTATAGTCCATACGCAATATAAAAAAACATCTCGCCTAGGCTCGAGATGTTTTTTTATGGGGAAAAATGGTTAATTAGAGCGCTATTTGGCCATAGAGACTACTTTTGTCGTCAAACCAGGCTTGATGGCGTTTGGAAAGTATGCTATACTTCTGGGCAACGTATGTTTTAATTATTAATAAAAAAATAAACAATGTTACCCATCAAAAAAAAATCCCTCTTTTTTCTGTTACTCCTGGGCGTCGCATCCTCAACAGTGGTCGTCGCTGCGATGTCAGTGCACAATAGAAAAGGGGCCGTAAAAATTGCGCCTCAAGTAGCGGAGGCAAAAACCACGACAAAAGACAACAGTGAAAAACCGAGTGTGCCAGCGGTGGAAAAAAACGCTGACATCCCCGTGGCTGTCAGCAGTGACACAGCTCAAGTGGCCATCGCGGATAGTGTCGACAAGCCCGTTGACAGTGCCACGCAATATCCAATCCACAAAAACATTTCCACCACCTTTTTTTGGGCGGGGGAAGAGGCGGGGAAGGACAATAAGAATATTTCCAATCTTCCCAGCGCTTGGGATGAAGATTGGGTGAAACATTTTGGCGGCATCGACAGCCCCAAAAAGCGCAGCGGGTTTTCACCCGCCGGTTTTGCTCCAAAAGAAAATACCTTCTATTTTGCTCTGCCGTATAATGATTTTGACGAGAAGGGTCAGCATAAGAATGCCGCGGGCAATGTAATCAGCTGGGCGAGTGCCAAGAAGTGGGGTGCTATGGAATCCATTTGCAAGAACCAGTGGATAAAAATTACGAAAAATGGCAAAGTGGTTTATGCCCAATGGGAGGATGTCGGTCCTTTCGGCGAAGATGATACCGCGTATGTTTTCGGTTCTGCCCAGCCGAAAAGCAAAGAAAATGAGCATGCCGGACTGGATGTTTCTCCGGCTGTGAGAGACTATTTAGCGCTTTCTGATATTGATACCACGGACTGGCAGTTTGTGGCTGGCGACCAGGTGCCGGACGGGCCATGGAAAAAAGTGGTGACTGTTTCCCAAGTTTTCTGGAAATAATACTGAGATCGAGAAACGCTTCCGCGCGCGGGAGCGTTTTTTATTTATTGAAATACGACTAGTTTAATGATGTATTAGTATTAAGGCTCTGTAACAACTAGAAAATAAGGTCATGGAGTAAATATGAAAAAAATTATTAAACAAATTTTTTACGATCAGGCGCATCTGCGCTGGCGCTATTCAAAAAGGACTTTGATGGCGATGGTGGTTTTTTTGGCGGCGATTTTTGGCACGTTAGTGGTGAGCTTGTTTATTGCTCCAGATTTGCCTATCCTGAATTTGGAGCAGCCCAAGAATCCATACCGGGGCACGTCCAGTGTCCCTAGAAACGCCGATAGTCCTATTGGATCATCACTAATAACTCAATTCACCTCAGTACTCCTAAATGCCCCGACCGCTAATAATAGTTCGCTTAATAAAAATACGCGAGTTTTGGCTTTTTATGTGAATTGGGATGATAATAGTTTCACTGCTTTGAAAAAAAATTTGACCAGCATCGATGAACTTATGCCAGAGTGGTTGCACTTGGGTGAAGAGGGTAACATCCTTATCGATGATCAAGGTCGGCAAGACAAGGCCATGGAATATATCCGTCAAAATAAGCCAACTCTATCCATTGCTCCATTGCTCAATAATTTCAACCCCGATACCGAGCAGTGGGACGTGGAAAGGCTTTCTCGCATGCTCAGTGATCAGGCACTGCGCCAAAAGGTCATTCAAAACAGTTTGCTCTTCGTGCGCAGCAATGGTTTTTCCGGCATTAGCGTTGACCTGGAAAGCGTGCCGGATGCGCAACAGCAAAATCTGTTGCTGTTCATGCAAGAATTGTATGCCCAGTTTCATCCCTTGGGACTGGAAGTGACGCAAAATATTCCCCTGGATGACTCCACTTTTGACGCCAAAAAGATGGGTCAGTATAATGACTTTCTAATTTTGATGGCCTATGACGAGCATTCCATTATGGACACCGAAGCGGGTCCGGTGGCTTCACAAAGTTGGTATGAGACAGTACTGAAAAAACGCCTAGCGGAACTGCCGGCCGATAAATATATTATTGCACTGGGAGGTTATGGTTATGATTGGGAAGACAAATCCACCTCGGGTGCGGAAGTCAGTTTTCAGGACGCCATTAGAATTGCTCGCGAATCAGAGGGTCAGATTAAGATTGATGCAAATTCATTAAATCCTACTTTTGATTATTATGATGACCAGGACAAATTGCACCATATCTGGTATTTGGACGCCACCTCGGCTTTTAACGAAATGCAAGCCGGTAATCACCTGGGGTCGCCGAATGGCTACGTGTTGTGGCGTTTGGGTTCGGAGGATCCGGCTATTTGGAATGTTTTTCAGGGAAAACAAGCACTCAATGAAACGGTCGCTAAATCTTTGGAAAAAATGGAATATGGTTATGATGTCAATTATGAGGGTGAAGGAGAAATCTTGCGGATAACGGGAATGCCGCAGACGGGTGAACGGCAGATAACCTTTGAGCCGAAGACCAGATTGATTACCCAGGAGAAAGTGACTATTTCTCCGATGGCCTATACTATTACTCGTTGGGGAAAAGATGCCAATAAAAAAATAGCTCTCACTTTTGATGATGGTCCGGACGCTAAATATACGCCGAAAATTTTGGATGTGCTAAAAAAATATAAGGTGCCGGCCACATTTTTTGTGGTGGGAGCTAATGCCAATGTAAATACGGATTTGTTGGGGCGGGAATTTCAAGAAGGGCATGAAATTGGCAATCATACTTTTTCCCATCCCAATATCGGCAATATCACGGACCAGCAATTTATTTTAGAACTAGACAGTACGGAAAGATTGCTGGAAGGAATATTGGGTCGAAAAACCATCTTGTTTCGTCCGCCGTACGCGGAAGATATTGAACCGGAAACGCCTGATCAAGTGAAACCCTTGGTGTTTGTAAGTGATAGAGGCTATTACACTGTCGGGATGCATATTGATCCCAAAGACTGGAATACGCCGGGCGTAGATAACATCGTGAATATTGCCGTGGCTGGGGCGGTGGCGGGGGATGGCAATGTGATGTTGCTGCATGACGGCGGGGGCAATCGCGCGCAAACGGTAGAGGCTTTGCCCAGAATTATCGAGGCTTTGCAAGCACAGGGATTTGAATTTGTCACCATTGCCAGCCTTCTGAATTTGCAATTGGCCGATGTGATGCCGCCTATTTCTTCTCAAGAGCAATTTTTAGCGCGGATAAATGGCATGGCTTTCAACTTGCTTTCCTGGTCGAGCTACGCCTTGCGCCAAATGTTTTTGATCGGTATCATCCTGGGTATTATGCGATTTTTATTCATTGGCACTTTGGCTATTATTCAAAGTATTCATTCGAAACGCGTCTGGTATAAAAAAGATGCCCCGGTTTTTCAATTGGCCGTCAGTGTGATTGTGCCGGCCTATAATGAGGAAAAGGTCATTAAGCGAACTATTAGTAATCTCTTGCATTCCACTTATCACAATTTCAATATCATCGTGGTGGATGACGGCTCCCAAGATCAAACCTTGGCTATCGTGAAAAAAGAATTTGCGGGCCATCCCTTGGTACGGATTTTCACCAAAGAAAATGCAGGCAAATCCATGGCTCTCAATTTTGGTATCGCGCAGACCGAAGCGGAAATTATTATTACCTTGGACGCCGATACTCTTTTTCAATCCGATACCATCAAGACTTTGGTGCGACGCTTTAGCGACGCACGCATTGCGGCTGTGGCGGGCAATGCCAAGGTTGGCAATCGGATGAATTTGCTGACGCGCTGGCAGGCTTTGGAATATATCACCAGTCAGAATTTGGATCGGCGCGCCTTTGAGATTATGAATTGCATTGCGGTTGTCCCGGGGGCTATCGGGGCGTGGCGAAGAACGGCCATCATCGAAGCGGGTGGTTTTTCCGCGGATACTCTGGCTGAAGATGCCGATTTGACTTTTAGTATTTTGCGCCATGGGCATTTGATTGCCTATGATGATGAGGCTTTGGCTTTCACTGAAGCCCCGGATACGGTGAAAAATTTCGTCAAACAAAGATTTCGCTGGATGTTTGGCACGCTGCAAACAGCCTGGAAACACCGCGATACCTTGCTGCGCAAAAAATATCGCGCTTTGGGACTTTTTACCATTCCTAATGTTTTTGTCTTCCAAGTATTGTTTCCTTTGATATCTCCCTTGATGGATTTGATGATGCTGGCTTCCATCGCTTGGATCGCTTGGCAGAAATATAATCATCCGGCTGATTTTTCCGCTATGCAAAATTTTCAACAAATATTTTTCTATTATCTTTTTTTCCTGGCCATCGATTTTTTAACAGCCATGGTGCCATTTTTTCTAGAACATAATGAAGAATGGAGTTTGTTGATTTGGCTCCCGTTGCAGCGGTTCTTCTATCGACAGCTGATGTATTACGTGGCTATCAAATCAGCGCTCACAGCGATCAAGGGGACGATTGTGGGCTGGAGCAAGTTTGAAAGAAAAGACACAGTGCGAGACACGCTTTTGTAATTATTGGCTGATGGCCTCTGTGGCAGTAAAGTATTCAATACTGGTATTGATTTTGTCCTGATCTTTGCTTTTCGCTTTTTCTTCAGAAATCACCTTGCCACTATCTTTTTTGGTATAAATTACTTTGTCAAAGATAATATTAGCGTCCGTCGCATCAAATTTTTCATAGGGAGTAAAGGGTTCATTGGAATAATTAGCCAAGGCTTTTTGCATGAAACTATTCCAAATCGGAGCCGCCACATAGGATCCATCAGCTCCGCTTTTCATGGGTTGATTATTGTTATTGCCGGCCCACACTACCGTGACGATATGCGGGGTATAACCAGCGGTCCAAGCATCCTTGAAGTCCGAGGTCGTGCCGGTTTTGGCGGCCACCGTTTTCCCCGGGATATAAAGTTTGCTGCCGGTACCAAAAACCATGGAGCGCGCGCTATTGTCAGACAGCACGGAGTTTATTTTGCGGGCTACCTGCGGGTCCACAACTTGCAGGGAGGATGTCTCTGGCGCATAGAAAACAGCCCCTTTGGCATCCACGATTTTAGTAATGGACTGGGTGGCATTCTTTTTTCCTTCCGTCGCAAAGACGGCATAACCGGCAGCCTCGTCGAGCATGCGCACCTCTTCACCGCCTAGCGCCAGCGAGAGTCCATAGTTATTTTTGTTTTGCAAATCAAGCACCCCAAAACGATTAATGAGACTGACAGCATTTTCCATGCCAGCTAAAGTGAGTGTTTTTACGGCCGGAATGTTGAGAGAATTCGCCAAGGCTTGGCGCATGGTAACTACGCCATGATAGGAGTAATCATAATTTTGCGGGATATAATCTTTTCCGGAGCCATCTTTGCCGAAATTAGTTTCCACGTCCAAAATCCGGTTTTCGGGATGAAAACCTTTTTCGAAAGCGGCGGCATAGATAAAAGGTTTGAAAGATGAGCCGGGTTGGCGCGGACTGATAGTGACGTTGACATTACCATCAATGCTTTTGTTGTAATAATCCTTGCTGCCTACCATGGCCAGGATGTTTCCGGTATTGGGATCCAAAGAAACCAGAGCGGCATTAGAAGCGCCATATTTTTGCAAGTTGGTTTCATTTTCCGCAATCGCTTGCTCGGCGTTTTTTTGCAAGTCATAATCCAGCGTCGTATAGACTTTCAATCCTCCGCCCTCGACCACGTCTTTGCCGAATCTTTTTTCTAATTCTTCCTTGACATAGAAAACAAAATGAGGCGCCTCAATTTTTTCCGCAAAGGGAATAATTTTATCTTTAATATTAACTTGTTTAGCTTGGGCTATTTGCTGACTGCTGGCTAGATGAAGTTCTCCGATGCGATCCAGGATTTTTTGTTGGCGATACACCAATTCGTCCAAATGATTGCCATAGGGAGAATAGTAACTAGTGGCTTTGGGCAGGGCGGCAACGAGAGCCGCTTCATCCAGGGTGAGATCTTTGGCATCCTTGCCGAAGAAGATCTTGGCCGCTGAGGCAATACCATAGGCATTGGAGCCATACGGAATTTCATTGAGGTACATATCTAGAATTTCGTCTTTGGTATATTGGCGTTCAATCTTGATGGCAATAACAAGTTCGGTGAATTTTCTTTGTAAAGTTTTATCGCGAGAAAGAAAGACATTTTTAGCTAGTTGCTGGGTGATAGTGGAGGCTCCTTCGGCGGCGCCATTTTTTTCAATGTCGTTTCTGATGGCGCGCAGGATGGAAAGAAAATCCACCCCATAATGATTATAGAAATTGTTATCCTCAGTGGCGATGCTGGCGATGCGGATGGTGTCTGGAATTTCCGCGTGCGGCAAAATTTTTCGATTTTCTTCCCCGTGGAGCTCATAGAGGATGTGCTGGCCGGTTTTATCATAAATAGTGGTGGTCTGCGGAATATTGCGCGTAGAAAGATTTTCCGCGATGGGAGTTTTTACATACACATAAGCAAAAACGGCAATAGCAAGAGCGGTGCCGATGGCGAGCACATTGAGAAAGACAAACAGGGTGTTTTTGGCTATTTTTTTGAAATTCATAAGCTTAAGTAATAAAAGAGATATATGTAATTATAACACATATTGACTGTTTAGGTATTTGATAGATTGACTAGACCTATTGCATAATAACTCGCTACTGCAATTTCCACATTTTGGTCAAATTTTCCAAAAATTTTCTTGGCTTAGCTACGGCTAGGCCGCAAAAATTGTTTGAAAAATTATTCCTCAAAATCTGAAAATTTCGTTACGCAACTTATTATGCAATAGGTCTATTTTCTAGGTGCTTCATTATAGCATAGATTTTAATCTTTGTAAGGGCTGAGGGGAAACGTCGTTTGGCGAGTTCCAAATATTTGACACGGCATATTATGTATGCTTTTATTATAGGAATCCCTTTGTTTTGTGCAGAGTGAGGTTTTTAGTATATTAACAACTTATTAAAATGATTAGCAAAGAAGAGGGCAATTGTCTGTAGATAAGCAGAGGATTCCCATTAACGAAGTAAAAAAAGAAAAAGGAGGAGCACCAGTGAAAAAAGAACCATTTCAATCAGAAATATTTCCAACGGAAGTCATTGCACTCGCAGACACGAAAGAAACTGTGGTTCGTGGGGGACGTGATAAATTCAATCTTCTCCCTGAAGCTTTTCAGGGGATCAATCAGATTGGGGTAATCGGTTGGGGATCTCAGGGTCCGGCGCAGGCGCAGAATTTGCGTGATTCGCTTATCGGCACCAGGGTCAATGTCAAGGTTGGTTTGCAAGCGGGTAGTCAGTCATGGTCAAAAGCTCAAGCTGCCGGATTCACTGAGGAAACGAATTCACTCGGTGAGATGTTCTCAGTTATTACGCAATCCGATCTGGTTATTCTGCTTATTTCTGATGCTGCCCAAGTTGAATTATGCGATCGTATTTTTGACGCAATGACTCCAGGATCCGTCCTGGGTCTTTCGCACGGTTTCCTTTTGGGACACCTACAGAGTGTTGGAAAAAAATTTCCTGAGCATATCAGCGTCATTGGCGTGTGTCCAAAGGGCATGGGTCCTTCAGTGCGCCAGTTGTATGAGCAGGGTAAGGAAATTAATGGTGCCGGAATTAACTGCTCATTTGCAGTGGAGCAGGATCTTGATGGAAAAGCGACAGATATCGCACTTGCCTGGGCAGTTGCTATTGGGGCTCCCTATGTTTTCCAGACGACGCTCGAGGATGAATATAAGAGTGACATTTTTGGTGAACGTGGAATCTTGCTGGGAGCTGTCTGGGGGATTACCGAAGCTTTATATTATGAATTAGTCATGTCCCGCACCAGCACTAAGCCGGAGGCTTTTACGGAAACGGTTGAAAATATCACGGGGCCAATCAGTAAAATTATCTCCAGTCAGGGGATGATCGGTCTCTATCAGCATTTTCAGGGTAATGGGAAGGATATTTTTGAAAGAGCTTATAGTTCTGTCTATTCTTACGCTCGCGTGCTTCTTATGGAAATCTACGACGAAGTGTCTTCTGGAAATGAGATTCGTAGTGTTGTCATGGCGGGGGAACGGTTGAAGCAGTTTGACATGAGTACGATTGATCACACGGAAATGTGGCAGATCGGAGAGGTTGTACGCAAAGGCCGAAGTGGATCAGTTTCACTTATGCCTCTGACCGCAGGAATCTATGTGGGCGTTATGATGGCTCAAGTGGATCTGCTTAGAGAAAAAGGCCATTGCTGGAGTGAGATCTGCAACGAAAGCGTGATTGAAGCCGTGGATAGTCTCAATCCCTACATGCATTACAGGGGAGTTGCCTTTATGGTGGATAACTGCTCGAGAACCGCACGTTTGGGGACAAGGAAATGGGGGTCACGTTTTGAACATGTCATTCGCTTGGAAGCGCTCCCATCATTTGTACTTGGTGGAGAACTGGATACGTGCGCTATGAATTCTTTTAGAAATAATCCTGTTCATCAGGCACTTGCTGTATGCGCAATGATGCGACCACCGGTTGACATCTGTATTGTTCAATAGATGGTAGGGCGGAGAATGCGATATTTCACCGCCCTATGTAAAACACTTCAAATCATGGAGGCTAGAAGAATGCGCTTAGAGGTTATTCTGATGGCGATAGTAATAGCTTTCGGATTTGTCGGTTGGCCGATTGTCGGAAGTTATTCTCGCGCACATGGCAGCTGGATCGGCATGTTGGCAATTTCTTCAACTGCGCTTGCATTTGCAGGACTGTCTTTCAGGCAATTAATCAGTGTCACTCCGCCAAATACGAAGGCGATTATCATGCTACTTGTGGCAGGAGTCATCAACGGAGGAGCGGTTTATCTTTACACGGATAAAATTGCGGACACAACTGTTCCAACGGCTGCATTTGTAGCGACAGTGTATATCCTTGTGTCCATTGTCGCTCCACTCCTGAACTGGCTGTTTAAGGGTGCTGTTCCGAATTTTCAGCAAGGGATAGGTTTTTTGTTTGCGGTGGCAGCTATTTATTTTCTGAAACAGGGCGGATAATCATCCGCAAGAAATATGAATTCCATATTTCTGATTAACCATTTGCCGGTTGCACATTGTGCAGCCGGCATTTTCATTTTATACGGAATATGTACTATATAAATTTAAGGCTTGCGCATTTGATTGAGTGATGGTTGCCAGGATGATTGTATTTGACAAAAAATGTCATCCCAATCATAATATAGGTATAGAAGTGCGCGGGGGATGAGCGGTCGATCTTCCATAAACCCAAGGCTTCAAAAAAGCTAATAAATCAAAGAAATTACTAATATGACAGAAATTATTCAGGACAGAGACTTCGTTGAGTACGTTGTGAAACAAATTGTTAGCAACTCAGACGCAGTTAAAGTGGAACGAAAAATTGATGAAATGGGTGTTCTTATTACTTTGGACGTCGCTCCGGAGGACATGGGAATGGTTATCGGTAGAGAAGGAGCAACAGCGAAAGCTCTTCGAACTCTCTTGAGAGTGATTGGAGCAAAAAACAATGCTCGCGTTAACTTGAAAATTAACGAACCAGAAGGCTCAACGAGAGAACCTCGCGAAGCTGCAGTAAAGAAAAGCATTGATGAAGTTGTTGGAGATATCGAGAATCTTATTTAGCAAACTTTTTGTTTTAGGAAACTAAAGCAGTCAATAAAAAAGACCTCTAGGCGGTCTTTTTTATTTTGGCTTGATATGGTAGAATGAAGGTATGCTAAAGTTCAACATAATTACTATTTTCCCCCAGATCTTTGATTCGTATTTTTCCGAGTCGATTATTCGGCGCGCCAAAGAGGGGGCTTTTGTGGATATTGCCGTGCATAATTTGCGCGATTTCACACACGATGTCCATAAAACGGTGGACGACACTCCCTATGGCGGAGGAGCTGGAATGGTGATGAAGGTGGAGCCAATATATCGAGCTGTTGGCTCGATAATTTCCAATTTCCCCGTCTCGACTCAGGCTGACCCGTCTCGACTCGTAGAGACAACTACTTGTCGATCCGAGGCGGACGCTTCGTCAAGCCGAGGCGGACAATTTCCTCCGCCAGCTGGCGGATCCAATGAATTTTCAAATTCAAATTCTAAAATTTCCAAACCTGAAAATACGCGGATTATTTTATTTTCTGCTAAGGGTAAGCGATATACGCAACGAGACGCAGTTAGGTTGTCTAAATATGAAAATATCATAATGATTTGTGGGAGGTATGAGGGGGTGGATGAGCGGGTGGCGCAGAATTTGGTGGACGAAGAAATTTCCATTGGGGATTTTGTGCTGACCGGCGGAGAGATTCCCGCCATGGTGTTGGTGGATAGCCTCACGCGCCTGGTGCCGGGAGTGCTGGGCAATGAAAAATCCATTGAAATTGAATCGCATAGCGAAGAGGGTTATTTGGAATATCCGCAATACACTAAGCCGGATAGTTTCAAGGATTGGCCAGTGCCTGAGGTACTTTTGAGCGGCAATCACGAAAAAATAGCTCAGTGGAGAGAGGCGCAGTCAAAAAGAAATAAACAGATTTAATAAATACAAAAGTTGATCGAAAAAACAACACAAAGTAAGGCGGATCCAGTTCTTTTCTACACCATCATTATTTTGGTGGTTTTGGGCATGATTATGATTGCCAGTGCCGGACTGGGCTATTCCAGAGTGAGGTTTTCCGATGAATATTTTTTCTTTAAGCGGCAAGTGTTATTCGGGGTGTTGCCGGGATTGGCGATGCTTTTTATTACAAAAAACATAGATTATCACTTTTGGAAAAAATTCTCTTTTATTTTTTTTATGCTGAGTGTAATCTGTTTGATTCTGGTTTTTGTTCCCGGTGTGGGATCCAAAATCTATGGCGCCAGCCGTTGGATTCAACTTGGTCCGGTTTCTTTTCAGCCGTCGGAAATGCTGAAAATTTCCCTGATTATTTATTTAGCGGCGTGGCTGGAATCCCGAAGGGAGAAAATAAAAGATTTCTATGACGGCTTGATGCCTTTTGTAGTGATTGTGGGGTTTGTCAGTTTTCTTTTAATCAAACAACCGGACATTGGCACGCTGGGCGTAATTATCCTGATTGCCATGAGTATTTTCTTTGTTTCCGGTGCTAAAGTTTCGCACATGCTTCTGATGGGCGGAGTGGGCATCGCTGCTCTTTTTACTCTCATCAAATTGGAGTCCTACCGCATGGATCGCTTGCTGGTTTTTTTGCACCCGGAGTTGGATCCCAAGGGCATCGGCTATCAAATCAATCAAGCTTTGCTGGCCATTGGTTCCGGCGGGATTTTTGGGGTGGGCTTGGGGCATAGTTTGCAGAAGTTTAATTATTTGCCGGAGCCGGCGGGGGATTCGATCTTTGCTATTATTGGAGAGGAAATGGGACTAATAGGGGTGACAATCTTGATAATTTTGTTTATTATTATAGCGGTGCGCGGCTTGCGCATTGCCAAGAGAGCTCCGGATATGTTTGGTGTGCTGCTGGCTGTTGGCTTTACCGCTTGGATAACGTTCCAAGCCTTCCTGAACATCGCTGCCATTTCCGGTTTAGTCCCGCTCACCGGAGTGCCTTTGCCCTTTGTCAGTTATGGAGGCACATCCATTATTTTTCTATTGATCAGTGTGGGAATTTTATTGAATATATCTAAACAAGCGAGCGTAAATTAAAAAAATTTAAATTTTAAATTCAAAAGCATATGAAAATTGCATTAATCGGCGGAGGATCAGGCGGACATCTCATGCCTCTTATCGCGGTAGCTAGAAAAATAAAAGAAAAAGTGCCTGAGGCAACGTTCCTATATATTGGACCAAAAGGAAAGATGGAAAAAGATATTATGGACGGCGAAGGGATTCCCAGTAAATATATTTCAGTGGGAAAATTGCGGAGATATTTTTCTTTTCAAAATTTTATAGATATCTTTAAAGTTTTTGCAGGGCTTTTGCAATCCATGTGGATTCTTTTTGTGGAAATGCCGGATGCTATATTTTCCAAGGGAGGATACGCTTCACTGCCGGTGGCTTTGGCCGCTTGGATGTTCCGCATCCCAGTGTTGATCCATGAGTCAGACGCCGTGCCGGGGTTGGCGAATAATATTATAGGAAAGTTTGCTAACCGAGTGGCTGTTTCTTATGCCAGCGCAGAAGAGGAATTTTTAGCAGCGGAAGTGGTGCTCACGGGAAATCCATTGCGTGAGGGCATCAATCAAGGCAATGCACAAAAAGCCCGGGAGCTGTTTTCCTTAAGCGCGGAAAAGAAAATCATCTTAGTATTGGGTGGTTCACAAGGTGCGCGTACTATCAATAATCGCGTGTTGAGTGTTTTGCCTGAGTTATTGGAAAAATATCAGGTGATTCACCAAACGGGAGAGGCTAATTTTGCCGAGGTGCAACATCGAGCTGGAGAGTTGGGGTATAAAATTGGCCGGGAAGGCTATTACGCCATGCCATTTATGGGTGAGGAAATAAAAGATGTGTATGCGGTGAGTGATTTAGTGATTTCGCGGGCTGGGGCCAATTCGATCGCGGAAATTGCCGCCAATCAAAAGCCTTCCATTTTGATTCCTCTGCAAGATTCTGCCAACGATCATCAGCGAATGAATGCCTATTCCTTAGCTAAGGTGGGAGCGTGCATTGTTTTGGATGAGAATAATCTAGGCAAGCACATTTTTCTTAGCCGTATTGAAGAGATTATGAATGATGAGCATTTGCGTCAAAAACTGGCCAAAAATATCCAATCCTTCTATCACCCGGACGCCACGGAACGAATTGCCAAAGGTGTTTTGGAAATGATTAATAGCAAATAATTGCGAATGTTTGGACGAATAAATTCGAATACATTTTTTAAATATTAGTAAATAATTAGCATGTTAGATTTAGAAAAAATAAAAAAAGTGTATATTATCGGTATTAAAGGCTCTGGCGTTGTGGGGGTTGCGGAGATTTTGAAAAAGAAAGGCATTGAAGTGACCGGCTCCGATACGACGGAGAAATTTTTTACGGATGAAGTGCTGCAGAAATTGGGAATAGAATATGTCGAAGGATTTGCGGTGGAAAACATCCCGGATGACGCGGATTTGATTTTATATGCCGCCAGTTATAATGAGGAGAATAATGTGGAAGTGGCGGAAGCTAAAAAAAGAGGATTGCAAACTGTCTATTATCCGAAAGTGTTAAGTGAATTGTTTAATGAAAAATATGGCCTTGCGGTTTGCGGTACGCACGGCAAGACCACTACTTCGGCCATGCTAGCTTATGTTTTGAATGCAATAGGAGAGAGTCCGACCGCCATCATTGGCGGCCGGGTCCGACAATGGGGCGGCAACGCTATTGTGGGTCAGGGGGAGATTTTTGTGCTGGAAGCGGATGAATACCAAAACAAACTAGCTCTCTATGAGCCCAAGGCGGCCATCCTGACTAGCGTGGAATATGATCACCCGGATTTTTATCCGACATTTGATGACTATAAAAAGGCTTTTATAGATTTTGTAGTCAAGATTCCCAAGGGGGGATTTTTAGTGGTGTGGGGGGATAGTGTGAATACCGCGGCGGTGGCAAAAAATTGCACCGGTGACGTGGCGACCTATGGCTATGGGGAGGATAATGATTTTCGCATTAAGAACCAATCCCTGGAGGTGACTGCGCAAAAATTTGAAATTTTTCATCAAGAACAATCCTTGGGTTTTTTTGAAATTAAATTACCAGGCAAGCACAATGCTCTAAATGCGCTGGCGGTAATCGTGGCTTGCTATAAATTAGGTCTGGATATGCACAAAGTGCGCGAAGCTTTGCGTGAATTTGAAGGAACTACACGAAGATTTGAATTGATTGGGCGGCGGAATGGGGCGATTTTGATTGATGATTATGGGCACCACCCGGAAGAAGTGAATGTGACGCTGAAAGCGGCGCGGGAAATCTATCCGGAAAAAAATATCATCGCCGTTTTTCACCCCCACTCCTATTCTCGGACAGCTGCACTGTTGCATGATTTCGCGCAAAGTTTTGACGGAGCGGACCGGGTGATTGTGCTGGACATCTACGGCTCGGCACGGGAAAACTCAGGCACGGTGACTTCGCTAGATTTGGTGAATTTGATCAATAAATATAATCGCGACAAAGCGGAGCATGTCCCCACTATTGATGAGGCGGTGGCCTTCCTTCAAGACACCATTGGCGCCAACGACGTGGTCATCACCATCGGCGCCGGCAA
>CAIMIV010000035.1 GCA_903841185.1 uncultured bacterium
TAAGCCATAAAATGGCCAATGTTTTCAAAGCAAAAATGCTCAAAATAGCCAGGGGATTGGTGTATTTTGGATTTGGTTGCCTAAGCGAGACGCGGTCTAGCGGGGCATTGCAATAAGCAGCAAGTACTATTTTGGCTGAATGGGCTATTTTGGAAAGCATGGCTGTGTGCCGAGCAACGGTTGCTCTGACTGGAGAAATTTTTTTGATAAATTATTTTTCTAAGAAGAGATGTTTGCAGTGATGCGAAAGAAATAAAAAAAACACCACGGGTTGCATGGATAGTAGAATCTATTCATCTGCATTGCCAGAAGGCTCTGAGAGGAGTTTTCTGTATGAAATAGGGATAGATATATGTCCTATGGTGGTATGGCAGTATACTGGCAGTATCTGTCCTCAATTCAATGCAGTGTCGCAAAAGATATATTGTGCGACACTGTGTATATTTTTAAAACACAGCTCTCTGTGTTGTTTGTTTTTTCTATTCCCTTGTTAAAAATTATTTATTATTAATATCCTATCATGCGCATTCACCTATTAGAAAAACTGTTGCCACTATCATTTATACACCCTAGGAACTGCCAAACACATCAATCCATACGTCATAACCTCTTTTTTAGTTAATTTGCCTCTAGGGCCAAAATCAAGCCTTTTTTACCCCATTTGCCCATGGATTGGACTACCTTGACGCACCAAAAGGCGCTTAGAAATCAATTTTGAGGCTCATTTTATAGCTTAAACAAGCCATAAAATGATTGATTCTTAAGGTAAAATCTCCCTAATTTTAGTCTTTTTTTTGCCTAAATATGCACATTTCTTGGATTGTAGTTTTTTATAAAACTGATTGGTTCCTTCCAGAATTCCGGATCAGTAATAACATTAGATCCTTCCTTGAAATAACCGGGTAGAACCTTGCCGTGAAAGGGTCCTATATAAATTCCAAAATGCAAATGCTCCTCCTCCCAAATGCCATTGGATTCACTCATAGATTTTCCGATAACACCAATTAATCCACCCATCTCTACAGCATCACCCCTTTTGACATAGCGTTTTCCTAAATGCCCATAGACGGAATAGAAAACTTTTTTTGATTGCGGATCTTTGTGGGCGATAATTACAATACCACCCCAATTGCGTTTAAGCACTTCTCCGTTTTCAGAAAATTCTCCCTGATGCAATTTGGAGTAAACTACTACTCCCCTGCCAATAGAAAAAATCTTGGTTTCATTGGGGGCGGCAATATCAATACCTAGGTGCTTTCCCCATAATTTATTATCATAAACATTCATCTCGCCAAAGCCGGAGGTGATGTTGCGAAAATTTCCGATGGGAAACATTAAATTAGGAGTGATGCGATAAGCCATGGGTAGTTCGCGAATTTAGAACAAATTCTAGCTAATGGTCGCTAATAAGTTATTCGTAATAAATTCGCCTTAAATTAGTTTTTAATTAGCGATTTTCTATAATCTTTAATAGCCTCGTGCAGGGCCTCATCGGCCAAATTAGAACAATGCATTTTGATAGGAGGCAAGCCGTCCAAAGCATCAGCCACATCATTGCGAGTAATCTCCATTGCCTCTTCGATAGTCTTGCCTTTCGCCAAATCCGTCACCATGGATGAGGTGGCAATGGCTGAAGCACAGCCTAGGGTCTCAAATTTGATGTCCTTGATATATTCTCCTTTTTGTTTATCCTTCTTGACACTGATATAGATTTTCATCAAATCACCGCACACCGGGTTGCCGACCATGCCGACACCGGAAGGATTTTTCATCACCCCTTGATTGTGAGGCTTGGTGAAATGTTGGAGCACTTTTTTAGAATATTGCATGCTATTTTTGTCTGCGAGCTGTGCGAGTGGATACAAAAATAAGCATCCCGCACAAATTTCTCACGAAACTTGTTATTTATTTAAAATTTAGCCACTAGGCGAATTTGAAAAACTTTCTAAACACTATCCCGAAACTTCAGAAAAATTTGTGCTGGGATAATAGCATTATTTTTTAGCGTAGTATTCATCCAGCACTGACCCGGAAATTTTGCGTAGTCTCGTGAGGATGATTTTTAGTTTTTTCACGGTCGTATTGATTTCCGCCTTAGTGGTGAATTTTCCGATAGTCATTCGTAATGACCCATGCGCCTCTTCCGGCCGCAGTCCGATTGACAGCAGGACGTGCGAAGCGGAAAGCGCTCCAGAGGAGCAGGCAGATCCAGTAGAACACGAAATTTGTTCCATGTCAAGAGAAAGTAGTAACCCCTCCCCTTCCACCGAGGCAAAACTGAAATTAGTATTGTTCGGTGAACGGTGTGTCTTGGAGCCATTCAGTCTGACCTGTGGAATTTCGGTGAGCACTTTTTCAATTAGGTGATCGCGTAAAAGTTGGATTTTTTTGTTTTCTTTGGCTTGATTTTTCTGCACCAACTCAATCGCCTTGCCCAGTCCGACAATCCCGGTGACGTTATGGGTCCCGGCGCGCATTTTGTATTCTTGATCTCCGCCGTCCTGGACTTTGCGAATGGGCGTGCCTTTTTTAATATACAAAGCACCAACGCCTTTGGGTCCATAGATTTTATGAGCGGACATAGACAATAAGTGAACACCTAATGTTTCGACATGGCAATCAAAATAATTGATGGCTTGCGTGGCATCCGTGTGAAAGACTATTGGAAAAACTTGCGCTCCTCGCGTAGTATTTATCTTTTTTACCAACTTCCCTATTTTGCCAATTGGTTGTACTGTGCCGATTTCATTATTCACGTACATGATAGAAATAAAAATGGTGTTGGATTGGATAGCTTTTTCCAGATCAGTCACGCGGACTAGCCCATTTTTGTCCGGTCGCAAATAGGTCACTTCGGCCAAACCTTCTTTTTCCACAGCACGGACAGAATCCAGTACGCAGTGATGTTCAAATAATGACGTTATAATATGTGGTTTTAGCAGGTTTTTACTAGCTTGAGCATAATAGGCCTTCAGCACTCCCTTGACCGCTAGATTATTGGATTCCGTGGCGCCACTGGTGAAAATCACTTCGCTCGGGGTGCAGGAAAAAAAGTCTGCCATATTTTGCCTGGCCTGATCCACAGCTTGCATCGCCTCTTGGCCGAAAGAATGGATGGACATGGCATTGCCAAAATTTTCGCAAAAGTAGGGCAACATTGCTTGCAGCACCTCCTTATCTACGGGAGTGGTTGCGGCATAATCTAAATAAATTGGTTTCGTCATATATTTTTTTTAGAATAAATTATTTTATTAAATCACTCAATTTGATCTTGCGTAGTGTGTGTTCAATTTGCTGACCCAGGATGCTCCAAACATTTTTCAGAGAACAGCTATTTTCCATGTGGCAAACTTTCCCCACGCATTTCATCGGCTCAATCGGTCCTTCAAGAATGATGACAATATCCGCTACGGAAATTTTGGCAGCCGATTTTTTGAGGGCATATCCCCCATTAGTGCCTTTAAAACTTTCCACCAAGTCTTGTTTGCGCAACAAATTGAGGATTTTTTCCAGATATTTCGGAGACACTCCCTCCTCTTCAGCGATAAGTTTGATGGACTTAGTTTTGTCCCCGCGCTGAGCCAGGTTAATCATAGCCTTGAGGCCATATTCAGTTTGCGCAGAAAATTTCATAGAACGTATATAAAGTCAGTTAACGCCAGTGCGGCAGATACCCTACTAATTTAGTATGCTTTAATATTACTCCCAAACAAAAAAAACGTCAAATCATCAGATTTTACGTCGTTTCATAAAGTAAATTTATGACTTAGATTAAGCTAGAAATTTCATAGGAGGCAACCAGAGTAACAAGCATGAAAATAGAAATAGTGATGGTGATAGCAAATCGAAATGCTTCTTCGGGCTTAGGTTTTTGAACATCTTTGAACATTTTTTGTTTTTAGTTATTCTTTAACAATTTTATTATAGCACATCACGAAAAATTGTCACCTTTGACTAGTTGACACTACGCGCCTTATTTAGTAAAACAAAGAAAGGTGATATAAGGAAACATAATATTAATCTTAAATATTAGCTTACTAAGGAGGGGTGTGATGCAGAAAGAGGCTCTTTTACAAAAAAATAAGCATGATCCTTATTGGCTGCAAAGGGTTGGAGGAAATTGCCTTCGCATCCTTGGCATTGTTATTGTCCTGGGAGGCTTCGTTGCCATTTTCATGGATATTAATTCTTGGCCCATCCCTTGGGTCTTCTGGTTTACTGGCGGGAGCTTAATTTGTTTAAGTATCTCTAAAAAGAAATGTTCCTAAATAATTGTTTTATTGCTAATGGAGATTATTATGCCCGAAATATTTTATGATAGGAAAGCGCTTGGCGAGTTATTTCCCCATGGTGAACAAGCTCAATTGCTGGATAGCGCAAAAATAGATTCAGCTTTCATCAATAAAAGCTGGGGCTATAAAGAAATACGCGCGGATAACCGGTTTTTAGCGGGTCATTTTCCCAATAAACCTATTCATCCCGGATATCCTTTATTTGAACATGCCTATCTAACAGCACTTTTACTGGTTAAAATAAATATGCCTGAAATTGAAGGCATTCCCATGATTGCGGGAGGTGGTGCATATAAGTTCTGTCGACCAATTTTTATTGGAGACAAAATAGAGTTCGAGTTAACCTTCATCGAACGTCCATCTGTTAATGTTTTCATCTTTGATGCTGTCGCCAGAAATCAACGCGGCAAAAAAGTATTTGAAAATCCAGGTATTAGAGGCGTCAATAATACAAGAATTTAGTGCCTATCTCAAAAACACTCCCAGCAGAAAGTTGCTGCGGGTGTTTTTTTATTTTCCGTTTGACCAGGAAATTCATTTCAATTACAATGAAGATACGCTTATGAGAATATCTTATTCAGCTTTTGATTCCTATCAAAATTGTTCGCTGAAATATAAATTTCAAAATATCGACCACATCAAAACTCCCAAATCCAAGGAGGCGGTTTTTGGTTCCACGGTGCATGAGACCATGAAATTCATCCACACCCCCAGCATCCTTTCCCCTACTGTGGATCAAGCCATGGAGCATTTTTCCAATGTTTGGAATCCAGCCGTGTTTGACACGCCGGACGAAGAGCGCGCCGCTTTTTCCCAAGGCGTGCGCATCATTCAAGAATATTATCAAAAAAACAATCCCGCCAATTTCAATATCGTCGATCTGGAATCACGTTTTCAAATCGAAATCGGTGCCGGTAGCAACAAGCACATTATCTCTGGCATCATTGACCGCATCGACAAAACCGAAGATGGTTATGAAATCATCGATTACAAAACCACCAAGAAAATGCCTTCTCAGGAAAAAGTGGACAATGACATTCAGTTGTCCGTCTATTTGCAAGCTTTTCTAGCGCGCTATCCCAAAGAAATTGAAAATATCGACAAGCTGACAGTGAGCCTCTATTATCTAAAGCATGGGGTGAAACTTTCCGCTACCCGCACTGTGGAACAACTCAAGCAAAGCGAACAACTCTTTCTAGATGTCATTGCGCAAATTGAATCTGGAAAATTCGAGCCCAACATCACACCCTTGTGCGATTGGTGTGGCTATCAGCACCTTTGCCCAATGTGGAAACATAAATTCAAAGAAGAGCGCAAAATTGATACAGCAGAAGTGAATGCCGCTATCGGCGAATATATTGAGCTCAAGTCCGCTATTTCCATCACTAAAGATCGCCTGGGCGAAATCCAAGAAACCGTGCTGCACTATATGGATCAAGAGGGTGTGGAAAGAGTTTTTGGCGAACAAGGCATCATCGCCCGTTCGGTACGTAAGACTTATAAATATGATGAAAAAAGAATCCGCGAAATCTTGGAGCCCCTGGACAAATGGGAGGCGGTCTTGAAAGTGGACGGCGTGGCCTTGAAGCAAATCTTCGAAGTCCTCCCCTTCTCCGCCAAAACCGAAATCGAAAAAGCCAAAACCGTCAACAAAGAAACCAAAACCCTGGCAGTGAAAAAGAAATAATCCTACTATCCTTACTATTTATCATAAATCTTCGTCTTTTTGACGCAGTATTTTCACAGTTTTTTAATTGTTTCCAATAATTCAATGAAATTCGAGACGATTTTAAATGGCTTTCCCGTTTCCAGCCGCTCTTTGTCGTGAAATCCAAAATCAACAGCAATTGTTTTTACGTCCACTTTCTTTGCCTCTAAGATGTCTCCTAATGTATCACTCACAAATACAACTTCATCAGACTTAAAACCGTATTTCTTAAATAAAAAATTAAATTTCTCAACTTTAGATTTATGAAACTCAACCCCTAGGATTTCGTCAAAGAAATCTAATTGATTATGGTTTAAAAATTTTTGAATAGACTCTTTTTGACTGCTGGAGATAATATACAATGGACTGATTTCTCTTAGATTTTTAATATTATCCAAAGAGAAGAAGGGTTTAACCTCAGTGACTCTTTCCAAATACTTAGAAAAAAAGTTATCTGCTGATTCTTTTGTAAATGGAATTTTTGGTTCTTCTAATACATTGCCATCGTGATGTGCTTTGAAATCCTTATGATCAACATCATGTCCAACCTCTTTAGTCAGGCCCATATTAAAAACGTATGTATCTGCGAGGACGCCATCAAAATCGAATATGATTGCTTTCATGATTATTATGTGAGATTAATTATCTTAAAGTCTCTGTCAGCTTTGTTAATGTCTAAACTCCGTCACAAGTCATCAGAATATGCCTCCATAAGATAAGTATAACATATCGCCCACCCCTTTCCAAAAAACTTTATTGAACATAAGGAAGAAACAATTTCCACCTATCTCTACTATTTATCACAAATCTCCCTTCTTTTGACATAAAATGAGGATGTTATGAAACCCGCCCAGTATTGGCCTGGAAAATATGTCTACGCTTGGATTTGGGAATGCCAATTTAGTCGCCATCACCCTTAGTCCATTTTCCTCAACCCATTTTTTCGCACTATCATCAGTCAGCCATTCCTTGTAATGGAAATTTTTAAGCGAATCGATTTTACAAATCGGTATCGAAAAAATGAAATATGCCCCATTTTTAGCATTATCCACTTGTACTTTTAAATACTTATCCGGATTGGATACGTGCTCGATTGAATCCAAAAATACATAAGCATCACTATCGCCAACATATTCAAAATCATTCATATCTTTTAAATTGAACGATATATTTTCCGTCGGCACTCCATTAATATCAAAAAATGCCTCAGAAACTTTTTGCCCAAATTCTGAGGCCTCGACAAGATTAATTTTTCTGCCCAAAATAAACTCCTTGTCCAACATATAGTCAGTAGGGACAGCGTATCCGCAATCAGTTATCGAGTTTGGATTTATTTGCTTTAACCATTGGAAGGTGGTTTGATGTCTTGTCCTATTGAAAGAATTTCTCATGTGAGCACAAAAATAAATTGCCAAACTAGTTGCAACTTCATTATAAATATCATTGCTTCGTTTTGTGTCAGCAAAAAACATCGCATAATCATAGACACTCTTTCGAAATTCCTTAAAATCAATTTGCAATCTAAGACAAGCTTCCTTGATCTGCTGTGTAAGTTTTACATTGGTTGACAATTCTTGCTCTAAGAAAATATTTACATCGCTTGACATTCTTTGCCTATCCATATCCCGTTTATATTTTTCCACTGCTTTTAAAAAATCTTCGAATGTGAAATATGGAGTGGGATGATTTTCGTAGGCTATCTCGTGCCAAGGGCGTTTGCTAAAATCAAAAGGTTCTTCCACTTCATAATAAAGCTCTCGCGAATGGATAGCTAGCTGTTTTGCCGAATCTCCTAACTTGTCAGTTGAAAGTTTTTGACTCTTATAAATAGTGCTCATACGTTTTTTAATTTCAGGCTCAGTTACCTCTAGCCGAATGACATTGGTGCGTGAAGGAATAAATTCTTTCACGAGAGACCTTGTGCCATTCGCTGAATGATATGAAGGATAGGTGTATTGATCGATTTTATATTTTTGGGCAAGCATCGACGCACAAAAAGCTGCCGAGTCATGGTCTTCGTGGCCACCTTCATAATCCGTAGACAGGACGCAATCAATGAAATGATCTTGAGTGATTTTTTCTAGTCGATTAACAACTAGGGCGAAATTTTGAAATACGGTTCTTTCCGGGATATCAAGAAAAAAGCGATTTTCATGTGGCACACCTATTACATCAAGAGCCTCTGTGACTTCCCTCTTTCTAATGACTCCAATTTTTTTGGCGTTGCAATCAGTTATATAAACAACAAAAACATTGCTGCCCTTACGCATAGATTCTCGCATGAGATGAGTACAATCACCCTCATCGTCATAATGAGCACAGACAAATAGATAATTTTTATGAGTGAAGATTTCCATATCGCCAACTAAAAAAATAATTAAACTCCGCCACAACTCATTATTTATTTATCTTTATGACCAGCGCCCGATCCGTTCATCATTCCTTGCCCTATCCAAGGACGAATTTCGATGGCTTGAAAAATGCTTACACCCCCTGCGCCTACCTCGCTTTCTCTAGAGCCGATGATCTTAATCATTTCCCCTAGTGCGATATTAGCCACTGGTCTGATGAGCGTTTTTTCCTCTAAAACAATCTTCCACTTTTGTCCATTCAAATCACTTATTTCCAATTCATTTTTTGAAACAGTGGTGAGTGTTCCGGCAAGAAACCCATTGTCTGGTTGCATCCACTGCTTTTCTTTGGTCATCATAATATGTTGTCCGTAATATGGAATATCCCTTGCCACAATCGCATTAAACTTTCCCCCTAAGCCAATTAAGGAGAAGATAAAGCCCATGGCGATTATGCCACCTATGGATGCCAGGGCGATTTTTAGCCAGCTATATTTATAGCCAGTTTCTGTTTTTCGCAGGTCAAAAAATGCCAAAACAAGAAACATCCCGATAAGCACTATCCAAAAATATGGCAGCAAGGTTAAGGAATATATTAAGGCACTCTGATGCGCGAAACGGTATAGATCCCAATCCAATTGTTGCAACATGGTAAGAGTAACTGAAAAAGAAACCGCTCCAAAAAGCACGACTACCCCAAAGAGACTCCAGATGCCATATTTTTTCACCAGATATTTCCAGCGTGGCTCGGGAGCAATGCCCTGTTTCTTAATTTTTTCAACCGTTTCTTTTATTAAGTCTTTCATAATTTTCTTAAAAGCAATTTATATTCAACTCTTTTAATCTTTTGACAAGTGTTTCCTTTCCTCTTGCAATAAGAGTCGCGACTGAACCCTTGGGCTTTTTTAAAATATCCATAATTTCCTCATATTCTTTTTCTTCAATAAAGCGAAGTATCAGGACTTCTTTATATTTGATGGGCAATTGTGAAATACAAGATTTGACTTTTTCCACACAATCCCGATTCATAATGTCTTTTTCCATATGCACGCTTGCACTGATAATTTTTTCCCATTCAAAGTCCTCCAGTGAGTTGACTTTGGGACGGGCGCCAACCTTGCGGAAATAGTCAATGACATGATTATGCGCAATGCGATATGCCCAACTAGAAAACTTCAACTCTTCATCATATTCATTTAACTTCTGATAGATTTTAATAAAAACCTCTTGCAATAAATCCTGCACATCATCTTGTCCAAGTTGCGTCATGCGCCTGATATAATGAAACAATTGCTTTTGATAACGCTCCATCAAAAGCCCGAACAGCTCAGGGTCCTCTTTGGCAAGTTTGATTAACTCAGCATCTGTTTGCGATTCTTTTTCATCCATAGTTTCATCATAACACAATCAGGCATAATTCCAATTACAAATTTCTTCACCATTATAAAGAATATAACGGATTTAGAATAAATTGTTTTCATAAGCAATAAAAATCCCGTCAACTTCAAATTAACAGGATTTTTATGTAGTTAGGCAGTATAGAAAGAAATGATTGTTAGTTGGATTAGGTCAGTGTTACAGTTAGAACACTTTTTGATAATCACCCTTGCTATCAAAATTAATTCTATCTATAGGTGCCTAATCCTGGTTTATAATACTACACGGACTCTTCAAAAAATATTTCATTTTTTTATTTAATGATAGTTCCCTGCGCTGTACGACTTTCCAAATAGTCTCGCAGATTGGCTAGGTTTTTGCCATTCATAATAGCCACTTCTAAGCCATGTTCTTGGGCTTCTCGGGAAGCAATCGGATCAAAAGGCGCGCTCATCCCAGGATCCCAAGTATCCCCCACCATTTGGCGGAAATCAGCCCAAGAAATCTTTTCAATTTTCTGAGCATCCGGAAATTTTCTCGGGTCCTGACTATAAACATAGTCAATGTTGGACAGGTTGATGATTTTTTTAATGCCCAGGTATTTGGCCAAAATTACTGCGTCAAAATCCGTAGAAAACCCGGGGCGCCAGCCGGCGGCGACTAGAATATTTTCCTTGAAATCATAGAAATCTTCCAGGTCATGCGGATTTTTATTGATGCGAGGATGGGCATTTTCACGAAAAATGGTGCGGATAAAATGGGCGTTCATGCGGGTGGCATGAATACCGATCCAATCTTTGTCTTCGTTATTGATGTCATCCACCTTAGCGGCCGCATCGATATATTTGCGAGCCGTTTTGCCGCCCCCGGTAATCAGAATAAATTTGAAACCCTTGGCAATTTGTTCTTCAATGAGCACCTTGAAATCCCGGACAAATTCCCAATCAATTTCTTCCGGCACAATGAGCGAACCGCCGAGCGAAATAACTACCATTTTTTCATGCATATGTTTTGTATGAATTTAGAAAATTAAAAATATTACGCAACAGGTCTATTATTTGGCGCAACCCGTGGACTGCGTTCTACCTTCCGCCAGTGCTTCTTCCATTGTGGCGAAACACACCACATTTTCCGGCTTAATTCTTTTCGCGTAAGAGCAGTTGGGTGGATAGAATTTATCTGAATTTTTGCTGCCCACATAAGCGCATTTTTCTGATGCAGAGGTTGTTCCGCCTGAGGCTAAATTAGCCTCCTTGGGTAAGGATTTATTTTCCAAGCCACTAGATTTCATTGTAGCACTATTTCCCGGTTCTGGGCTAATTTTGGAGTCCTGAGAGGGACTTTCAATGATGATACCCCCTTCTGGATGAGCCTTTCCCTGCGTATAACCCAACTCAAAGGCAATTACTGCAATCAGCACCAAGCCAACGCCAAGCACAATCTTGCTTTCATAACGCATCCAAAACTGTTTTAGGACATTCCCTTGATTTTCTTGTGACATATTTAGTATGAAAATAGTTAGAAGAATAAGTAGTTAAAATCAAGTCTTTTGGGGTGTTTTTTAGAATTCCCAGTTCAATCAAGTGGTGTCATTGACATTATAGCATATTTTGCTATAATTAAACTCGTTATCGTATATGGCAGTGTGGTGATGGACAAATGTCGTAACGAAAATGTATTTAGATAAGATCAATCCTAATATTCTGGCTATCCCAGCACCAATTCCAATAAAATTTAAATTTACTTTTTAGTTTTGTTTGCGTAGGCGCCTGCGGCTTTGCCAGGATGTTTTCTAAAAAATTAATAGCGAATTGGTGCGGGATGCTCATGTTTGTAGCCGCTCGTACCTCGCAGACAAACATGGCACATCGTAAAGCTGGTGGGTCCACCCAACTGGGTCGTGATTCAATATCCAAGAGATTAGGCGTGAAGATTTTTGGAAACCAAAAGGTTTCTGCCGGAAACATTATCATTCGCCAACGAGGAACTAAATGGAGACCGGGAGAAAATGTCAGACGCGGAGAGGACGACACCCTGTATTCCGTGATTGATGGTGTGGTAGCCTTTGCTAAAAAGAAGGTTCGCACCTTTACCGGGAGTCTGGAGAAGAAAAGATTTGTTTCTGTGGTGAAAATTGAAGAAACACCGACAGAGAAAAAAATAGCCCGAGCAAATAATCGCAAAGCCAAACTAAGTATCAAAAAGCACAAATAATCTTGACCCATAAAAAAAATATCCACGTGAAATGGATATTTTTTTTATCTCTATAATATCTAGACAAGCATCTTAAGCACGTCTTCCATTTTGATGGTGGCTACTCCCAGTACGCTGTCGGCTCCGCCGTAGTAGATATAGATCAGCCCATCACGCACTACTGCGCCACACGGGAACACGACGCGATTCACCTGGCCATTCAGTTCATAATCCATCTCTGGCTCCATGATGTGATAGGAAGTTCGGCCAATGACGTTCTCCGGATTTTCCAGATCGAGCAAAGCCGCTCCTACTTTATAGACGCCATCATTCACACCATGATAGAATAGTAGCCAGCCCTTTTCTGTTTTGATAGGTGGAATAGACAGGCCGATACGAAAAGAATCCCACATCCCTCTTCTTGGTGACATTAATTTGATATATTCTTGCACGCGCTCTCCGGAAAAATCCAAGGAATCCATATAATCCGCGCAAATACTGGATCCTAGGCGATGAATCATGAAATATTTGCCCCGGATCTTTTCCGGAATAATACAAGCGTCCTTATCCCATTCTTTTTCCGGTGACACGATAATCGGATCTGTCCAATTCCATCTTTTAGCCAAGAAATCATCCACCGAAATGGAACTGATGGCTACTTTAGGAGCATCGATGCCATTGTAAGCAGTGTAGAAAATATAAATTTTGTCATCCACTCTCACAATGCGCGGATCTTCACACCCAGAATTTCCTCCCGGTATACCCTTATTTTCAAAATCGAAACGCGGTCCATAGATCGGATCCGGTAAATTTTCTATCAAATTGAAACCGTCTTCTGTGGCGGCATAACCCACGTAGGAAGTGTTATCATCAGACATCGCCCGATAGAGAATGTGAATTTTCCCATCCAAATCAATAGCGGCCGGGTTAAAGATGGCTTTGGAGCGCCACGCTGTGCCTGGATCCGGAACCATAATCGGATTCTTGTCATAGCGCTTGACCAGCTCGGCTGTGCGCTCCTTGTCCATCGCATTTAGGAGTAAATCCAGATTAACTTCCGCTATAGCGCATACCGTATCCGCCGCTCCATAAAAAATGCGTAGATTATCATCGACAATCATCGCTCCGGTAGGAAAAACAATATTATCCACCTGGCCATAGAGTTCATAACTAGCTTCGGGGATAAGAAATGCTTCGGTGGTACGCTTGATGATGCGACTAGGATCTTCCAGGTCAGTCAAGAAAGCTTCCACGCCAAAGATGCGTTCTTTCTCGTCAAAATAATTCTGAATGTGCGAATAAATAAAGAGCCAACCATCTTTAGTTTTCACCGGCGCCGCTCCAATTTCCACGTGATCAGTTTCCATTCGTTTAAGATTAATAACGCATTTATCCATGCTGTTATAAAATTCATCCCA
The DNA here is from genome assembly GCA_903841185.1 of uncultured bacterium. Classification (GTDB taxonomy): domain Bacteria; phylum Patescibacteriota; class Minisyncoccia; order Moranbacterales; family UBA2206; genus UBA8518. The sequence goes on from CAIMIV010000035.1 coordinate 13,340, forward strand.
ATATTTTTCCGACCACATATCGGATTCCTCCTCAAATTGCACGATGCAGATTTTGGAAGGCGGATTATCCGTATTGACCGTCAGCACGGCGGTGAATTTTCCATTTACTTTTTCCGGGAAAAGAGACATCGCCTTAGCATTAAAAGGCGTCACTAGATGTTTTTCATCAATAGTCTCCAAATCATTGGACACAGCCAGGGCCACCTTAATGCCTTCCGCTCCAAAGGGAAAGGTAGAAAGCGCCGTGTAGAAGATATAATATTTGTCGTCAATTTTGGCAATCCGCGGATCTTCACAACCGAATTTTTCCCATTCCATTTCCGGCAGGATCAGTTCCCGGCGATTTTCAAAATCCACCCCATTAGTTGACGTCGCATGTCCAATAACGGACAGATTGATTTCATGGCCGCCCACCATCTTTTTTTCGGACACCGCGCGATAGACCACATCAATGCGGTCATCTTTTTTTACGGGACACCAATTGAAAACCGCTGAATTTTCCCAGGGATTTTCTAGGATAGGCGCCAAGATAGGATTGTGAGGAGACCTTTTGACATAAAACATATTTTTCAATACTAACTTATTATTTTTTTAAAAAAATTTAGATAGCTATTTTTTCCATAATAGTTTTCTTATCTTCAACCATTTTTTCCAGAAAATCATCTAGTTTAGCACTGGCCACACACATCACCATATCGGCGCCTCCGTAGTAGATATGCAAAACATCCTTTTGGATCACCGCTCCGCAAACATAGATCACGCCCGCTTTCATACCCTCATTTTCATAGATTTCATCCGGTTCTAAGAGTGGTAAACGGGAGCGATAGAGAATCTTTTCCGGCTGTTTGTAGTCCAAAATCATTGCTCCAATTTTATAGCGATTAGGATCCCGTTTGTCCATCGCGTGGTAGAAAAGCAACCAACCATATTTGGTTTTGATAGGTGGAGCCCCAGCCCCACGCACAATATTGTCCCAGCGATTCTCCTTGGTATCCGTTTGACGAAAACTATTTTCAATATACATCTTTTCTTCATCCAGATTGTCAAAATAATCAATCATAATATGCGGAGTGATGCTGTGAATAATGGCAAACTTGCCGTTGATTTTTTCCGGAAAAACGATCCAATTCTTTTGCATTTGTCCTGGCTTGGAAATCAATCTGGCCTTAGTCCAATTCCAGCGATGATTGATAAAATCATTATATTTAATAGAAGTCATAGCCACTCCCGGCACATCATGGCCATTGTAAGCCACATAGGTCATATAGAGCATATTACCCACCTTAGTGAGACGCGGGTCTTCACATCCTCCACTGCAACCACCACCAGATTCATAAATCGCCGGATCAGTGCAAGGATCATATTTTTGGCAAGCCACTCCTTCAAATTTTTCTCGCGGAACATAAATAGGAAAACCAAACCGGGTGTCAAAATTAAAGCCATCCGTACTGGAAGCATAGCCCAGTGAGGAAACATCATTCTCCCCAATCGCTCGATAGAGCAGATGAAATTTGCCATTCGCATGGATCGCCGCCGCGTTAAAGACAGCCTTGCTTTCCCAACTATTTTTTAAATTAGGCATCAGGATGGGATTTTTTTCATGCCGTTCCATAACGACTACCTTTGCTTGCTTAGGAGTATGAAATTTGGGCACTTTGAAATCAACTTGCATCAATTCGCCCGAGACCACATAATACACAAAAATATTCCTATCTTTATAACAAACTCCGACGGAAGCAGCCTGATTCACTTCTTCTTGCGGAAAACTTTGCTCCCAAATCGGATTTTCCGAGCGCCATAATAGTTGATTCGGATTGTTTTGTTCAAATAGGGCGCCTCCGATTTGCAAATAAAAACGACCATCGCGCATAAAGGAAGATTCATAGAGAAGCATCACCCCCTCTTCAATGGAAATAGCTTCAATGATTCGCACGCCATTATGATCAAAAAAGTTTTGCCTGGGTGTGAGCAGATGTTCTTTTTGAGTTTCCCATGCACTAAGAGTGTCCGCTGTGGCAAAGTAAATAAAATTCTCTCCGGTATAAGCGGTATATTTTTCTTGAAAAGCATCCTTTTTAGCAAAAATAAAATTATGCTTAATGCTTTGGGTGGTGGCACATTCTTGAAAGGTCAGTTTATCAGATAGTTCGGCAAAAGCAGTGACTTGCTGGTCAAAATCAGTCTTGCGATAATTCAAGATAAGCTGATCGTTAATTTGCGTGGCATTAATTTCCGAGATACTCGCCAGTGGCACATCATAACCAAAATTATTCACCAAGGAAATTTCCTTAGCCTGTTTGAAAAAGCCTTTGCTATCCAGCCTGACAATGAAAAGCTTATCCCCCTCTGCATATAAAAGATGTGCCTTATTCTTAATGGTGAACACCTTGAAATACTTGCGGGGTTTTTCTTTGCCCGTAAGTTCATTTTTTTCCCCAAGGGTTATTCCAGTATTTTTCGTAACCCTTTTTCCTAAAGGTTTTTTTCCGACTGACAAGGCGCTTTTCCTGGGAATAGCCGCATCCATTTTTTTCGCAGTTTTTTGCCAATAGGCCTTTATTCTCTCACTACTATCTTCCTTGGGAGGAGGAACTTTGTGCAATATTTTTGTTAATGCGTTGAGCATAGGATTATTTGTTTTTATATTACTCTCCCTCAAGGTATTTTTCTTGCCCTATGATTCTTATATTATACCACTTTTTTATTTTTTGGCCAGTCGTGGAATTTATTTCTTGAGAGAATTTTTTATACAAGCCGCGATCAGACTGTTGAAAATAGGATGACCTTTAAAAGGATCTGTTTTCAGTTCCGGATGAAATTGCGTGGCCACGAAAAAAGGATGAGCGGTTGGCGGCAGTTCCACAATCTCCATCAGCTCGCCATCCGGTGATTTTCCGGAAAACAGGAGGCCGGCTTTTTCAATTCGAGCGACATATTGCGGGTTGACTTCCCAACGATGGCGATGGCGCTCTTCTATCTTGACGGATTTATAAGCTTTGTGAGCCAGCGTGCCTTTTAGCAATGTAGCTGGATAGGCCCCGAGTCGCATGGTCGCGCCATAATTCCCGTCCTCCAGATTCTTTTTTTGTTCCGGCATGATATCAATCACCGGGTTTTTCGTTTGGCGATCCACTTCCGTGGTGTTAGCATCCTTGAGACCCAAAACATTGCGAGAAAATTCAATGACCGCTAATTGCATGCCATAGCAGATGCCCAAGAAAGGAATTTTTTCCTCACGTAAAAATTTAATCACATTGATTTTCCCTTCGATTCCTCGTGAACCAAAACCGCCCGGAACAACGATGCCATCATATTGAAGTAAATCTTTCAACTTCTCCGGATTTTTTTCGTATACCTCACTGCTCAGCCAGTCGATCTGCGGTTTCACTTGATGGAAATAACTGGCATGCTTCACCGCCTCAATCACGCTGAGATAGGCATCGGACAAAACAAAATCTCCAGTATCAAAATATTTTCCTACAATTCCAATCTTGACGGTTTGCTTGGGATGCTTAACCTTCTCCATCAAGTCATACCATTTCGTCAGATCGGTTTTATTATATTTCAATCCTAATTTTTTCAGAATTAAGCGGCTGAAATCATCGCGTTCGAAATTAATCGGCA
>CAIMIV010000036.1 GCA_903841185.1 uncultured bacterium
AAGCACCACAAATCCAATAGATAGCTGCAGAAATAATAGGTGAAATATTTTCTTTTTCATACTCATATACTAAGCCTACCCCTTCCTCAATCTCCCCCTCGCTAAAACCCGAAGTTTTCAGCTGTGCCACTAGAGCCTCTTTGGCGTACATATCTTTGTTTTTTTTCAGATAATCAACAATTGCTTGATTCATGTTTTTGCTTTATTACTTTTTAAATAATGATTCATATTATAAAAAAATTAATTAATATGGGCCAACTATTATAGCTTGTCCTATCGTCATTATAGCCATACTTACAGCAGCTAATATAATTGAAAATATTATAGTTAATAATTGAGTTCTATTTAGATCATTTTTTCCAAACTTAATTGCCGCTACAGCAGAAATTGCCACTAATGCTGTCGTCAATATGATCCCTCCGAGTGGTAAGTACATCACAACAAAAGATGTAGTATTCAGATCATCAATTATAAAAGAAAGAAAAGCACCCACAATCATAACCGAAAGAACCGCCGGACCAATTCCGCGACGAATTAAGTGCTTAATCAATTTTCCTCGTGCATTTTTATAATCAATCATCTTTTCAGTGGAATCAATATTCTGGCTAGCCATCCTATTACTAAAGAAATTTCCTGCAAAATAAATCAATATCATGGAAATCAATATTGATATTACACAATGTGCCATCGTTATTATCTCTGGCGCCACATCAGCAATCATCAGCGGAATTATTAACACATTAACAACGATACTCACTGGGAAAGATATTACTAGAACCATCATTTCCACAGAATCCATACTTTCACCTCGCATCAATGGAATTAATACTATTCCAAGATACAAAAGACTGAGGAACACTCCCAATTTAGTAAAACTCCATTTGCTCTTACTTAATTCCATTTGAACCGGCATAGACACAGGTGCTGCCTGCAAATCATTTTCATATGCAATACTCACCCCCTCCTCAATATCTTGATCGCTAAAACCCGCAGCTTTCAACTGCACAATCAAAGCTTCCTTGGCATACAGGTCTTTATTTTTTTGCAGATAGTCAACGACTGCTTGATTCATGCTTTTATTTTTAGATATTATGAAAAAATATTCTGATTAAATTATAACACATCATGCTAATTCTTTTTAGCATCATCACCACTCCATCTCTCTCCATCCGCCCCCTGATAATCGATATCGCCATTATTTCCACCCGACCAATGATCTCCATTAGCATTAGTATAGTCTACCGTTTGCCCGTCATTAGCGCTCTCCCAGCTTTCTCCATTAACACCACGATATGTAATACCCTGTCCCATATTTCCACTTTCCCAATGATCCCCTCGGGCATTTTTATATTCTATTACCTGACCGTTATTGGTACTTTCCCAAAACTCGCCATTTATTCCAGTATAGGTCAACACCTGTCCACTGTTACCATCCTCCCATTTATTCCCCTGTTCATCTAATATGTCAGAGTCATCCCGCCCGCCATAAAGATTCCATTCCTCCTTTAATCTATCCGGACCAAATGATAATTCATTGCTAACATTCTCCTTCCAAAATCCTTTTTCATCCTCTTTTGATTTATCGGGGCTAAATGACAACTCATTAGTAACATCCTCCGCCCAACAGCCTTTTTTAGAACAATATCTCCGATCACCAAACTCAAAATCTTTTTCATGTGCATTTATCCGCCTATCATTCCAAGTTTTGACCTTGTTAGTCCACATTTCAATGGTTTTCTCCCATTGCACATTTTCACCCCCTGCCTTAGCCTCATTGCCGGCATACTTGTCCTCCGCCAAAACCATCTGACCTGCCAGCGCCGCCAAACAAACAAAACCTGCGGCGATTATTATTTTTTTGTTGCTTGTCATTTTTTTGTTTTTAAATATTTTATTATCATTTAAATGAATCGCTATTTCTTCCTCGAATTCGTAATTGCATTGCTAATGTGATTTCCCAATAGATAAACAAATACCATATAAATTAATACTGGTAATACTAGCACCAGCGCTTCTGCATTATCTATAAACATACTTACATTTTGATCTGTGGTTAATATGCTTAATAAAACTCCCATGAGAGATACTAGCATACCAATTATCAAACTAACTGGAAATGTCACTAGCACTACACCAAAATTAGTCCAATTATCTGGATTGTTACGATTGCCAGCAGGCACATCTATAAATACATGCACTGCGATAACTAGTCCTAAGTAAGCAATAGCTAGAATTAAGCCCGTTTTTGTAAAACTCCATTTGCTTTTATTCTGGTTAAACTGACTTGGGATAGGCGTGGATGATTGTAGTTCATTCCCATATGCAATATTCACCCCCTCCTCAATATCCCCCGCGCTAAATCCCGAGGCTTTCAGCTGTGCCACCAAAGCCTCTTTGGCATACAGATCTTTGTTTTTTTGCAGATAATCGACGACTGTTTGATTCATGTTTTTGTCTAAATATTTATTATTGGTTCACTAAATTAATCTCATATAGATTGAAAAAACTATTCACTTTTTCTCCGGTTTGCGTCATCTCTGTGGCTCCGACATAGAATTTGTTGGAAGATGCAAAGGCGTTGGTCAAATTGATTACCATTGCCGACGGCCGCTCATCATTTTTGATCCGCACCAGCAAAGATGGCTCAGTTCCAGTGGAATAGCGCATGATATCCATATCCTTGTTAGTGTCTCCAAAAGCCTTCTTTCCTAGGAACAGCAAATCATTGCTCAAGGCCAGCGTACTGCCTTGATAAGCTATTTCCTCATAAAAACTAGGGGTTTTGAAGGTTTTGACTTTCGCTAAATCACTAGTATAGACCACTGCTTGCGCCTCCATACTCTCTAATCCACCCATTTCCAGCGCCATAACATTTTCTCTGGATGCCGACAGCAGCTTGAAAACTGCCTCATCTGTGACAACACTTTTTTGGAATGAGCCATTGACGTCAAACTGCATCAAGGTGGATTGCGTATAGCCCGATGGACCATTCAGCGCCAGCAGAAAGAAACCATTATGATAGATCGCACCATAAATCATCCCCATCGTCCCGGCACTTTTCTTACCCAAATCCTTTTTCTCTTTTATTTCTCCGTCTTTCGTGATTTGTTGCATGAAAACTTCTTGGCTGGTATCCAGCGAAAAGACATAACTGTTGCCCACGTTATCCAGCACTAATTGCGCATCTTTCTGATCTTTAAGTGTGGCTGATTTATATATTTGATGCGTATTAATATCGATCGTGGCAACATGAGCATCAGTGTTCATCATATTGCTCTTCATGCCTATAAACAACATACTGCCGATTAAATTAGAAAATCTAATACTATCTATATTGCCATAAGGATTATTAATAGTATCCGTGTTAAATGGCAAATCAACCAACTTTTCTACTGAGTTGTTGCTAATTTTATATACTTGATAGGGTGAGCTAACTGTTTTATCATTGAATCCAACCGCGAAAAAAACATCCTTTTCCTGACTAGGTACAATTCTAGCCAGCCAAACACCTTCATCCAAGGCCAAGCTAAAAACACTCCTGACCACATTTTCACCAGACTTCACATCTGTGGGTTTTTCCGCTGCACTGCTCTTTGCATTCTCAACATTGCTCGCCACCTCTGGCTTAGGCACATCCTCCTGAACAGTCACGGCCTGCTGACTTGAACAAGCCGACAAAAACAAAGTTGTTATAAAAACTAATGTCAGTACAAAACTTTTTTTCATATTTTTGCAACGAATTATCTTTTTTTTGGTGTTTTTAATTTATTTTTATCTCGCCATCATTACTATTGTTTTTTCTGCCAATAAAAGTGGTGCTGATAAACAGCGTGCCGACAATGAAGAAAGTGACGATCTTGCCCACGATGTCCATCGCCCAAAACTCCACGAAAAACAATCGGAACAACACGATGGCAAAAAAGATTCCCCCGATGGCTTTGAAAAAACCATAGCTATCTCGCCGGCCTCGCACATAGAACAGCACTCCGATGATGGTGTAGATGACAAGGGACAGCATAGTAGCTAGCATCTGATCCGTGACCATGAGATGGGTCATAATCCAAACCAACAGCGTAGCATAAAAACCGCCGGTCAAACCATAAAAACGCACTAAATTCAAATAATTCGCTTTCTGGCTTCTATCAAACAGTTGCGTCACAAGAATAGTGATCACAAAAGGCATGATGCACAACAAGAAGACCACAAACAAATCACCCATAATAAGAGACGTACTCGATCCATGACCATAGTTATAATTGCTTCTGCCCAAATACGTAAAGATTTTTTCGATGTTGGTCAAACTCAGCACGAAGAGGATCACATACAGAATCATGCCAAAAGTTTCACTAGTAGTGGAGGAAGCATTCTCCTCTTGTCGGTTAAGATAGAGACTAATCATAATAAACGCACTGAACTCCGCAATATACGCAATGACCAATTCCCAACCCTGGAATTGAATGGCCGTCGCGCTCACCAGCAGCATCAACGCCACACCGGCATACAAAATGACCGGGTTTTTAGATTTGGTGATGGAAAAAATAGCATAGGAACCCAAGGAGAAAAGCAGCGCTCCAAAAACAATCAGATACACTTCTATGTTTTTCGGGGCAATCATCATCATCCAAGTAAGGAATAGTATACCGGTGCCACCTGCCACCACTAAATCATCCGTGTCCGCCGTTTTTTTATAGAGAATCGTGAAGATGTTGGAAAAATAGAATAAGAAAACAAACACAAAAGCAAACACCAAATTCTGAAAGTTGCTATCAAATCCCGAGAAACTATTATAGGCCAGCGAATAGAGCAGCACCACCACCAAAGCCATAACATTAAGCGCATTCCAAGCCGTTTTGCTGGTCACCCACAAGGTGCCGGCCGTCAGGACAAATAGATACAGAAAGGTGATGGAGATATCCACTCTGGAGAAAACAAACATTGGCACCATAGCGCCCATAAGGAGTGTCACCACGCCCAAGGCCCGGTTGTTTTGTTGCAAAGCCACCAAGGTCATAAAAACCACTAGCGCAAAAGCCACGATGAGCGCCACAGCCGCCGGGAACATATCATACAGACCGATACCGGAAATAATGGAAATCAAAATAGCAGTCGATCCCAACACCAATAGGGCATTGCCTTGCAAACGATGCACTGAGGCTCTATAGAAACCAATAGCCAAAAGTGCCATCCCAAAAATAACACCCAGAGAAACTCGACCCACCTCGCCGATCCAATCATTAATAAAAGCATAGGTCACAAACCAACCCACAGCCAGAATCAAAAGAAAAACACCCACTTTCAGGGGCCATTCCTCCGCCAGCCAACTGAAAAACTTTTCCACTGAATTTTCTCCGATTGGCAGATTGCTGTTTTGATTGCCAAATCCAGTTGCAATGGGTTGATTTTGACTCATCATCACAGCTTGGACATCCGCCTTCGCTGCTGCCTGGCTAGCGGCCATCGTTTGCGGTTGCAGTTGTTGTGGAGCTGATGGCACTTGCGGAGCAGCACCACCCAAAATCTTTGCCCCATATACCCTGTCCTCCAACTTTTTCAGCCTGTTGGCAAGAGAGACATAAAAAATTACTACCAAGACGATGAGCAGGACTTCTAACATATTTTTTTATTAGACCTATTGTGTAATAAGTTGCGTAACGAAATTTTCAGATTTTGAGGCATAATTTTTCAAACAATTTTTGCGGTTTAGCCTGAGCTAAGCTAAGAAAATTTTTGGAAAATTTGACCAAAATATGGAAATTGCAGTAGCGAGTTATTATGCAACAGGTCTATTATATAAAATTAAATAAACTACTTACTATTAGCTTGCCAGGTTTTTTTCCCTTGTTCGTATTTGCCATCCAGCGTTTTTTTCAAATCATCATAATAGGTATAATACATTTTTTCCACCTCTGCCGAACATTTGTCAGAGACAATCTTATCCGCATAGATATCCAGCATCATCAAAGCTTCCTGTTGTTTGAGTCTGGTCAGGCATTCAAAATAAGTATTGCCAATTAAAATAGCGTCGTCTGTCTGCTCCGTGAATCGCTGCATTTTATAGTCAAATTTCGCCATGAAAGCTTCGTGTTTTTGCATGGCCAGTTCAAAATCAGCCGCACTCTTGGCGGGAAAATATTCCCCAGCCCCATTTTTTGCAATTTCTTGCAATTGTTTTTCAGCGTCCCCGCCCACATCGAAACCAATCACGTTCGCCGTGACATTCATGCCGGAATTTTTCAATTCTTTCGCCACTTTGATCGGATCCCCATCACAAGTTTCAATTCCATCCGAAATCAACAAAATGGAATTGTTATAAGCCTCGCCTTGATATTTAGATAAAATTTCGGATGCCTTCTTGAACGAATCGGCGATCGGTGTCCACCCGGTGGGCTGGAAAGCGTTCACTTTTCCTTTGGCTACTTCCGCGTGGATGCTGTTCATATAATAAACCTCATCAATCCCCGCGCAAGAAAGGGCTTTTTGACTGGGACTATTACTTCCCTTGTGACCATAGACAATAATACTGAGATTGATATTAGAGCCATTCATTTTGTTGATAAAATTCCACACCGCTTCCTTGGCAATATCAATCTTTTTCTTCCCACCCACCATCTGCGCCATCGAACCAGAAGAGTCAAAAATCAACACCATATTATTTTGTTTTTGTGGTTTCGTCGGCTCAGCTTCTTTGAATTCTCCGGTACGCGCCGCCACAGCGCACGATCCCAAATCAGTATTGTTATATTTCAAAACGTCTTGATATTGATCAGCACAAGACAATTTCTGTACCGTTTCCTGGCGAGTCTTGATGGAATCGGCAATGGTTTGCTCCGATGTTTTTTTCATTAAGCCGAACCCGTCCTTTATGTTGCCGTCACAAGCCGAAAGAGCAAAAACCGCTACCAAAAGTGCTCCGCCCAACATTGTTTTTTTAAAAAAATTCATAGGTTTCTATTATTTTGAAAATTAACGATTAGGATTACTGTCCGACCAGGTTTGATCTGCGCCGGTATAATTGCGCGTGGTGCCTGATTGGCTCCAGGTTTCTGCGCCCTTGGTGAATTCTCCACTACCGCTCACGCCAAACTTTCCGGAAACCGAGAAATGCTCTCCACCAGGACCGTCATACGTCCGTGTGCCATCTCCCTCTCCATTGATAATCTTCCCAATAATAGACCATTTACCATCTTTGCCTTCATAGTTAATAATGCCATTGATATCAATAGCGCCATAGCGTTCCCCATTTTTGTGCCAATGATGCTCGGTGGTTTTGTAGTCAATAATTCCATCGCGCACAGTGCCATTGATTTTCAAGGTGCTGCCGTCGTTATAGGTCACACTGACGATACCATCCTCACCGGCACCATTTTGATAGAATTTTCCTCGTGAAGTAGTGACCTCCCTTTCCACGCTGCGCCCATCATAAACTCCGCTAGCCGGTACGTTGCCATTTTCCATCACGCGCTCATGATTGCCATCCACAGCCACGTCTTTCGTGTTGACCATCACATCACCTTTGACATTTGTTTGGCCGGAGCCATTCCCCACGCTGGCACTGCCGTCTTTAACAGAAATGTCACCTCCCACAGTGACATCCGCATTTCCACTATTGCTGCTGCCCACGTCCAAGGAGCCGTTTTTCACATCGACATTGCCCTGCAGGTTTGTTTTCGTCGTGGAGCTATAGTTGCCGTCTTTATCTGCATCCTTCTGGGTGATTGTTTTACTGCCAATGGTGACATCTCCTCCGTTGGCGCTGATATCGCTCGTCACATTATTACTGGTGCTGATGTTGAGATCTGCCGCGCGTACCCAAGCACTGCCTGCCGCCAAAGCGACACTCATAACGAAACCGCTCGCTAGAATAAACTTCTGTCTTTTACTTAAGTTTGTTGACATAGCTTTGTATTTATTTTTTTACCCAGTTATATTCTACTGTTTATACTATGCTTATATTTTACACCCAATTAATATTTTCACCTAATCATTTTCTGGGGATAACATCCATTAAGAATACCACTGATTATCTATTGAAAAATAAAAAAACAGGCTGTCGGAGAAATTTCTCCGACAGCCCACATACGTCTTTACGCCACGCTATATGGCCGAATATATTTTTCTTCAAATATGGCCACAGTTACGCTTGCAATGCTCATAAAAGGAACTCGCCTTGTTACATTTCTTTTTGATAAAGGCTCTATTTTCACCTGTCTATTGCTAACATCAACTTCGCCAATATGACCGATGAGAGTTTCGCGATGAAGCGTTTCAATGATGACGCCTTTCTTTTTCTTCATCAAATCCAGCAACGTTTGCTCATTCCATTTTTCTTCTCCTTCCCTCTCTTTTCTATTCATGACTCAATTCCTTTTTAACTTTTGGATTTTTGAAAAAGCCCTGTTTCGATGATTTCAATTTTATTTTATTTAAAATAATAAAGAACCTAAAAAGCCATCATAATTCACATGCCTTTTTCTGTCAATTGCACATAGTTCCAAAAATAGTTTCAAACTATTTTTTCTTGGTATTTATACAAATAAAAAAATCCTGCCAGCATGATTACTGTCAGGATTTTATGAATTCTTTGATAGCTTGTTCAATCCCTTCTCCCGAAAGGCCAGCATCAGCCAGGACTTCTTCACGCGAACCATGCTCCAGGTTTTTGTCCGGCAAGCCAATGTTTTTCACCTGCACAGCTAATTTATTATTCAAAACAAATTCGTTAACGGCGCTTCCTGCTCCACCCGCTATGACATTATCTTCTAAGGTAATGAAATATTTATGAGTCTGAGCCAGTTCGGTGAGCATCTTTTCATCCAACGGTTTCACGCAGCGCATGTTCACCAGAGTGGCATCCAAATTTTCCGCCACCTGCTTAGCGCGTTCCACTAGCGCCCCAAAAGCGAGAATAACCACCTGCTTTCCAGCGCGCAAAAGTTTGGCCTGGCCGATTTCGATTTTCTCCCTCTTGCCGTCATCAAACTCACCAGCCTCCACCCCGCGCGGATAGCGCACAGCTACCGGCCCGACGTGATTGAATCCGGCTTCCAGCATAGCATAACATTCATTCTTGTCGGCCGGAGCCAAGATCACTAAATTGGGAATTATGCGCATAAAAGCCAGATCGAAACTGCCCGCATGAGTGGCGCCGTCCGGCCCGACAATTCCCGCCCGGTCAATCGCCAAAAGCACATTCAAATTTTGCATCGCCACGTCATGGATCAACTGATCATAGGCCCGTTGCAAAAAAGAAGAATAAATCGCCACCACCGGTTTTTCTCCCGCGCAAGCCAAGCCCGCCGCAAAAGTCATGGCGTGCTGCTCCGCGATGCCCACGTCGTGATAGCGCTTTGAGAAATTTTCCTTGAATTTGGTCAGGCCCGAGCCGTCGCACATCGCTGGCGTAATGGCGTGCAATTTTTTATCCGTCTTAGCCTTGTCGCATACCCAAGCTGAAAAAACATCCGTATACGACAAAGGTTTTTGCTGGGTATCATTTTTTTTGCCCGTCACCGGATCAAAAGGACTGACCGCGTGAAAAGACAAGCGGTCTTGTTCGGCCGGAGCGTACCCCTTGCCTTTTTTCGTGATGATATGCAAAAATTTCGGGCCGCGCACTTTTTTGAGATTAGTCAGCACTTCCACTAAATTGGACACGTCATGTCCGTCAATCGGGCCATAGTAGCCGAACCCCAATTCTTCAAAGAGAGTTCCTGGCGTAATCATGCCTTTCGTGTATACTTCGGCTTTGCGGACAATTTCTTGAATCACCGGAACGCCATTCAGCATCTTCCGCCCTCTCTTACGCAGACGGACATAGGAAGGCGAAGAAATCAGGCGCGTGAGATATTCTCGCATTCCGCCGACATTGGGTGAAATGGACATCTTGTTATCATTAAGAATCACCAACATATCCACTTTAGCCTCTCCGGCGTGATTAAGCGCCTCAAAAGCCATTCCGCCCGTCAAAGAACCGTCCCCGATTACTGCCACGATCTGGGGGGCATTTTTTTTATTTTTATGCGCCATCGCCATGCCGGCGGCGGCGCTAATGGAAGTGCTGGCATGTCCCACGCTCAAGGCATCATATTCACTTTCTTCCCGCTTAGGAAAAGGAGCTAGGCCGCCCTTTTTGCGGATGGTGTGGAGACGCTCTTTTCTGCCAGTCAGAATTTTGTGTGGATAGCTTTGATGCCCCACGTCCCAAATCAGTTTGTCTTTGGGCGTGTCAAAAACCCGGTGCAAGGCTACCGTCAACTCCACCACGCCCAGACTGGAACCGAAATGACCGCCACTTTGGGAAACGCTCTCAATCAAAAAATTGCGCACTTCCTGACAAAGCTGCGGCAGGTTCGCCCGTTTCAATTTCCGCACATCCGCCGGAAAATTAACCGAGTCTAATATTTTTTGCGTCTTCTGCTGTTTCATTTTTATAGAAATCGGCTACGCCTTATGTTATATGTTATATGCTTTATGCTGCATGTTTATTTTTCCGTCACCAGTTGCCCACAAGCCCCTTGAATTTCTTCCCCCAAACTT
>CAIMIV010000037.1 GCA_903841185.1 uncultured bacterium
GACTGCATAGTCTAGCACTTAATCACTAAACTGTCAATGGCCAATTTTTTCTGTCTTTTTACTGCGCTACTTTTTCGAATATTGCTGAAAAATCCCATTTATTTTGGTATAATATTTATCCTTGTCAAATTCCTTCGCTCGCTGGAGCGCATTGCGCGAAAACAAGATGCGCAATCCCGGATCTGCCGCCAATTGTTTGATTTTCTCCCGCATTTCCTCTTCGGTTTGGCAAATATACCCATCTTCATTATTACGAATCACTTCACCATAAGCCCCTGCATCAAAACCAATAAAAGGCTTACCATTTTTAATTGCTTCCAATGCAATCAAACCAAAAGTCTCGGGCAATCTCGATGGAGAAACGACAAATAAGGAATTACGGATATATCTTTCGAGCTCACTCGCTTGCAAAAAACCTAGGTGCTTGATATTTGTGCTATCACTCTTTTCTATTATTTTTTCCAAATCTTCTTCCATCTTGCCTGCTAAATATAACTTCACGCCAGGCAAATCCCCAGCCATTTCAATCAAGCGATCCACACCCTTCTCTCTCGATAGCCAACCAAAATATAACAGATACTTTTCCGGCAGTTCAAATTTTGCCACTTCAACACAACCACTTTCCTTGGCAAAATGCGGCAACACATTTATTTTATTCTCCGCAAATCCAGCATGCAGTAATTTATTTTTTGCAAATTGACTAGGAACAATATAACCATCAATATTTTTATCATAGACATCCTGATATTCGTGCCAGCGAAATTCCAGCATCACCAAAAAACTCTTTAGATACGAATTTTTAAAACATTTATTTCGAACAAAATTCAGATATCGATCTTTTCCCCATTCTTCCCAATTCCCTCCATCGCATTGCAATAAATAATTAGGACAAATCAGCTTGTAATCATGCACAGTCATTATGATAGGGATATGCCTTTTTTTAATCTCTCCCAGAATAGATGGGGAAATTTGATGATAAATATTATGAATATGCACGATGTCCGGCTGAAAATCCTCCAACAGTTTTCCTATTTTTCTTTTTGCCTCAAAAGAATAGAACATCCTGGCCACTCCGACTGTTTTTTGCCACAGTGTGTCGCCCTTGCCATAGCCCACGTAGCTGACAAAATATTTTTTCCACGGAGAAAATTCGTTCTGGGGGCTTTCCATAGAAAAAACAGCCACCTCATTGCCTTTGGATTTCAAGAGTCCTAGCAAATCTTGAAAGTGGCGATCAGAGCCGCCCTGGACATAGTTGAATTTATTGATTTCCAGTATTTTCATCTTATTTTTCTAATTTAATTTCCGGCAAAACTCGGGCCAATCCCAAACTCATCCAAAATAAAATCGCCATCAAGTTGGTTTCCAGATACGGTTGAAAAGGAAGAACCAGTAAATAGATAGCCAGCACTGCCAGAACGGAAAATTTATAAAAAGTATATTGAGCATCACCTCCCGAAGAGAACAATGTGTGCACGTTTTTATAAATAAAGAGCAGGAAAAACAGGATGCCAAAAAATCCCAATTGGAAAAGAATGGCTAGATAGGAATTGTGCACATTTCTTATTTCAATAAAATCCCGATAACCATTGCTTTCCACATAGATACTCTCTCCGGTGCCGATGCCAAAAACCGGATTAGTTTTAAACCTGGCATAGGCACTTTGCCACACCAAACTGCGCCAAGCAAAGCTCTCATCCTCATTGGAACTAACCAGAGAAACAGCCCGGGTGGAAACCACGCCCAATGACTTATCCAACGATCTGGCAAAATTTGATTGGGGATTCATACTCGCGGCATAGAAAATAAAAATACCTGCTATTGCAAAAGGCGTTATAAATTTAAATACAAACCCCCGTATCCTTTTCTTTCTTTCTTTCGGCAAAAAAATCAACAACAACATAAACGCTCCCGCCATGGCAATCCAGAGATGGCGCATCAGTGTTCCGATAATCCCTATCAGCCAGACCGCCAAAAGAAAATAGGCCAATTTATTTTTCAGCTGACCGCCCTTTTCTTGCCATAGCAACCACAGCATCATAGGAAAAAATGCCAAGGTTAGATATAGTCCGTGCGTGAAAGCCAGCTTCCGCACGCCGTCGGTAGAAAGTGGTGTGTAACCGCTCCACAATCCCTCTCCACTCACATAACCAAAGACTACAAACCCGATCAGCGCGATGGCGCCCGCTAGAAAAAACTGGAATAATTTTTGCCAATCCTCCTTAGTTTGAAAAAGAAAGAGCATCACAAAATAGAGTAAACTATAAAAAGCGTAGTTTTTTAGAGAACTAAAAGCCAGCGACATGTTAGTTTTAAGGATAAAAAGACTCCAGAAAAAATAAATCACGTTCAGTGCAATGAACCCGACCAGCATCCAATCCGCTTTTTTCAATTGGATTTTTTTCTGCCCAAACAGATATTGCGCTAAAATTCCGATAAAAATACCCAGGAGCAAAATATCCAAGGGATACAGCTTATATTCACTTTTCCCGATAAAAAAAGTTTGCAAAGTGAAAAACCTTTCCCACACCATCGTCAAAAAAACAATCGCCAACACTCCGCCCCTGGGATATGCCACGGCCACCACAAAACTAACCAGCATCGTCAAGGCAAAGAGCGGCCAAATGAAACCCATCGCAAAATTAGCCGACACAAAAAGACTGACAAAAATGATGATAAAAATCGCGCTGATCACCTCAGTGGGGATATTTATTTTTTGACTTACGAGTTTAAACATATTTTTTAAGATTTTTTACGGTATTTTTTTATATACTGATATGCTTGACTGGCATAGGGCACCGATTTGGCAATGTGTTTCATTTTTCGCAGGAAATATTCCTTCCTCAGCCTATCTATTTGTGGCGCTTTGCCTAAATAAACAATGCGACTTTCATAATCTTGCACAAAAAAAGTTTTAGCCAGTTTCTTGAAATCCCTTTTTGACCACTCCGCCACATGCGTTTCATAGGCGTTCGCAAAAGCGTCTTTCTGATTGCCGATGTTTTTCGGCACAGAAACCAAGACGGCGCCATTTTTTTGCAAAAGTTTTTCCAATAATTCCCGGCCTTGATTTTTTTCGAAATGTTCCAGCACATCAATCAACAAAACCAAATCATAGGAGTTTTCCAGTTTGTCCACGAGCTCCGTCGCGTTTCCGATATAAATTTTATTATAAATAAATTCATGCAAAGGGGTCAGGTATTTTTCAAAAGCTTCGATGCCATCAATCTTCCGGGTAAAGTCGGCATATTCTTCCCGGCCGTCCCACAATTCCAAATATTCCCGGCACAACACGCCATATTTACCAAAGCCAACACCGATATCCAACACCGAAGCAGGATTGCTGGCAATAATCAGGTTTAAAATTTTGGAGATTTGATAATTTTGACTAGTAGGCATAAATTTAATGTTTCATTTAATCCTTATTAACCAACTATCTATCATAGCATATTTCAGAAAAAAAAGCAAGCCTCAAAACCTGTTATGCAACCTTTGTCGCATTTTTTAGGTTTTGAGGCTTGTGGACTATTGAGTCAAGCCTAATTTGGCTCCTTGCCCCGGCTGTGTTCCGTTAATCTGCACCAGGCCGATCAGCTTGCCAGGAAAGCCATTATTCTCATCGATCATCAGGAAGTTATTTTCTCCTTGACCGAAGTTGAAGCCCAACACGGAGGCGGAGCTAATTGTCACTGAATCGCCAGTTAACTGGAAACGCAGCAGATATTTCCCACCCTGTTGCTTCTCTTTGTAGTACACCTCCACCCAACCAAATTTCCCGGCCAAATCTCCGCTGGCTTTCAGGGTAGTCTGCCCGGAACCGGAGGCAACCGCTTCAATGACAGATTTGTCTGTCGGCAAAATAGATGGATTGGCCAGGGCAGTACTTGAAAATGCCAGGCCGAGTAACAGAAAACAGATTGATAAAGTGCTAATGATTTTTCCCATAATTTCCTCCTCGGAGCTTTGGAAAATTTTTGGCAAATTGCCCTTTCATGTATCCTCTTTTTAGGACTTTGTAGTCTAGCATCTTTCGCAAAAAAAAGCAAGCCCTGGTTCTCGGATGAGAACACAGGGCTTGTACTGCGTGGCGCTTGGCGCCGAATTACTTCTTTACCTCCTTCAAGGTACTGGTTGTGGTGGTAGTGGTAGCAGCATCATTACAATTGTAAGATACTTTGCCATCCACCATCGTAACACAATCCTTGACATCTTTAGCGCCCTCCTTCTTTCCCTCCCCGAAAGAAATCAGACTAAAAGTGTTGTTGGTAGTACTGGCGTCAATGCCCGGGACGCAATCTTTGCCATCCTTAGCATCCTTGCAATCTTTGCCAGACACACTGCCCTTCACGTTCACTGTTGCTCCCTTGTTATTAATCGTGGAGCTCTGTTGAACGATCTTGTGCTTTACCTTATTGCCATGCCCGATGATTTTGGTCACCGGACTGGCAATCTGTTTGGTTTGCACATTCTGTGAATCAGGCGATTTAATCACCGACTGATTCATCGCTCCGTCACCAGCACCTACCTTTGCCGTTGGCAAAGTCGTCACCTTTTGTGACACAGACACCCTTGTCTGCTCATCACACCAATGACTTGCGTCAATAGGTGTGTTGAGAATGGGCGCCCCGCTGCCGGTGTACACAAAGTGCGCGCCACCGGAATCGGGAATGTCTGCCGTATAGTAGGACATGGTCATGCCTACGCCAGGTCCGGTTTTTACCCGGCAATCTGGGATGAGCAAGTTTTTCTTGTCCGAACTCCTCCGTACATGAAAGGCGTCCTGGCCATCCTTGACTCCGGCCATGTCCAATTGGAAATACAGGAGATTGCCATCCACTTTGAAGGGGTTTATCTCAATAGTATTTCCACATCCCGCCCGCAGCTTGTCTTGGCAGAACTGCCGGACAAACCAGTCATTACCACCAGTGACTTTCACGGTGACAATGCCGTTCGGATTTCCCGCGTCCACCAGTGTGTGACTGTCGGGTGTCAAAAAAACTTCCGCCCCGGCTTGTGAACATCCGAGAATGCTCGCGAGCGCCCCTGCCAATAGGAATGTATACTTCTTTTTCATTTTTTCCCCTCCTTTTCGTCAAACGTTTTGTCGGCAACGGTAATGCTGTCGCCGACGTTATTTTGGATAGCAGGCAACGTGGTGTACGCGTCCCCACTTTCTGTTTTTGTCAGGATGACTTCATCCTGCGTTCCTCCGGTCGGCATGGGCACCGTTTGTCCGGAGACTTCCTGCTTCATGCTCTTCCCCCGCTCATCAGCGTCCCATTCCCTGAGATAAGAGTTGTATTCCCACCCCAGTGAAACCCCAAAGACCGGACTGCCGGGCAAGAAGGTGTAGGACATGCCCAGCTTCCAGTCATGATACTTGAGTGTCAACCCAGGCCCAATCCCGAAAACTGACTCACCATCACCGATTTGTTCCATGAGATTGATTCCATATTGGAGTTTCCAATCCCGGTTGAAGCGGTGCTCGTCCATCAAGCTAAGTCCCAGATACGTATCCCCCGGGAAATAGCTGACGTCCAAGGCGGCGAAAAGCGTGTCATTCCGACCGACAATATGGTCAAACTCCAGGTATGCACCCGGAGCAAAACCACTTTCGGTCTGCCCGAAACGATACAACGGTCTGAGCTTCAGCAACACGGCGTTGCCCATTCCAACTTCTTGGTACCAGTCAACGTTGGGTCCGATTTCCACTCGGCCATTGTGCCAGTTGTCTCCCGAACCATACCAAGTTTTTCCGGTTACCCCGAGGCCGAGGTTAGCAAATTCCAGCTCGCGCCAGAAAATGTACTCCGCCATTGCCCAAGCGCCATCGACACCTGAACTCAAACCACGGTTATAACCAGCTACCGCCGACGCCTCATGGAAATTCTTCTCATTTCCCGAGGGTGGTGCTTCCATCGCCCGTTTAGCAACTGTTTGCTGAACAGGCACCCTTTCGCCGGTAATCGGCACAGTGGAAATCGGGGTTGTCACTTGCGCAACACCCACCGGTTCCACCGCCTTTTGCACCTCAGTTGCCTGAGTCTGCGTTGGCGGAGTTGCCACTGTTGATTGACGACCTGCTCTCTCCTTAAAGATGTGCTCAATATAAGCCACCTCTTCCGGGCTAAGACGCAAATCATCCGCCATGGCAGCCGAAGCATTGGCCATGACGCAAGAAATTGCTATTGCCAAAACATAATGTTTAGTCATGGCTTCCTCCCTTTATTCTTGGGCGCTTCACCGCGCTCTTTTTTTAGTTTGCCGATATCGGCATTGAGTTTGTCAATCTCGGCATTGAGCTCACTAATGAGCGCCAGCCGAGTCTGACCCGAGTAAGCGATAATTGCCCCCATCACAGCCCTACTTGGCAACTGAGACGAATAGTCCCAGCCCGTACTCGGGGCATTCATCCCTTCTATAACGGTGAGGGCAATGCTCGCCACTGTCACAACTGGATCAGTGGAAATTGTGGCGTGACCATTGGCAATCATCTTCTCCAGAGGCGTATAGCCTGGATTGATCCGCTTGATCCGTCGAATATCTTCGGCTCCGTAGGGAGAGTAGATTTTACCCTCCTGCTCAAAGTCATAGACATTCCATTTTCGTACCCTTTCTACGAACCCGAAAACTTCTCTTCGGGTCCCGATCCGACTACCATACTTGCGTACGGTCTCCAGTCGGTAAGTCTTCTTCTTGAATTCGTCCCTCTCAATTGGATAGGTCTTATCCGATAGATTGGAAACAAATTCTCCGAATGAACTCAACTCAACCACCTTCGTGTCAGGGGTCAGGTCAGTGCGCTTGCCATCGACAAGGAAATAATACATCGACTCACCCGTACGATATATACCTACTCGCACGAACTGCACGAAGAATTCCCTGTCATCTTTTTCGTTGACGGCCCAGCCGTTCCGACGAATCCGACCGGGATATTCCTCGCCCATTATCTGGTCTGATAATTGTCCTTCAAATGCCGTTCCTTCGCCCCGTTGTAGAGCAGGTGTGCTTTGCACCCCTAATGACTGATGTGACAAGCACACAATATTAGTGGTAGTTCCGTTATCCGAAGCCGTTATTGGCCCGTTCTCAGCATTTAGCGTTGGCTTGGCACATCCCACCAGGGAAAGCATCGCCAACAGAAAAACAATCTTCCATGCAAACATAACTTTCTCCATGACAACCGCCCCCCATTGTTGATTTTTGTACTGCTATTCAGTTGACAAGATACTATCAGTAGCTATCTCATGCCAGCAAATTAAAATTATAATTTGCTGAATAGAAAATAACTATTGGGCCTGATAACGATTCTTCCAATATTCCTGAGCTCTTCTTTCCGTCTCTTCTTCCGGGGAAAGTTTTTTCTCCCCCATACCGGTCAGAAAAACCTGCCTGCTCCGGCTCAGCTCCGCTCGGTAGAAAACCCACATCAAGGTCAGTAGCACACCGACAAAAAATCCTCCACCCACGGCCAAGGCAATACTGGTCAGGGATGGATTTTTTTCATAGATAGGACCACTCAATATGCGAATATCAATATCCTGTCCTCTGCCCAGAAAAAGAAAACTTTTAGTTTTCAGTACTTCTAAAATAGCTGTAGAAACTTCCACTACCTGTTTTTGACTATCGCCGAAAACTTGGATATTCAAAATGCCGGCATTAGAATTTTTATTAATTCTCACCATTTTATTCCACGTGTCTAGGCGATCTTTTTTGTTTTGCGGCAGAAAACTTCCTGAAACCAGCTTCGTGCTATCGATTTCATCCAAAAATTTTTCGCTATAGATAGATTCTACTAAAACTCCGGCCAAATAGTCAGCGGATTTGGAAAGCGCGTAATAATCAGAAAAACCATTCTGGTTCTGCACTACTAAAAGATCTGAGCTGGCGCGAAAGTTTTTCTGACTGACCACGAGAGCTGTAAAGGATAAGGCGCCCGCCAAAAGACCCATTAAGATGATTATTCCCAACTCTTTTTTGGCTAATCTAAGCATTGATTCTAAGTTCATTCTATTTAATATAAATTATTATGATGACGACTACTTACATTAGCAATAAAAGCTGCTTTTGTCAAGAAAAAAGACACTTTCCCGTGTCTTTAATACAATCTTGTTTCTTTTTTATCTCTATAGTCTAAATTTCCAAGCTAATTTTTTTCTCCTGCCCATCACGCAGAATTATCAGTTCCAGCATATCACCTTTCCTATAAGCATAGAGCACGTCCGACAAAGAATGTTTTTCATCAATTTTTTGCGCGCCAACAGCAACTATGATGTCTCCGATTTTCAACCCAGCTTTTTGTGCGGGAGAATCATTAATAACAGCCAGGCCTTGTTGGCCGGAAGCAGAATAGATCAATGCGCCATTCTCCACGGTTAGTTTTTTCTCCACCGCATAAGTTTTGGAAATCGGCATATAATAGATTCCGAGTAATGGATTTTTATCCAACTCTTTTTTAATAGCCCGATCAATAACCATCTTCACCTTGTTAGCAGGAATGACAAAAAAACTATTTAAACCAGTTGTTTGGATATTGCCGGCGATACCCACAATCTGACCATTATAATCCACCACCGGACCACCGATGAAATATTCCCGATAACCAAAATCCGCCTCATACACTCCTTCTAATTTTTCCGATGAGGAGAGCGCCGTCCCTGCCAAATTAAGCGCAGGATCAAAACTACTAATCAGTCCTGCTGCATAGCGGTTGCCATACGAACTGAGACTATTGGCAATGGCAATCACCTTTTCTCCCGGCTTGATATCATCCGAATTGCCAAATGATCCCACCGAAAGATTGCCAGCCTGCGCTTTCAAAAAAGCCAGTCCGCTATAAGAATCAATCCCCGCCAATTCAGCGTCATACATATTCCCGTCATAGGTCATCACTTTATACTTCGATTTTTCCGTGTTGATCGCGGAAACATAAGTCATAATCAACCCATCTCCCGTCACTACCACCCCGGTGCCATTCTTGGTCGGGTCTATCACACTGTTATTGGTTTTTTTCACTCCGACACTCTTCACTTCTTCCGTGGGATAGGAAATAATATTAACAATAGAGGAAGAAACTTGATTGGTAATTTTGCTGATAGAAGTCTCCTCTTTCAGCGTCACTTGTTCGGTTTTATTGATAATCGTGATGTCTTCCGAACCTTTTTTCAGAAATTCATAACGGGAAAAAAACTGAGTGGTGCTGAGATACGGAAAAAGATAGCGATCCGCAATGATGCCGCCCAGGCCGCCAAAAATCATTAGAATTAGGATAAAAATAGCTTTTTTGGCAATTTTTTTTGTCATAAATTTTATATTACAGGTAACCATTTAGCGCTTAATAAAACGAGAACAATCAACACGGAGAAAAAAATCATATTGGCCACCACCCGCTTCTGACTCAACAGATTCAAGAAATAGCTTTGGATTAAATCCCAGAGAACATAATACAGTATAAGGGCAATCACGCCTGTCGTCAAATAGCCAAAGGGCCAAAAATTCATCGTCCAGACAATTTCCGTCATCGCCAAAGCCAGGAGAAAACTATACATCCAGACCTTTTTTCTATCATCACTTTTGATAATAAAAAAATATTGGCAACTCACCAAGAGCGTGACCAAGCCATAGGCCAGCATCAAGTCATAGAGTGGCACCAAGAAGTTAAGATAGAGTCCATAAGCGGCGGCGTAAGCAAAAAATATGGTCGCAGCCATGGCCGACATATTCATGCCGCGCGCTGTTTTGTCCCCGCTATATAGTCCCAATCGATGCGCCCCTAAAAGAGCTATGTAATACATTCCCGCTGCCAGAGCAATGAAAATTTGCTGTTCATAGCCCAAGGCTACCAAATACAGGAGTGCCACGGAGGAGAGGGTGAAAAAAACAGGCAGCACGGAAAAAAACCATTTTCCTCCAATTTTTCTTCCGGCATAGGCTGAGGTAGCTAGCAGAAAAATGGCAGCCAAAAACACCCACTCATGCTGAAAGATAATCGACTCTAGGCCGAGCAGAAAGATAAAGCTTTGCAGTAACGGCTGGAATCGCAAAAACATAAATACGGTCAGTTACTTTCTTAACTATATCTATAATAACACTAACTGAACCGAAAAACAAATCTAATTTCCTTCTAATTTCTTTCCATTAATTTCACCATCACCTCCTTAATATCACCTTTATGCCACACTTTCAACTTCACCGTGTCGCCCACATTATTCTTGGCAATAATATCCCCTAAAGAATTTTTCTTATCTATTTTGACGGCGTTTATCTCCAAAATAACATCATTTTCCATGAGGCCGGCTTTATCAGCCGGTGAACCGGGAATCACTGCAAAATCAGTAACCGTGTCACCGCGGACAATCAAAACACCATAGCCATAAGCAAAATTAAATTCTTTTTTAATAGTATCATCTATCTCTACATATCTTACCCCTAAATAAGGTGACGATATCTTGCCCGTGGTTTTTACCTGGTCAATCACTCGCTTAATTTGATTGGACGGTATAGCAAAACCGATACTTTGTGCACCTTGAGCCATCGCTACATTCACCCCAATCACCTCCCCATTAATATTCAGCAGTGGTCCGCCGGAATTTCCCGGGTTAATCGCGGCGTCCGTTTGAATAATGTTATTCAGCCTTTCCGCTTGACCAATCCCGCCTGAAGCCGTGAGACTCCTGCCCAGCCCTGAAACAATACCCTTGCTGACGGTGTTGGAAAACTCCCCTAACGAATTGCCAATGGCAATCACTGTTTGCCCGATTTTTATCACATCTGAATCACCCAAATTAAGCGTAGGAAAGTTAGTTCCTTCAATTTTTATAATAGCGATATCATTTACCGGATCGGCGGCTAAAAATTTAGCGGGATATTCTTTTCCATCACTAGTGACTACCGCATACTCGGCATTTTTATCCACCATCACATGCTTATTAGTGACAATCATTCCGTCAGCAGTAATAATAAAACCTGACCCTCCGCCTACTTTTTGCTTTTGCGGATTGGCACCACTATCCGGCGTAGTACCATTGCTATTATTATCAAAAAAGCCAGGAAAATTGAAATCATTGCCAAACAAGCTATTCCCACCAACAACATTTTTGCTAATCACAATGCTCACCACGGCCGGAGAATTTTTCTCCACTACATCAATCACCGCTGAATCATCCTCGATAATTTGTTGTTTCAACACCGCTGGCTCTTTCTTGTTCCCCGGAAAGAGCTGGGACCATTTTCTATTCAAGCTGTCCGACCAGACTTGCCTAGAAATCCCGCCGGCAATAAACCCGATGGCTATTCCGCCCAACAAAAAAATAAACAGCAACAAGAAAACCGCCAGCACGAACCAACGCTTTTTTCCTTTTTTCAGCTTTCTCTCTGTTACTGCGACAGGATTATCTTCCGCTTTGTTTTCCGTTTCCAATCCGGAAATATTGTTTTCTTCCATATTTTTATTTTTTATTCCTAAAAACCATCAGCATGGCTCTTAGGGCAAGTATTAACCAATTAACTTTCAAATAAAAAGACCTACTTCATGTTTATACAAAAGTATGGCCTTTTTATTCTGCTTACTGAAATCTATGCTTCTACCACAATTGCGCTCACCGGACAGCTGTCAGCTGTTTCTTGGCAGTTGCATTCGCCACACTCCTGGGAAATTACGTGCGATTTCCCATCTGCTTCAATTTTGAAAACATTGGGACACAAGGACTCACAAGTACCGCACCCGATACACAAATCCTCATTGACTGTTACTTTTGACATATTTTTAAACTTAAATAATTAGCTTTTTAGACCTCTTAGAAGTCTATTAAAACAAAACTGAGACATCGCCGGCGGAATTTTTTTCTAAATTATTTTCAAAATCTTTCATGCTGTTATCCACAAAATCCACGACGGCTCGATCTTTGTCCCAATAATATTCTTTCAGCGGAATTTTCACACTCATTTTCTTTTCTTCTTCGGTGAGCCAGCCCGCGAAATCCTTGGTTTTCACGAGAATCTGCCGTACTTTGACTTTATCGATGCCATCTTCCGTTTTGCGATCCTCTACTTGCACGATATGGAATCCCAGAGGACTTTCAATAATGTCGCTTATTTCCCCTTTCTTGAGAGGAAAAACAGAAATGGTGATTTGGGGAATCATCTGGTTCGCGGAAAACCACCCCAAATCTCCTCCATTTTTAGCACTCTCCACCTCAGAATATTTTTTAGCTACCTCGGCAAAATCCTTTTTATCAGCTAATTCCGCCTGCGCTTTTTTTATCTTTTCCTTCGCCGCCACAAAATCCACTTCCGTTTCCCTCATTTTTTTCTCCAATTCCTTACGATATAAATCAGGTTTCACCAGCTTTTCGATAAAGTCATCCACGCTCCATCCATACAAGTTCAGTAAGTTTTTCTTCACATCCTCCTCATTTCCATAGCGACTCATGGACTGGGAAACATCTTG
Source organism: uncultured bacterium (assembly GCA_903841185.1). Taxonomy (GTDB): domain Bacteria; phylum Patescibacteriota; class Minisyncoccia; order Moranbacterales; family UBA2206; genus UBA8518. The sequence goes on from CAIMIV010000037.1 coordinate 12,449, forward strand.
CTTGGCCATTTCTGTCGTAACTACAATCCCCCTAGTCGCAGCTAGTTTTTCAATGATTTTATTTTCGATGAGCTTATTGAGAATCTTTTTTTCCTTTATCTTTAATCTTTTCTTGCCGTCTTCCGTGGCAAAATCGACGCGAAAACCAATTTCGGAAAAGTTTTGGTTCTTATAAAATCTTTCTACTGAAGACCGATTTTCGTTCAAAGCCCCCAGACTCACAAAACTAGTTCCGCCGATGATCGCTGCCGGGAAAGGAATGATGCCAGCCACCTTATCCACAAAAGCATTTCGCATACCCAGGCCATAGAGCAAACCACCCGTCACCGAGACAAAAACCAAGAAGATAGCCAAGCAAGAAAGCAGGATCGTTTTTGTCTTTACTTTTTTTTCTATTGGTTTACTCATAGAGATTCCTAATACTTAAAAAAATAATTCCACCATTTTATATGATTTGCTATAGCCACTTTGTTTTCTGCCACCGTTACCGGAGTCGGCGTTTCCACAACAGCCTCTTTGACGACATTCTTTTTGACAATCACCACTTGTTCATCCGGACTTTTCAGATTAAGCTTGTCTCGCGCTTCGGTTTCCATATATTCCTTACTGGCCAGAAAATCAATTTTTTCTTTCAGCATGGAATTTTCCCGCGTCGTCTTTTCCGCCTCCGCCTTGAGATTATTTATCTCTGTTTGGATTTGATTTTTTTTCATCGTCTCCTTATAGATAGCCACTGCCACAAGAAACAAAATTACCACTCCCGCTAGCAAGCCTATTTTAATGAAAATTCCATAAATACTGCTCTGCTTATTCATGATTTTTTTCAAAAAAATTATTTCATACCCACAAAAGCCGGGGCAATCGTGAAGCCAACCATGGCCAAAACGGCTAAGAGCGAAATGATTATCCACAGCACCCGCATTTTTTTATGTCTTTTCTTTATACTCATAGTTTTATTTTAACAAAATTTCAATTACAAGACAACCGTTAGTTAGGCCTCCACCCTTCCTGCCACCACACCTCACTGAATGAATTTAGTATAACATATTCCAGCGCACTAGAATAGCTTATTCGGATTGAGATACTTATCCAAGGTAAAAATCCAATTTTCATCATTGGCAATGCCCCGTTCTCTGTCCATCACTTTTTGATTGAATAGCCAGGTCAGATAGCCGCTGTCCTTTTTCGCCACGTCGCTCACCAGCTCTCCGGTATATTTGCCAAAATTAAATTTCTTGATCAAAATCGGTCGTGCAGAAATTTCCAGCATCGCCGCCAACACTTTTTCTTCGTCCGGTTCTTCTACTGACATTTTAGCAAAAAAATAATCAAACAATTTTTCCAGCACGCGCACATCCCCCAAAGCATCATGAGCACTGGCATTTTCCACTTCCAAATCATAGTAGTAGCGCAGATATTGCAAATTGTGTTTCGGCAGCTCAGCATCCACGTCCAAATGGTGGGCGATTTTATGGGTATCAATCGTTTTTTCGGTTTGCACGCCCTCTTTCAGCAAAATTCCCGCATCAAAGGCCGCATTGTGCGCCACCAAGATATTGCCGACCGCGAAAATCTTTTCCAAATCTTGATGCATTTGTGACCCGATAAAAGATTCTTTGTCCGCCACCATGCGATTGGTAATGTGTGTCACTGACATGGCCTCGATTTCAATCGGCACCGGCGGCTTGAAAAGCGCTTCGGCTTCTTGACCGGAAAATTTGTAGGCCACCTGACACAAGCGCCCATCGGCGCCGAGACCCGTGGTTTCAGTGTCTAAAAATACTAAATTTTTTTGATTCATGTTTTTTTAATTAATTTTATTTTATCTGCACGAGTTAGTTTTTTGATGCGTGCCTCTTCCTTGGCAGCACTGGACCGGTCGGCGTATTCTTTGGCGAATACCAATTGCACCGGCCTCCGCACACTGGTATATTTAGCTCCTAGTTGGGAGCCATTATGTTCCGCTAGACGCCTATCTAAGTCAGTAGTTATCCCGGCATAGAGCGTCTGGTCGCGACATTCCAAAATATATACATAATACATCTTTCTATTATAGCACTAATTTCCAATTTGGATATTTTTTCGCATTCTTCCAGCCAAAAATTGACAAAAAGCACTCCCCTGTTATAATCCAATAGACCTGTTGCGTAATAGGTCTAATGTATTCAATAGCTGTTCTTTATTCATTTAAAAAAGAAGGAGACCCGTGATGTCTGAAGAAAGAGAAATAAGGGTTGTTGGTACCTACTGTGACCGTTGCGGCACCTTGTTTAATGGGAATGAGAAACATACCGAATGTGACATACATCTGTGTAAAACATGCCACACCACTTATTCCATTCTGCCCGGTCAATACCGCTATGCGTTGCTCTTGTGGCTTTGCTGGCACGAATGCCACGGAAAAACCGCTGGTGCCTTGCCCAGTTTTTGGCCCCAGAATGAAAAAGGCATTGCATTGACTCCTATCGAAGCCATTTCTGTCGCTTTGCGCTTTGACCTGCCACGATTGCCTTGCGCAGACACTTGTTCCTGTAGTCATTTTTCTCATGAACAAGAAGAGGATGACACCACGAATCCCAAGTGTTTCTTCCATCACTTGGAAAAGAACTCTTCCAAAGGGGCTTCTCTGCTCTTGTACTGGTGGCACATCTACTATACCCGGCAAAGCCTGCAGCCACCCAAGTTTTGGCCCACCGATGGTGGCGCAGTGATATCTCCGCGACAACTCGCGTACAATACTACGATGTAAACTCCAAAAAAATAACACCTCCCCCCGTAGCAGGATTGTCTGCTACGGGATTTTTATTTTAATGCCCGTTTTACAATCCTTGCCCGCGCCTTGACCGGATTTTAATTTATTGCTATCATCTTATTTGGCTACTTAACAATTCACCCACACACATCAGGAGGACACTGCATGACATAAGCAACTTTCGCCATATACAACAATCTATACCAAAAAAATTAAACGCAGTACACAAAAACAATATTTAGGAGAACCTAGCACAATGACAAAAATAAAAAAAGCTACACAAACAATAAGACCTGGCAGTGGTATTTTGAAAAGCATAATAGAAGAAGGGGATCATGTCGGAGCTCCAACAGAATATCTCTATTGTCATAAGCCTATTGCCACTGGAGACCCATGCTGCACCGTGCACCGCAAGGGCAGTACAAAAAGACATCTTTTTTGCAGCCGCGATCACCAGCAAGAAAAAGAGTATGCCGTACTTAAGGAATATGGGTTTTTTGATGATTTACCGCTAACGGCATAAGGAGGGTCTAGCATGACCGCAAAAAATGCCACTCCGGAGTGTACAGATTTTTTCAGAATTATAGAAGTGAACTATCATGGTAAGAAAAAGAAATGCCATGTCTGTAAAAAGCCTGTTCGTGCCGGAAACACCATTTTTGGAGTTTTCCAGGGCATGGAAAGAAAGTGTCTCTATGTTATTTGCACGGAAAAGTGCTGTCGAGCATTTGAAAAAACAAGCACTATTGATATTCAGAAGCATTAAAAAAATAAATCATGTAGCAAGGGAGTTGCAAGATGGCCAATAAATACCTTTTAACAAGAAAGGTTACCAGACAGGAGTGCCCTTGGCTCAAAGAAGATCTTGAGGCTGGCAAGGAAGTATACACTTTTTCCGGCCCCACCTTTGAATGCATAGGAAAGGACGGAATTGCCGTGTCGGATAGCCCTGGCAAAGGACCATTCTACGAAATTCCAAGGTCAGCCCTTATAACCTAGAGCTGCCACTGCCGCCCCCTACAAATCCAATGATTTGCAAGGGGCGGTTTTTTTATTTCTGAAGCATTGTTAGTATCTACCCCCGATTTTTCATTACAATCGTCTTAACCCGCTCCGCCACCTGCTTGGGCGTCATATCGGATTTGATAATGAAATCCACAGCGCCTAATGCCTTGGCTTGGTCCTGAATTTCTTTTTTAGTATAATTAGTAAACATCACCACTGGAATATGGTTCGTTCTTTCATTTTGTTTGATGTTTCTCAGAATATCCATGCCATTTTCACTCTTTAAGAGAATATCCAAAAGGACAATATCAAAACCTCCGCCTAACAAATATTGCATAGTATCAAATTCATTATCAGTTGCCGCCGTTAACACACCTTCAATCAAAAACTTAGTAGAATATAGCATAACTTGATCGGGATCATCTTCCACAATCAACGCTTGAATTTCTTTTTTAATTTCTTCTGCCATATATTTTAAAATTAATTTGTCGGATTAGTTACGGAGTTTTGTGTAATGTGCGCTTTAATGTCAATCTCGCCCACTGGCTTGATTGGCAAACTCACAAAAAATGTTGTGCCTTTGTCAATTTCGCTTTCAAACCAAACCCGACCGCCATGACCTTCTACAACTTCCTTGATGATAAATAGTCCCAGACCGGTGCCGTCTGTATACATATCCACCGCATTTTTAGCCCGTGAAAATCGCTGAAATAATTTCACTTTAGCCTCCTCTGGAATGCCAATTCCATTGTCTTTCACCTCCACCAAAATATTCTTCGGATTAGCTGGGTCTTTTTGCAGACTTACTTCCACACTCGCCCTGCATCCGTCTTCACGCACTCCGCGGACATCGGCAGTCATTTTGACTGAAGGCGTATATTTAATAGCGTTATTAATTAGATTGATAAATGCCTCTTCTAGATATTCTTTTTGCCCTCGCATTTCTGGCATGTTTTTTTCACAAGACAGACTCAAGTCCAACCCTCGCTCCGTTGTTTCAATTTCAAAATCTTTGATTATTTTTTCCAGCAATTCAGCCACATTAATCGACTCCGCCAATTGATCCATGACGCTATATTTTCGGCTGGCAAAACTGCTGGCATTCAAAATATCATGCACGATATTTTTTAGTTTTTTAGATTTATCCCACACTGATTGATAGAATTTTTGCTTTTGTTCTTGCGTCATTTTTTCCATATCCCCTTCCAACATCATAGAAGCTACGCCCTGGATTACAGAAATTGGAGTGCGCAGTTGATGGGAAGCAATATTGAGAAATTCTGTTTTAGCTTGATCGAGTTTCACCAATTCCACGTTGGTATTTTCCACCACCTCTTTATCCGCTTGAATTTTTTTGTTGGCAATTTCTAAAGCCTCCTCTTGTTCAATTTCCTTTTTAATTGAATGAATAAGCATCATTCCAAAAACAACGGTTATGGCAAGAACAACCCCTGTTAAAATTTTATTTATCAGAACCTCAATGAAAAAGAATTGGGAACCAATAATAATCCATGATACAGCTGTTAGCACCTGCGCCGCTATAAGTTTGATATTAAAAAGCTGATATCTTATTATGGCATAAGCGATGAAAATAACGAATATCACGGAGCTTGGGACATCAAAATCAATTAATTTCATATAACCCAGACTCGGAAGAATAAAATCGAATAATATCACAAAAAAACTATACAAAAACAAGCCTATTAAAACCAACTTTATTTGCTTTCTTTTTATATCACTATTTATCCTATATTCTTTAAATAATTTTATTAAAATTATCAAGATAGCCATGGCGGAAAATGCAAAATACAAAAAATAAAGACTGCCTGTGATTTCTTGATATATGCCAAATTCATCCCGCGTAAAACCAACTATAATCAGGTTTGTTACTAGATTCAGAATTGATAATACGACCCCGGCCATGCCAATAGCAACGCACTTTATTTTTATTGCTACTGATATTTCATTCTCGCCAGAAGTAAATGCATACACCCATAACAAAAATAAAGTTGGCACTAAGATAGCCAGGGAATAGGCCATTCTTGGAAAAAATTCACTGTCTATTTTATAAATCAAAAAACTACAAAAAGACCAAAGAAATGTCACTACGGTTAAAACGCCGAATATTACCAACCCCCTTTCATTGACGCTTCTTTTGCCAAGGAGAATTATGATTCCTAGTATAATATTAATTATTCCCGCAAATAAAATTATTGAAGCAATCATAAAAATTTATGTGCATTAAAATTTATATTTTTCCCTTGCTAATTTCAGATATTTCACCAAATCATCTATTTCTTCTTTGGTTATGTCAGCACAAATAGAAAATCTCAACATCGCACTTCCCTTAGGGATAGCCGGGTACCTGAATAAGGATGAAATGAATCCATTCTCCCTGATATAATTATACACCTTATTTGCTATTTTATCATCCTTAATCGAAACGGGAATGATTTGACTATTCGATCCCATAATATCAAAACCATTCTTTACAAGCTCATCTCTGAGATATTTCGAAGAATTATATAAAAGCTCCCTTCTTCTATCTCCCCACTTGCCGGTTATCAAATCCACTGTTTGAATTAATGTCTCAGCCATCCATGGAGGAATGGGGGCGGAAAAAATATACTGAGGACTGCACATTTTTAGATAGTCACTCAGCTCTTTATTTGGCATAACGACATAGCCACCCAGCTGAGAGAAGGCCTTCGTAAGTGTCCCCATTATTATTGTTCTGTCCTTATTTGCCTCAAATTCTTCTGTATTAGCCGCAACGCCCCTCCCATGGCTGCCTATGCATCCACAAGAATGAGCCTCATCAACATACATCAAACATCCATATTTATTAGCTATTTTATACAATGAATTTATATCAAAGATTCTGCCAGATATCGAAGAAAGGGCATCTGTAACAATTACCCGCACTGCATTATCGCCAAATTTTTCTTTTGATTCTTCTATTTTTTTCGTTAAATCATCATAATCTGCACTTTTAAATTTCCTGACCTCATTGATTCCCTTAGAAAAATATTGCGCTATCTTAGCACCATGAACCAATGAATAATGACTTTCTCCATCCACAAAAAATATCGTAGGAATGGACCCTTCCCCATTTGTAATGCCATATTGCGACATATAATGCTTTATATAATGAGTATTGAGTCTTAGCCCTAAAGCCTGAATGATATTATCATTTGCCGCATAACCACTGGTAAATAATACCGTGTCCGACATCCCATGAAGATCAGCCAAGCTATTCTCCAATCGTACGGTCTCTGAGGATTTCATAACCATTTGAGAGGCTGGGCAACTCAAATCACATCCCTCGATGTTTTTTATCATTATTTGCTTAATCTCCTTGTCTTGACCCAAAGCTAAATAGTCCAATCTAGTTAGATCTATTTTTAATTTTCCATCTATTTTTACAAATTTTCCTTCAAATTTTCCATCACTCGTTGAACTGGAATCGAATATTTTTAATTCTTTAATAAGTGCTACAAAATTAGATGCTTCTTGATTTATTATCTGCTCACTATCCATATCACATTTACATTAATTATTTATTTATAAAAACTAACTTCCTAACAAAAAATATCCGATTTTATACCAAAATACAAAAATAAATCCTTTCCAGAATAACACCCAAAATACTGCCGACAATATAGATCCTGGTAAAATAAACAACCAATTTTCAAAAAGACCTTTTTCTTTTCTCAACATAATCGCGACCACATGAGGACCGATTAATATTGGGCCGATAAAATAAATATACCAATATCCTTTTTCTAGAATTTTCTTGGTTATTTTTTTTAAAAAATTTATTTTATCGCCTTTTTGCTTTTTTAAATTACCCAATTCCTCTAATTCTAAGATATCCCATGCATACTTACGTTTAAAAAATTCATGCGAATAAACAAGCGCCGAAGCAAGTACAAATAGAATACAAAACATAATCAGAATGGCTCTCAAGGAATCGTATTTACTACTCACAAATAAGCCAACTCCATCATAAGCGTGATATCCCACAAATAAAACTGCCCCGACAACAATATTTCCTGTATTTGTAAATATTTTATTAAGATACTTTCTATTTTCCACTATTTTTTTATTGTTTGTGATTTATGCTTCCTATTTCCATCGGAATTAATATTTGCATCCCTATCCCTAAGACTCCAAACGCAATCCATAACCGCATTGTGATGATTGTCACTCCAATTTTCTAAAAAATATTCGGAATCTGTAACCTCGCCAAAAATAATCTTTGTTCTTTGACGGATTGATCCAAATCCGCTTGCTTCATAATTCGAATAGTGGATATATACTGGCATTATCAATACTGACATTTCATTTATAATATGCCCTATACCCCTTTTGGGTCCCGATTTTTCACCCCCTCTTACCCTTTCTCCCTCAGGGAAAAAAATAGTATTTGATCCATCTTGTAATATTTCAAAAGTCTTTTGCAGACTTTTCTCCAAGCTACCCAATGGCTTAATTGAATAAGTTCCTGCAAATTTCAACAACCATCGAAAATAAAACTTTTCAAAAAAACTATGATAAACTGGCAAGCGCCATGGACAATGACCAAGAAAAAATTCCTCATCCATTGTTGAAAATATTAAAAATGGATCCCAAGCAGAATTATGATTGGCAATGACCATTAGCGGGCGATCTGACTTATGTAAATACTGCTTTTTATTTAAATGAACTATCTCAACTGGAATAATATATTTCAGCCATCTTAAAAAACAAACATGCAAAAAAATCTGATTAAAACTAATAATTTTTTTCTTAAGCGCATCATTAATCCTAATTGCCAACATTCCAGTATCACTAATTAATAGTTAAAAACAGATGCTATTTCTCTCTAAAGCTACCATATTTAGGCACAAGAGGCAAATTTTAAAATCCATTATTTCAATAGCAACATCGCCGCCTCATATTTGGGCCGAATGATCTCTTTTGACGTATCAAAGTGGAGTTGCTTCCATTTATTTTTCAACTTGTTTCTTGCCGACTCCAAGGCCTGACCCTGATCCAGGTTTTCATAAATAAAAGCTGCTTTGAAAATGCCGGCGATGTTGTCAAAATTAGCCAGCACATCTGCTTCGGCGACAATCTGCTCTTCCAGGGTTTCCCGAAAATTTTGCTGCGAACCGCGGTGGTTCAAAATGCATTTTTTCACCAGGGCAATTTTTTCGGCCGGATAACCCAGTGCTGTCAGTTTTTCTTCCGCAATTTTGGCACCCGTCAGGTGGTGGTCTTTTCGGCCATGCATAATCGAACCGATGTCGTGCAACCAGGCCGCCAGCAGAATCACTTCCCTGTCGCCACCCAGCTCCGTAACCAGTTTTTCCGCATAAGCAACGACAGGCACAAAATGAAAAGCAAACGGCTCATAGCCATAATGACTACTCGGTTTTCGACACTCCGCCTCGACAAAATTTCTGACTTCCAAGACTATATCCATGTTTGTCGGATGTAATAAAAAATTAGAATTAGGCGGGAGGTCTGGGTGACCTCCCGGTTGGGGTGATGTTACTTGACGAGAAGACAGCTGAAGTGGAAGTGTTATTCCCCATCGCGATTTTCTCCGCAATTGAGTGCATTTTTTTTGGGTTTCTTGGGTTGCTCTGGTACCTGGAGTGTTTTTTCTGACAACGAAACCTGCTTAGGTTTTGTCGAACTATCAGATACATGTGCTTTTTCAAGCAACATTTTATTTCTTGCTCGCAATGACATAATTTGCCTCCTGGTTAAGGTTTTTAATTACGTAATACTATATAACCCTTGCTATATTCCGCCAAACGCTTTATATTCCGGATCTATTTCATCAAGCTCTTTCTCCGTTAAAGGCTCTTTATACTCATAACTACCAGTTATATTGCTGATTGATTTCATTTCTCCATTAGGATCTAAGCAACCTAGGCAATATGCGAATAAGTCGCATACGGTAACACCATCATAACCCCCTATTACCGTATGCTTAGAAATAAATTTCGAATGTGTAATATCATGCACTATATACTCTGCAGGATAAGGATAATCCTCTATTATAGCCACGACCAAGCATTGCTGATCTCTGACATCCCGTAACTCAAAAATCCTATAACCTTTTTTTATTGCGGTTTTAACAAGCATTTTTCTCATGACTCCCTCCTTTCTTTATGTTAATGTTATAGCCCAATTCTAATTTTTTATTTAATAGACCTGTTGCATAATAACTCACTACTGCAATTTCCATATTTTGGTAAAATTTTCCAAAAATTTTCTTGGTTTAGCTACGGCTAGGCCGCAAAAATTGTTTGAAAAATTATGCCTCAAAATCTGAAAATTTCGTTACGCAACTTATTATGCAACAGGTCTAATTTTCAAAGGACAATATTTTTTTATAATAATCTTCCTATTTTTTCAAAACCGACAAGAAGGCGTCAGATGGAATGTTTACCCGACCGATGCTTTTCATTTTTTTCTTTCCCTTCTTCTGCTTTTCCAAAAGCTTTCTCTTTCGAGTGATGTCTCCGCCATAGAGGCCACTAGTCACATCTTTGCGGAAAGCCTGGATACTCTCTCGGGCAATCACTTTGCCGCCGATGGTGGCTTGCAAGGCAATCAAAAAGTTTTGTTTGGGAATGGAAGTTTTCAACTTTTCCACAATTTTTTTGCCTTCGCTGTTGGCACTTTCTCTGGGCACAATCCGCGAAAAAGCATCCACTTTTTCTCCCGCCACCATGATATCCATTTTCACCAAATCATACGGGCGATATTCGCTCAGGGCATAGTTCATCGAAGCATAACCGGAAGATGCACTCTTCAAGTCGTCATGCAGATTGATAATCACATCCATCAACGGACAATTGAAAGTCAGCACGATCCGTTCGCTGTCGATATATTCCGTATTAGCATATTGCGCCCGGGTGTTGCCCATTACTTCCATAATCGATCCCAGATAACTGGCCGGCGAAATGATATCCAGTTTCGCAAACGGTTCATAAATACGCTCCAAAGTGGACGGGTCCGGCATTTCGGTGGCCGAATAGATTTTTATTCGCTCGCCCGGCTTCCCTTTCAGTTCAATTTCATACACAACGCTCGGCGTGGTGATGGTCGGACTGATATCAAATTCCCGTTCCAAGCGCGACTGGATGATTTCCAAATGCAACATCCCCAAAAAACCGCAACGAAAACCGCGGCCCAACGCCTGGCTGGATTCCGGTTCAAATTCAAAAGCGGCATCATTCAATTTCAATTTATCCAAGGCGTCGCGCATCATGCTATATTCGTCGCCTTCCAGCGGGTAGAAAGAAGCGTATACCATCGGGGTCACTTTTTTATAGCCCGGCAAACTCTCCACTTTGTCTTCGAAGCCTTCTAAAGTAATGGTGTCTCCCACGCGACAATGTTCCACGCTCTTAAATCCCGTGGCCAAATAGCCGATGTCTCCGGCGGTCAGTTCCTCCACTTTTTGCATATCCGGTTTGAAATGACCCACTTCCACCACATCGCTATCCGCCGCACCCGCCATCATTGTCACTTCGTCGTCGCGTTTCACTTTCCCGTCCAAAATCCGCACATAGGCCACTACTCCCTTGTAGGTGTCGTATTTAGAATCAAAAATCAAAGCTCGCAACGGTTTCTCCACGTCCCCACCCGGAAACGGCACCGTTTTCACAATCTCTTCTAGCAGCTTATCCACGCCCTGCCCGGTCTTGCCGGAAACTTCAAAAATATCTTCTTCTTTGCATCCCAAGACATGGATGATTTCTTTTTTTACCCGCGGCGCGTCGGCATTGGGCAAATCCACCTTGTTGACCACAGGAATAATTTCCAACCCCTGCTCGATGGCCAGATACAAATTCGACAAGGTTTGCGCTTGCACGCCTTTGGTGGCGTCCACTAGCAGTACCGCTCCCTCTACGGCTGCCAAAGAACGGGAGACTTCATAGCCGAAATCCACGTGTCCTGGTGTGTCGATAAGATTGAGTATATATTCCTCATACCCCCTCTCCTTTTCAAGGAGAGGGCCGGGGTGAGGTTCAGCACTATCAGTATTGATATGCCTCAACGGAGATTTGTAAATCATCCGCACCGGTTGTAATTTGATGGTAATGCCTCGTTCGCGCTCCAAATCCATCTGATCCAGGAGTTGGGCCTTCATATTGCGCTGTTCCACAGTGTGGGTCAATTCCAAAAGTCGATCCGAGAGGGTCGACTTGCCATGATCAATGTGGGCGATTATACAAAAGTTGCGGACGTTTTTTTGACTCATATTATAACTAGTTTAGCCTATTCCAAAAGAATAATCAAGGGGCATAAAAGTTTAGTTTCTTAAACATTTTTGTATAAAAAAAGGAGATGAGTTTTGATAAACTCATCTCCGTCCCTCCCTACTTTTCCAGGGAGGAAGCCAACCAGCTCAGTGCATTGGCAAATGCCTGCACGAAAGCTTGGTTTGTGTCCGCATCCACTGCATGACCACAATGGATCTTTTCTTTCTTGGTGACCTTATTCGTCACTCTTATCCGGGCATACACATCGCCCAAAGATTTTTCTCCTTTTGTAACTGGAATTGGATTCCAACCATCGAGGAAAAATTCATATTCCTCCAAAGCTGAAAAGAGTTGCTTCGCAGCAGTGGTTACTGCTACAAAGCTGGCATCAATCGGGCCATTGCCGACGCCGTTGGCCTCAGCCACTTTCCCTCCGAAGGAAATGACCACTATGGCACTAGGATTATTTCCTTTACCACTGATAATGGTGCATTTCTCCACAATCATCAAGCAAGGAATATCCTGACCAAGCAGGTCATTAACAATAGCCACTAGTTCTCGCTCCTGAAGAGAATTACTATTTCTCTCCGAAGAAATCTCCTTGACCTTATTGAAAATAAGATCAAGTTGCTCCTTTGTCAGAACAAAGCCAATCCGTTTGAGCTCTGCTGCTAAACCGGCCCTTCCAGAAGAACTAGTTATCCTCGTTCTTATCGGACCATGACCATACAAGGCTGGCAGCCAGCCATAATAAGGACTGGGCAATTTCATCTCTTTGGCCTTGGCCTCGATGGCCTGGTGAGTGCCCGAGCTACAGACACTATTTTGCTCCCCAACGACCACCCAGTGTCGAGGAACGGTAATATTAAGCGCTGCTCCTAGAAAATTAACTAAAGAGCAAGACAACGTTGAATCGAATTCAATATTTATGGATCCAAACACATCTTGACGTGTCTGGATGTTCATAATGAATGATTCGAACTTTGTCATCCCGCTTCGTTCACCCAAGCCATAAAATGTGCCTTGAACTTCATCTACACCAGCCAACGCGCCCTCGAGCGCATTAGCGGTCGCATTATCAGTGTCATTATGACAGTGACAAGCAAGCCGCGCCCGCCCAATGTTGGGGACAGTAGCAACGAGGTGGCGAATCAAATCACCGAACTCGTTCATGACACATATTCCCGTTGTGTCGGGAATATTTACACTGGTGGCGCCGGAGTCAATTACAGATTCCACCAGTTGGCAGAGGAATTCCCTGTCAGCCCGCGCTGCGTCTTCCGGCGAGAACTGGATATGTTTAAACCCCAGGGATTTAGCATATCCCACCGCCTCCACCGCCTGACGCAACACCCAATTGCGTTTCTCCTTTAAAGTGACGCCATGTCTCTCATCGTAAAACTGGGTGGAGATGAGTTGATCTGATGCCTGTATGTAAACATGCACCATCTCAAAGCCCGTATCTTTTACAGCAAGGATATCCGCATCCAAGGAACGAGCCAAGCCAGAGAGGATGGGCCGTTTCTTCACCTTCATCGATCCAACGAAACTGACAATATCCCTGCAGCGTTGCAGCTCATTGCCTAAACTGGCAGGATAGCCAACCTCGATGATATCGATTCCGCCTTTAATCATCATCTCTATATAATGATACTGATTAGCAAGCGTCATCCCTCCCGCTTCCACCTGGCCAGACTCGCGGAGCAGGACATCATTCAATAAAATTCTTCTCTTCGTATCTTTGCTCATAATCATCTCCTCTTGAAGATTATTTATTTGGGCCTTATGCCCCCTTTCACATTTATTTAATTTTTAAAGAACAAAAAAACCAGCTTTTATGCCGGGTTTGCTACATTCCACATTTTACTATGAATACATTACCCAGCACAAAAAGACTCTTTTTGCAAGAGCAACAAATTGGCTAAGTTTTGGTTCATATAATGTTTCATGCTGTTACTATATCAAATCTAAAAATCCTGTCAAGCGCAGGGAAGATTATTTTTTAAGATTAACTTTTACAGGACGGGAATATTTGAAAATTGAGTAATTGAAAATTCAATGTAAATTGTAAATTGGTTATTTAAAATTATCATCAGATTCCACTCACCGGTGTCGTATCCTCCTGGATATCTTGTTTAGTGCGGAAAAGTTTTCGGGTGAGAGCATCTTTGAAAGAAAAAAATTCTTCCAATTTCAAAAGGTAGCAAGCCCCGCCAAAAACTAGCACTCCCACCATCCCCGCGCCGGCTAATTGCGTAAACACCCCAAAAAAAGTATTCATATCCACTTGGGGACCTATTAGATATTTTGCACTTTGCGTGTCCACCCCCGCCAGAAAGGCGGCCAAAGAAATTTTAGATACGGCTAGCAAAATGTTTTTATCATCCAAATATTCAAACCTGGAGCGCAACATAAAAAGGAGCATCAACATTTGCACCACGCTCGCCAAAGAAAATGCCATCACCAGTCCCACCAACTGAAACCGGCCAATAAGTAGCAGAATGGCCACGATGTTGAAAGCTTCGGTGAGAAGAGCAATGTAAAAAGGGGTCTTGGTGTTGTGCAAAGCATAAAAAGATCGTGCCAACAGTGGAATAGTGCTTTGCGCGAAAAGACTGAGGACAAAAATAGCCAAACATTGGAAAGTCAATGTCGTGTCATTCCAATCAAACTGCCCGCTGCCCAAGACCACTCGCACAATTTGTGCCCGCAAAACCAAAATCAACGCGCTCAAAGGAATGACAAAAAAAAGAATTTGCCGGAATGTTTGCGAAAAAGCTTTCACAAAATCATCATAATTTTCCTTGGCGGCATATTGGGAAAGAGTCGGAAAAACAGCAATAGCAAAGGAGATGCCGAACAGTCCCAAGGGCACGCTTTGCAGATTTTGCGCAAAATTAAAAATAGCCAAGCTACCCACGGCCAGCGTAGAGGCAAAGATGGTGACGACTGTCAGACTTATTTGCGTCACCGCCACGCCCAGCGTCCGAGGCACCATCAAGCGCAAAACCTCTCGCACATGTTTGTTTTTCAACGCCTTAAATAAGATAAAGTCATATTTAAAACCCGAGTGTTTCACCGCGGGATATTGCACCAGCATATGCATCAAAGCCCCCAACACCACGCCCCACACCAAGCCAATCGGACCAAAAAATGGCACAAAAATAAAAATTCCCCCGATAATACCGAGATTATAGAACAAAGGCGCTAAAGAATAAATCAAGAATTTTTTGAAAGAAGTTAGCACTCCGCCAAAAATGCCGCTGATGCCCAGAAATAAAGGACTCAAGAACATTATGCGAGTGAACATCACTACCATATCCATTTTTTCCTCCGGAAAGCCTGGGGTAATCACGCGCATGAGAAATGGCGCAAATAGAGCAAACAGGAAAGAAAAGGCCAATATACAAAAAACAATCAGATTCAAAATACCGTTGGTCAACTCCCAAGCCTCCTCCTCTTTTTCCTTGCTCAACAGTCCTGTAAAAACCGGGATAAATGCCGCGCTCAAAGCCCCCACAATCAACAGATTATAAATCAAATCCGGTACGCGAAAAGCGGCATAATAGGCGTCCAAAATATCCCCCGCTCCGAACGTAGAAGCCAAAAATCTATCCCGCAGAAGTCCCAGCAACCGACTAGCCAGTCCCGCCATCGTAATAACAAAAGCCGCCGAAGCCACCGATTTGGAAGGCCGTGCGTTGAGAATAATATTATTTCTAAAAAGTTTTGTAATCATAAAATTATTTTCTGGTAAAGGCGGCACCTAAGAATTTATCTTCCTTCAAATCAGTAGTAAGGCTAATTTTCTGAGCTTCTTTTTGCACTTCTGTTGGATAGGTCCACACCGTTTGCAAATATTCCGGATAAGTCACTGTTCCTGCAAACTGACTTCCGCGACTTCCCGATTGTTTCTGCACCAAAAGTGAATAAGTGTCCGCCGGTTTGTTGGTCATATTGACATCCAGCTTGAACGGCAATAAATACTTATATGTCACCACCACCGTCTCTTGCGGACTGACATATGCCCAATTGGCAAACACAGTCTTATCTCCATCCTCATACACCCGCGTGCCGCTCTCTTCATCAATACGCATGGAATCTTCCTCCGCTCTCACTTGCGCATCCCATTTGAAACCTAGTTTTTTATAATCCAAAGGCGGGGCATTAAATTCCCTAGTTTGCCCCGTAGCTGAAAGCAGTTGCGATCCTTTAGGCACATACACCCGCATATAATCAGCGTTCACCTTGTTCCACCAATCTTTTTCAAGACTACCACCATTATGATGCCGAGTGATGGTTACCGTATCCACCACAGAACCATCAGCCTGAATATCAGCCTGATGAGCAATTGACTCATCAATCACACCATCCGTTTTGTACCCGCTGATGTTAGTATTGATGACGCTGAGATAATCTTTCTGCGCATTCAATACCTCTCCGGACCAACCCTCCTCGGACAACATTTTTTCCACCTCATAATTTTTGGAATAAATCAGGATTTGTTTTTCATTCAAACTTTCCACTAAAACTTTCAACGTTTGGGTCATATCGGA